>CAZQHE010000025.1:3500-26213 GCA_964593155.1 uncultured bacterium
GCTGCTCGCCCTGCGGCTGCTCGCCGTCCTGGGACTCGGACTCCGGCGACTCGCCCTCCGACGGCTCGCCGTCCCGTTGCTCGCCCTCGGGCTGCTCACCCTCCTGGGATTCGGACTCGCCCGACTCGGACTCCGACGGTTCCCCGTCCTGTTGCTCGCCGTCCTGCGGTTCGCCCTCCTGCTCGCCCTCGGTCGGTTCGCCCTCCTGCGGCTCGGCCTCCTCGCCGGGCTCGGTCAGCTCGGCGAGCTGGTCCTGGCGGCGGAGGTACTCGTTCACCTCTTCGACCAGATCGGACATCTGACGCTCGCGCTCGAGCTGACGCAGGAGTTCGATGGTGCGGTCGAGACGGCGGTTGAACTCCTCCTGGTCGGTGAGGGCGTCCTCCATCTGCCGCTGGACCTCGTGCGGCGTGAGCTGCTCCATGGCCTCTTCCATGGCCTCGAGGTAGGCCTGCAGCGACTGGTCGTCCTGCAGGGACTCCATCAGCTCCTGGATGGTCTCCATCTTCTCGGCCAGTTCGAGGCTGCCGGCGTTGTTGCGCTCGAACTCCTCGAGCTGCTGCTGCATGTCGCCGATCGAACCCTGCAGCTTCTCGCGCAGGGCCTGCTGCCGCTCGAGGGTCTCGCGGATCTCCTGTTGCTTGTCCCAGTCGGGCTCGGGGTCCTTCATCAGCTCGCGGTTGAGCCGTTCGAGGTCCTCGCGCACGTCCTCGCCCTGCGAGAGCAGGTCCTTCAGCTCGCGGCTCTCGCCCTGGCGCTCCTCGCGGTCGAGATCGAAGACCTCGGCAATGGTGGGCAGACGCAGGCGCCAGGTACGGCTGCGGGTGACCTGACCGCCCTCGAGGTCGTTGTTGTCGGTGGCCTCGAGCGCGTAGACCACGGCATCGCCGGGGATCAGGTCGAGCAGTCCGAGGTCCCAAACGAAGTTCACGGCCACGTCGAGGGTGCCGCGGTCGACCTCGAGGTCGAGGATCTCCTCGGGAGCGCGCGTACTGTCGCCCTCCACGAACAGGGGCACGCGACTCCACGCGGTCTCGAGTTCGTTGCGGTACACGAGGTCGAGACGCGCCAGACCGACGTCGTCGGCGGCCAGGCCGGCGATCTCCATCTTCAGGTCGCGCTCGAGCGGGAGGTCCTCGGCGGGCAACGTGACGCGCACGCTCGGGGCCTCGTCGGGTTGGGCGAGAAGACGGTAGGTGGTGAGCGCCTGGCTCGACAGTCCTTCGCGGTCGACGAGTTCGATGCGGAAGCTCGTGTCGTCGGTCACCAGCAACTCGCCGTCGAAGCGATCGCCTTCGACCTGCAGGGCGTGGGCGCCGGCCTCGTCGAGACGCCGCGCCTCGCGCAATGGACTGCTGGCGTGTCCTTCGATCTCGACCCGCGTGCCCTCGAGCACGGTGAGGCTGCCGCCGGGGTTCTCGAGTTCGCGGGCCTCACGACCGGTGTAGGCCGGCGGCACCAGGCGAACCGTCAGGTCGGTGATCACCGGCCGTTCCCTCACCTCGACGCGGTGCGTCGCGCTGACCGCGGTGCCCTTGCGGAATCGGTAGCGGAAGGGATCCTCGATCCCGGCCAGACCGATGCGCGCGCGCCGGTAGGGAGCGGGATCCTCGGGCACGGGCGCGAGCTCGGTGGGCTTCTGCTGCCAGAAGTCCCCGGTGCGGTTCACCTCGAGCACGACGTCTTCGTCGCCCTCGACGAAGTCGTGCACGGTCAGTTCGAGATCGCCGCCCACGGCCACGCGCTGGTCGCCACTCACCGAGTACAGCCCGGCGGTCGGCTGGACCGTGCGCAGCGACGAGGGATTCGCGAGTACCGACGAGGCCCAGTGAACCCGCTCGGGCGCTCCGAGCCCGACGAAGATCCACAGCAGGAGGGCGACGCCGGCCAGCACCACGTTCGCGCCCACGCCCACCAGGGGAACACGGGGCGCCAGACGTGTCGCCTCGGCCATCTCCGACGCGCGACGGACGATCTCGTCGACGAGTTCCGACGAGGCCCCCCGCACGACGGGATCGGCGCGTCGGTACGACGAGAACTGCGTCGCCGCCTCGAGCAGGTTGGAGTAGTCGCCGTGCGACTCGAGCGTCCGCGAGAACCCCTTGAGATCCGCGATCCGTCGCAGCGGACGGATCACCTCGAAGACGACGACCCAGCCCACGGCGAGGCCGAGCAGGGCCCACAGCGCCCAGGCGGCGGGCTCGCCCAGCTGTGACCATCCGGGAACCGTGATCACGGCCGCCGCGCCCATCAACCCCACGCCGCCGAGCAGCATGATCAGGGCGTGACCGACCAGGCGGAGCCGCAGCCAACGCAGCTCGCGGCGCAGCCGCGACTTGAGACGGGTCGACGAGTCGCTGTGTGCGGTGCTGCGGTTCACGGCTGGGACCACCTCTCCTCGATCGTTCGCTCGGCGATCAGGACCGGGTTCGCGCGATGCACCCGCCCCGTCAGGGCTGGGTGAGTGCGAACACGACCACGTTCACGGCCATGCGCAGGGCCGCTTCGCGCGCCTCGGGGGGATTGTCGTGCACGGCCGGGTCCTCGAGCCCGTCGCCGATGTCGGAACTCCACGAGTAGAAGATCGCCATCCGTCCCTCGTGGAACACCCCGTAGCCCTGCGCCGGATCCCCGTCGTGTTCGTGGATCTTGGGCAGACCGTCGAGACGATAGAAGGAACTGTAGATCGGATGATCCGATCCGACCGGGACGAGCTCGGCGTCGGGGTACAGGTCGGCCACCAGCTGCCGGAAGCTCGTGTCGATGCCGTAGTTGTCGTCGACCCACAGGAACCCACCGGCGTCCAGATAGCGGCGCAGGCGCTGCACGTCGGCCGGCAGCGGCCGGATCACCCCGTGGCCGGTGGCGTAGAGCAGCGGGTAGCGGTAGAGACGCTCGTCGTCGAGCGTCAGCGCGAGGTCGCGCTCCACGGTGGGGATGCCCGTCCGCCGGGTGAGCTCGGCGTGCAGATTGGGAAGACTGCTCGGGTCGGCGTACCAGTCCCCCCCACCGGCGTACTGCAGGCGCGCCACGCGCACGCGGCCGAGGTCCTCGGTGAACTGGGCGTGCGCCGGAGGCGCGAACGCGACCAGGACCAGAGCGGTCACGAGGAGTGCGGGGCGGAACGTGGTCATGGTCGAAGGTCTACACCGGGGGTGGTGAATCGTTCCGATCGGAGGCCTCCCGGCCGGGATCGGCCGTCTCCGGGGCCGCGGCGAGCGACAGTGTCGACACCGCTCCGGGCCGATCGGTGCGGTTCCGAAGGCCGATCGTGCCCCCCATCTTCTCGGTGAGGCTCCGGCAGATCACCAGGCCCAGGCCGGTGCCGGTGCTCTTGGTCGAAAAGTACGGCTCGAACAGGCGGTCCTGCACGTCGGGGTCGATACCCGGCCCTTCGTCCAGCACGTCGATCCGGACGCGGGCGCCCTCGGAACGGGCCTCGAGGCGCACCGTACCACGATCGCCCATCGCCTGCCGGGCGTTCTCGACCAGGTTGGTGAGGACCTTCAGCAGGGCCTCGCGCGAGCCCAGCGCCCGGAGCGGGCCCTCGACCCGGGTCTCGATCGCACCGTCGGCGCGGGGAGACGGGTACAGACTGCGAACTTCCTGCAAAAGAGGCTCGATCTCGATCTCACCGAGGTCCTCGAGGCGCTCCCGGCCCAGCAGGCTGAACTCCGAGGCGATGCTCCGCAGACGCTCGACCTGGGTCTCGATGGTCCCGGTGTTCTCGCGGACGATCTCGTCGAGTCGTGGGTGCTCGTCCCGGACGGCCTGACGGACCATCTGCGCCGACAGCTGGATCGGCGTCAGCGGGTTCTTCACCTCGTGGGCGACCTGACGGGCCATCTGCGCGTACAGGGCCAGGCGGCGGCTCGCCAGCAACTCGGTGACGTCGTCGAAGACCACCAGCCAGCCGGGCCGGCCCGACTCGAGGCGGGCGGGCGAGACCACCGTGCGCAGGGTCCGCGGTCCGTCGGCGCGGCCGAGGACGACCTCGGTGTCGGTGGGTTCGTCGGGCGGACCGAGTGCACGCAGTCGGCGGACGAAGGCGCCCTCGTCGTCGCCGAGCAGGGTGGTCGCCGCGCGGTTGCGCTCGAGCACCTCGGAGTGCTCGTCGAGCACCAGCACCGCGGCACCGAGACTTCCGAGGACGGTCTCGAGGAACGAGCGCCGCGCCGCGAGCTGCCGGCGGCTCTGGTTGAGCGCATCGGTCATCCGGTTGAACGCGCGCACGAGCTGGCCGATCTCGTCACCGCCGCTCTCGGGCACGCGCCGGTCGAGTTCGCCGCGGGCGATACGATCGGTCGCGGCCACGAGATTGCGGATGGGCCCCACGATCCGGCCCGAAAGCGCCAGACCCGCACCCACGGCGAGAACCAGGGCCAGCGAACTCAACCCGAACACGAACATCTGCCCGCGCCGGCGTTCTCGCGCGTCCTCGCTCGCCCGCGCGAACAGGCGCGCCGACAACACGCCCCGCTGCGGAGAACCCGGACCCGCGAGCACGGCGTATCCCTGGGCCACGGCCAGACCGCCGTGCTGCTCGGCCTCGACCACGCGCCGCGCGGTGCCGCGGAGCACCGGCAGTGCTGCGGCGTTGAGCACCGGCGAACGCAACCCGGCCCGGTACAGCGGCGCCTGGCTGCTGACCACGGCCCAGGATCCGTCGTACAGCGTCAGATCGGTGCGGATCGTCCGGGCAATGCGATTGAGGTCCTCGTCGCGCAGGGCCCGCCGCACGTACACGGTGTAGGTGCGGTCGTTCGGACCGAGCACGGGGTAGGCCCGACCCAGGAACCAACCGAAGGCGTCGACCTCGAGCATGAGCTCGCCGCCCTCGACCTGATGCAGGAAGGCCGCCGCCTCGTCGGGATCGCGATCGCTCAGGGTCTCGTCGAGGATCAGCTCGCGCCGGGGATCGAAGACCATGACCTGGGCCGCCGCGAAGGGACCCAGCGCGCGCGCCGCCTCGGTGTTTCCACGCGCGATCACGTCCTGGACGTACTCGCCCCGGATCAGGGCCTCGGCCAGTTCGTCGAGATTGCTGGCCAGCAACTGCAGCGCGGTGGGGGGGCGGCGCGGCACCACCGCGCGGTTCTCGCTGCGCGCCACCGCCGCGCCCCCCCGCGCCGGGAGCACTCCCAGCAGGAACACGGGCAGCAGCACGATGAGGAGCATCGACGCCAGCAGGCGTTCCTCGAATCCGACCACGCCGAGCGCGCGCGGCCAGCGATCCCGCGGATCGACCCGCAGCAGACGGGCCAGGCCGAAGACCAGCATGGCCACCGTGGCCACGGCGAGGTAGAGCGCGGCCAGGCGGCTCAGATCCAGCAGACGTTCGACCAGGGTGGGCTCCTCGAAGGCGACGACCAGTTGGCGGCCGTCGCGCTCGACGCGGGCCACGTGCAGCCACTGGCCGTCGAGGCGCAACCGTGTCCACACTCCCGGCGCCGGCAGGTCGTCCAGCTGCAGGCCCACCAGCACCGATGAGGATGCCTTGAGGACCCGCCCTTCGCTGGGATGACCGATCAACACCGCTTCGTCGAAGGTCCGGCGGGGCGCGAGATCGCGATCGGGGGTCTCGCCCAGCAGTCGCAGGCCGACCGGCACGTTGTCCTCCAGCGGGATCGGCCCCTCGGCGGCGGCGTAGGGCAGATCGATGGTCAGACGGCTGCAGTCGCCCGAGGGGAGCTTCTTCTCCAGGTCGATCCGTCCGCGGTAGACGAGGAAGGGCCCCTGCTCGGTGGCCAGCTCGATCGCCTCGACCTCGGTGTCCTGCCGCATGGGCGCCTCGCGCCGCCAGTTCCGCAGCGGCGTGGGCTCGTAGGGCAGACCGATGTCGAACTCGCTGATCAACCGGCCCTCGTCGTCGCGCAGCGCCACCCGGCAACCGAAGTTCTGCGACGGCAGCAGCGTGCGTGCCCAGATCTCGAAGGCCAGGTTGCTGCGATCGGCCTCCCGGTCGCCGAGCTGGCGCACCAGGGCCGTGTCGGCGGCGATCTCGTCCACCACGTCCCGGAGCAGGAAGCGCCGCCAGTTGTCCAGCGGCTCGAGCCGCTCCGCGGCGTCCTGCAGGGCGACCTCCTCCTTCTCGGAGTTGTACACACGTTCCAGCCCCGTGCTCTGCACGCCGGCGAACCAGGTCAGTGCGAGCAGTCCGGTGAGCACGCGCCGACTGAAGGCCGGCGACCGCACCGCCGGCCGCATCGCCACACCCAACACCGGCAGCAGCACCCCCCAGAGCGTGGTCACCAGTGAGGCGTCGCCGAGGAGTCCGCGCGCAGCGATCGCGGCGGTGGCCGCGGCCAGACCGAGCCATCCTGCCGTGTCCCCGCGGAACCACCGCTCCCACCCGAGCAGCAGCGCGACCACCAGCGGGAACAGCAGCAACAGCATTCCCACGTGCAGGGCGAGGAAGGGCACGGTGAAGAAGGGACTGTCGAGGCCGATCAGCAGCGGGTTGGCGTTGCGCACCACCAGGGCCTGCACGGCTTCGATCCAACCGAGCTGCGCCACGGAACCGGCGGCCAGCGTCCCCCACACCAGCCCGCGCAGCACTCCCGGACTCCGCCGTGCGCACAGCCAGCGCCAGGCGGGAACCAGGAGGATCACCGCGGAACTGACCAACAGGCCGGTGAGCACGAAGTCGGCCGTCGACCTCAGCAACCCCCCACCGGCCGACGTGGCGAAGTAGGTGGGCAGGAAGAGCAGCGACAGCGTCCCCGTGTCCGGCGCGAGGGCCAGGTCGAGGACCCGTGCGCGCTCCAGAAGGATCCGCAACACCGTGGCCACCGCGATCGCGGCGAGGATTCCCAGCGTTCCCCGGAGGCTCACCTCGCGTCCCGGCCAGGCCCTCCAGGCGAGGACCACGAGGGGGGCGAGGCCCAGGAGCAGGGCCACCGCCACGCGCCGTCCCTGTTGCTCCATGGCTCGACGTCGTTGCTCGGCCAGCCGGGGCGCCTCGAGCTCTAGCCACGACCACGGCGCGCCGGCAGGAACCCCGCGGAGCAGCGCGTCCGCGGGCAGCTCGGCGGTGTCGGGAGGGCTCGGCCAGAGCCGCAGGGCCGCTCCGGAGTCCGGCGCGAGCCAGTCGCCCGGCGCGAGGTCGAGACCCAGACGCGGGAAGAGTGCGTCGGACAGGCCCAGGGACACGTCGCACGAAGCCCGGCGGCCGTCGTCGCCCACGGCCTGGACGATCAGGTAGCGGCGGTAACCGTAGTCGACGACCAGAGGGACGTCGGTGGCACCCACGCGCTCGGGACCCGGCACCGGTCCGGCCCAGGCCAGCAGCGAATCCGCCCGCCACACGCTCACGGCCACGTCCAGGCGATCTCCGCCGACGTCCAGGGGTGTCACGAGGGACTCGAGTTCGTCGGTCGTCAGGGCAAGCGCCGCCCGGTCGGCCGCGGTGGCTCGAATGGCCTCGAGCCTTTCCGAGGCGGCGGCTGCCGTGGTCTCGAGGGCCTGCCGGCTGCGCTCCTGCCACGCCACGTCGTCCAGACCGGCGGTACGGACCAGCGGCCAGCCGAAGCCCGCCGCGGCGAGCAGGGCCAGTGCCGTCGCCGCCCGAAGGGCGAGTCCGACCCTCGACCACTGCCGCCGCACCGCGACGGTGATCGCCGCCAGGACGAGTGCCAGTCCGCTGGCCGTCGCCCCCCATTCCACCGAGGGCCGCCGCAGCAGGAGTTCGAGCGTCAACGCCGCACCCACGGCGACGATCGGCCACGACCGGGCGAGTGCGGTGACGATGCTCGGCGCGAGCATGGCCGGGCGCGGCGTCACCGGAGCTCGCGGACCGACCGGACCGTCCAGCGCCCGGTCGCCGCGTCGTACCGCAGATCGAGGTAGAGGCGTCCCGACAGTCCTCGCGCGTCGGAACTGGGCCGACCGGTCGCGAAGTGGAGCACGACGAACGAGGCGCCGTCACCCGGATCGAACTCCGGGCACTGGCAGCAGAAGGTGCCGTCCTCCGAGCGCAGGAAATCGGGTCCGAGATCCGGGGCGGGTGGCGGATCGTCGCGTTGAAGCGCGCGTTGCAGCAGGATCGACGCCTGCTCCCCGCTGAAGCGCCCGTCGGCGGCGGGCCGGCGCGTCTCGTCGGAGGCCGGGAGGTTCAGGCGAACGTCCCGCGGGGCGAGGAGGGGCCGCAGCGCGTCGGTCTCGAGCGAGGAGAAGGCCTCGAGGATTTCCCGGCACAGGGCCTCGCCGGTCTGCGAACCGGAGTCCCGGGCCAGCGCACCGGTGGGGGCCGCGAGCACGGCCACGACGAGCAGTCTCGTGAGCATCCGGCAGGCGACGACCGGGAAGGCGGGATGTGCGCGGCCACGCGGGCTCATCGCGGGCTCCGGAGCTGGACGAACGGGGCGACGGTCACGTCGGGCGGTCCGACCCTTGAATCTACCACGGGTCCCGGGGTTCCCGGTAGCGAGCGACCGGAACGCGAAGACCCCGCCCGGCGGGCGAGGTCTCCACGGATTCGCTGCCGAGCGCCGCTCAGCTGCCGACCTTCGCCGGCTGCCGGCCCGGGTTGCTCCCACTGCGCCGGTTCGCGGTACGCCAGTTGTACCACGCCAGCAAAAGGGGCGTGGCCACGAAGATCGACGAGTAGGTGCCGACCAGCACGCCGAGCGTCAGGGCGAGCGCGAAGTCGTGGATCACCGGTCCGCCGAAGATGAACAGGATCACCGCCACCATCAAGGTGGTGAACGAAGTGATGACCGTGCGGCTGAGCGTTTCGTTGATGCTCTTGTTCAGCACGCTCTGGTAGGTCTCCTTGCGCCGCATGCCCATGTTCTCACGGATGCGGTCGAACACGACGATGGTGTCGTTCAGGGAGTACCCGATGATGGTCAGGAACGCGGCCAGGATCACCAGACTGATCTCGCGGTTCAGCAGCGAGAAGATGCCCATCGTGATCATCACGTCGTGGAACACGGCGAGCACCGCCGCGATCCCGAACTGCGCGGCCGAGAAGCGCAGGCCCACGTAGAGGATGATCAGGAACAGCGAGATCACGACCGACAGCGTGGCCGCTCGCCGCAGCTCGTCGCCGATCTTCGGCCCGACCTTCTCCTCGCGCCGCAGCTCGATCGCCCGATCGGGAAAGGCCTCCTGCAGGATCTCGGGCACGGTCATGGTCCCGGCGTCGACGCCGAGGTCCAGATCGCCCTCCAGGTAGACCAGCAGCTCCTCGGGCGAGCCGAAGTCCTGCACCTGCTGCATGCCGATGTCGGCACTCTCGAGCACCGCGCGGGCGTCCTCGAGGGGAATGGCGGGCTCGGCGCGGACCTCGACGATCTGACCGCCGCGGAAGTCGATCGACAGGTTCGGCCCGCCCTTGACCACCAGCGACACGATGCCCGCGCCGATGACCAGGAGCGACAGGACGACGCCGATCCTCCGCTTGCCCAGGAAGTCGATGTTCGTGTTCGTCAGGACTTGCATGGTTCTTTCCTCGCGGGCAGGGCCCGATTCGGATCCGGGACTAGATGCTCAGGCCCTTGGGCTGACGACTTCCCAGCCACAGGTCGTAGATCGTGCGCGTGAACACCAGCGCCGAGAACATCGACGTGAGGATGCCCACGCTCAGGGTCACCGCGAAGCCCCGGATGGGTCCGGTGCCGAAGTAGTAGAGCACGAAGGCCGCGATGAACGTGGTGACGTTGGCGTCGACGATCGCCCGCGTGGCCTGCGCGTAGCCCGCGTCGATGGCCCCGCGCACGGTCTTGCCGTTGCGCAGCTCCTCGCGGATGCGCTCGAAGATCAGCACGTTGGCGTCGACGGCCATGCCGACGGTCAGGATGATCCCGGCGATGCCCGGCAACGTGAGCACCAGCCCGAACTGGGCGAGGATCGCCAGCAGCAGCATGAGCGTGAGCGTGAGCCCCGCCGTCGCGAGCAGACCGGCCACCTTGTAGTAGATGATGATGAAGACGATGACCGCGGCGCCGCCGATGAGGATCGACCGGACGCCCTGGTCGACCGAGTCGGCACCGAGGCTCGGACCCACGGTGCGCTCCTCGGCGATCTGAACGTCGGCGGGCAAGGCACCCGCGCGCAGCATGAGCGCGAGGTCCTGGGCCTCCTGGATCGAGTCGAAACCGCCGGAGATCGTGGCCCGACCGCCGCTGATCTTCGACTGGATGTTCGGCGCGCTGTGCACGCGGCCGTCGAGCACGATGGCCAGCTTGCGGTTGATGTTGGCCCCGGTGACGTTCGCGAAGCGCAGACCGCCGCGGCGGGTGAGCGTGAGATTCACGAGCTGCATGCTCGGCCGGTCGGGGTCGGGGCCGATCACGGCGTTCTCGATCTCGTTGCCCGACACCGCGACGTCGTCCTCGACCAGGTAGAGCAGGATGGCCTGCCCGCCGTCGCTGCCCCTGAACTCCTCGGCGCCGAACATGAACGTGGCGTCGCGGGGGGTCACCCGCTGCACCTCGTCGCGAGCGAGCAGCGTGGCGATCTTGTCGCGATTGGCGGCCGACAGCGGGTAGCCGCCGAAGTTCGACATGAAGGGCCCGAGCAGGGTGCTGAACGGCCGGTTCGGGTTCAGGTCCGCCGGCAGCGGCGCCTCGTCGGCGTCCTCGGCCGCGGCCAGGATCGTGCTGTCGGCGTCGGCCGATTCGGCGTCGGCGTCGCGGGCGTCGATCACCGAGGCCAGCACCCGGTCGATGCGGTCGACCACGTTCTGGACCTCGTTGCCCTCGCGCACCAGCTGGAAGGTGAGCCGCGCGGTGCGCCCGATCAGGGCCTTGGCGCGCTCTGGATCCTGCAGGCCCGGCAGCTGCACCACCACACGCGAGTCGCCCTCCTTGCGGATGTCGGGCTCGGACACGCCGAACTCGTCGATCCGGTTGCGAAGCACCGTGATCACGCGGTCGAGAGCCTCGGAGCGGCTGATGTCCATGTCGGACTCCTCGAGCTGCTCCTGGTCGACCTCGAGGATCAGGTACATGCCGCCGGCCAGGTCGAGGCCGCGGCGGATCGCCCGGTCCTCGAGCGACTCCACGGCGTCCTCGCTCATGTCCTCGGTGCCCAGGGCCAGTTGGATCGTGGGCAGCAGGGTCCACAGCGAGGCCACGACCGCGACGACGATGATGGCGAGCTTGATCTGGATCGAACGTTTCATCGGGCGTCCCTGGGCGAGCGCGAACGGGAGTTCCCCGGGCCGGATCAGGCGTCGGGACGGGCTCGGGCGCGCGCTCGTCGGTGGATGGGGCAGATGATCGAGGAGTCGGAAAAACCGGCGACCGCACAGTCGCCGGAAAACCCGTCAAGTATACCCTCGCGGTCGGGCGTGTCAAACCGCCCGGGCCGGGTCGGATCAGGACGCGAGGTCGTGGATCAGCTCGGCGATCGGCACCAGTGCCACGCCCTCGGCCTCCAGTTCGGGCAGGATCCGCTCCAGGCCGTCGACGGTGGCTCCGTTCACGTGGCCGATCCCCACCGCCCAGCCCCGATCGCGGGCCCTCCGCAGGAGGAAACGCAGACGCTCCACCACCAGTTCCACGTCGGCGCCCCCGGCGTCGAGGAAGATGTCGTTGCGGATGTGCGGCACCCCCGCGTCGGCCGCCGCCACGTGGGCCACGCTGCGCGACGAGGTCTGGCTGTCGAGGAACACCAGCCCCCGCTCGGCCAGCACCGCCATGACGGCGTCCATCTCCGGCCGCGAGGGCGTCACCCGGCTGCCCATGTGGTTGTTCACGCCGGCCACGCCCGGCAGACCGTCGAGGCAACGCTCCACGGTGCGGCGGATCGCCGCGGCGTCCATGCCGACACGGATCTGGGGCTCGCCGGCGTCGTAGCCGGTGTGGGGCTCGGCCTCCATCGGCAGGTGGAGGAAGGCGCCGTGGCCCGCCCGGCGGACCTCGGTCAACAGGCGTGCGGAGTACCGCAACTCGGGCAGCACCGCGAAGGTGATCGGACCGGGCAACGCCAGCGCCCGCTGGGTCAGTTCGTTCACGTTGTGGCCCAGATCGTCGATCACGATCGACAGCCGCGCCGTCTCGAGTTCCTCGGGGGGCGGGGGCACGGTCCCCCGGCGCGCGAGCACCCGATGCGTGAGAGCCACGCGGGTCCCGAAGCGCATCTCGAGCTGGGCGCCGTTCTCGTCGCTCGTCCGCCGGCCGAAGTGCACCGTGCCGCCGGCGGCCTCGACCGCCGCGGTCAGCGCCAGGTTGAGCGCGGTGAGAGAGGCGTCGGGCCGCAGCCCCAGACGCACGACGGCCGGTCCGGTGGCCGGCACGGCCTCGACGACCAGGGAGTCCGCGGGGACTTCGCGCGCGCCGACGGCATCGAGGATCACGCCCTGCAGACGATCGCGTGCCCACTCCTCGCCCGCGGCCAGTCCACGATCGGCCATGGCCATGCGTCCGGTGTCGGTGCGCAGCCAGGTGACCGCACCGCCCAGCGCCACGGCGAGCGCCAGCGCGGCGATCAGACCACGGCGGATCGCGGCTTCGGACTTCCGTCGGGAACGGCGGCGCTTCTTGGTCATGACGTCCCGGGGTGGCGCGCGGTTCGGTGGGCGGGGCTCGCGCGGCGGGACCCTTGATACGGCAGGCTCTCGCCGACGTCAATGCGCGACACGAGCCGACACGACGAAGCCCCCGCCGTCGTGGCGGGGGCCCGTCTCGTTCCGCGCGCGCCGGCGGCCCGGCCGCTACTTCGCCGCCACCCTCTTGCCCACGCTGCCCACGCCCAGGTCCTCCCAGGCGAACAGCTGGTAGACGCCGGTCTCGACGCCGTCGATCTCCCGCGTCACTTCCTTCAGGTAGAAATTCTGCAGACCGAGCACGTTGGTGCGCCGGTCCGGGAACACCACCGACATCTCGACCGAGTAGGTGCCACGGAGATCGGCTCCGACCACGTTCGGGTTGTCGAAGTTCGCGGTCCAGGTCTCGACCACGTCGAGCGTCGTGATCTCGATCGATTGCACCTGGAGATCGGGGTCGCCGGCCGTTCCGAACATCTGCTCGGCCGTGGCGATCTCGCGCGCACGGTCCCAGGAACCGGGGATGCCCAGGTCGTCGATGTCCTGCGGGGACAGCCAGAAGACGAACTCCTCGTGGAGGAGGTCGTCGTAGAGCTCGAGGTTCCGATCCTCCCAGGCCGCCTCGAAGTTGCTGACGAAGATCGCGGGCGAGGTGGCCAGCGGGTACTGTTGCTCGTCGCCACCGCCCTCGACGGGGTCGGATTCGTCGGGACTGAAGATTCCGCACCCCGCGAACAGGGTCACGGCGAGGATCACCAGCAGAGCGCGCACGGCGTGGGGCGCAGCCGGCTCGATTCGGGTTCGCATGTCTGTGCACCTCCGGAGCCGCCTCGGCGGGCGACGGTCTGTCTCGGATGTCTACGCATGGGGCGTACCAGCGTCCGGAACGAATGTGGACGTGGCGGACGAGAGGTCGTGGGGCTTAGCAATTTCCGACGAGCGGACCCTCCCTGCGGACTAGCGGACCAGACTGGCGCGGAGCTGGCCGAGCGGGTTGCTGGATTCCTGCTCCTCCCAGCGTACCATGACCCAGATCGCTCGCTCCTGCCGAAGCGTGTACAGCGCCGTGCCAGTATACTCGATCTGGCTTCCGTCTGCTTCGACGACGGTGATCGAATAATCGCCTTCGAAGAGGATCTCGGTGCTGCCCTGCGGCGGCCGTACCTGGTCGTACACCTGCGAGATGATCGTGTCGGTGGCCGCCGTGAACAGGCCGTCGACGAATTCGGTCTCCTGCTCGATTCCCCAACTCGAATTGGGATCGGGGAATACGTCGGGGTTCTGCGCTGCGACCGAAGGTGCGGGGACGAACACGAACTCCTCGGAGAACTGCTCCAGATACGTCTGGCTCTGCCGGCACTGGAACGAGCCGTCGAGGTTGGCGAAGATGTTGAGTTCGTTCTCCTGGGTGATCTTCTCGAAGCAGACCGGGCCGCCGCCCTGCTCGGGCTCGCGCGGCTCGAAGAAGCACCCGCCCAGGACCACCAGGCCGGCGGCGGCCAGCGAGACCATGCGGAGTTCGGCGGTCCGGCGCATCAGAATTCCACGGTGAGCGTGGTGTTGGCGACCCAGTAGTCCTGCTGCTCGTCGCGCACGCGCGGACCGAACTGCAGGACCCGCTCGAGGTCGAGGCGCAGCTGCGCCCTGTCCGAGAAGAAGGACCGGTTGCCGGTGAGACGCAAGTTGATCCGGCCGCGCTCCTCGGTGGTCTCGCGGCCGCGGTTGTCCTGGTCGAGGAAGCCCCGCTCGGTCCGCACGCTGAAGGTCAGCGTGGACACCGGGATCGAGACGTCGGCCACCAGGCGCCGATCGTTGCGCACCGACTCGGTCACGTAGAGCTCGCGGACCGGCGACGCCGGATCGCGCGCCCCGGTGCTGCGAAAGTCCGACAGGTACTCCAACCCGAACTGCGCGCCACCGGTGAAGGTGTAGTCGGCGCGGGTGGTCACCTGCCCCTGCTTGTTGAAGCTGTCGCGGTCGATGCCGTCGAGGAAGTCGCGGAATACGATCTGCAGGCGATAGGTCTGCGCGGCACTGAAACCGCCCGGTGGATCGAAGGTGTAGGATCCGCGGACCTCGTAGAGCACCTCTTCCTTGTTGTTGCCCACGCGGTCGGCGGCGATGTTCAGCTCGAGCGTGCGGCGGGCCGTGCCGCCCACGCGCAGTTGCGTGTGCGGAACCGTCTCGGTCGAGATCTCGCCGCTGAAGTCGTCGATCAGCCGGTCGCGGTCGTTGTTGTTGCCCGTCTCCTCGAAGACGCTCTGGGTCAGCGATTGGCTGGCCCGGAACTCGAGCTCGCTGCGGGCGAACATCGCCTGCCGCAGCGTCGCGCCCACCTCGTAGTTCTTCGTCGACTCGCGACCACGGAAGTCCTCGCCCCCGCGCACCCGACGGTCGTTGTACCGGTTCGAGTAGTCGTAGCGCACCTCGACGCTGCCGGCGGCTGCGTAGCGGAAGGTGGCGCCGGCGTCGAAGGACTCGCCCCCGCGCTGCACGACTCCCTGCTGTGAGAATCGGTACTCGGTCTCGGAGAACTCGGTGCTGGCCGAACCACGGAGTTGCAGGCGATCCACGGGTTTGGTGTCGACCTGCGTGGAGAGGTCGTACGACGAGCGCACCTCGCGCTCCCGACCCACGGGCCGCACCGCGTTCAGGGTGTCGACCACACCGTTGGCGTTGCGCGCGAAGTCCAGGCGTTCCTCGAAGAAGGTCGTGCGCGTGGCCTCGACCGACACGTTCGACCGTGGCACCGCGCCCAGATCGAGCTTCGCGCCGAGCGTGTCGAGCTCGGCCGTCGAGTCGTCGGTCAGACCGCGCACGAGGCGGGTCCCGGTGTTCCGCTTGTAGCCGTAGCGGGCTCGCAGGTCGACCCGATCGCCCTCGCGGCGCCACACCGAGGTGAGACCGGCGCCGGCCAGGTTGCGGTCGTTGGCGACGTTGCGGTTGACCTGCTCGACGTCCTCGACGTCGCCGCGAACGGCCCAGTGGTGCGAGAAGCCGTCGGTCAGCGGATGGTTGCCCTCGAGCACCATGCTCGCATCGGCCGAGCGGAAGTCGAGGACGATCGGATCACCGGTGCCGGGGCGGTTCTCGTCGTAGGTCGTGCGCCGCGACACGTTCAGCTTCAACTTGGCCGCGTCGTCGAAGAAGCTGTCGTCGTAGCTGCTGCGCAGGCCCGTCTCCTCCTGCTCGCGGTCGAACTGACGGTAGCTGGTCCGGCGCAGACTGGCCTCGGTGCTCCCCCCCGCGTCGAGGAGCCCGGAGAGGGGCGCGGAGATCTTCCCCGACAGCAGGATCCGCGTGACGTTGGCGTTGAACTCGGCGGTGGTGGTCGGCCGCAGGGAATCCCAGCGCGATGGTTCCGCGGACGCTGCCGAAGTGTCGGCCGGAGCCTCTCCGCCGAGCAGTCCGTCGAGCCCGTCCACCGCGACGCTGTCGGCGGCGGCGCTGTCGGCGGCCACGGTGCTCAGGCTGTCCGACGACACGGGAACCTGTGCCGACACACCGACCGCGCCCGAGAGCACGACGGCGACGACCGCGAGCCGCAGCCCGGGCCTCACGCCGCTCCCTCCGCCCGGATCGCGTCGCGCAGGCGCGCGAAGTCCTCCACGGACAACGTCTCGGGCCGGCGGCGCGGGTCGAGCCCGCAGCGATCCAGCAGCGCCTCGACGCGCTCCTCGTCGACACCGGGACGACGGCGCAGCAGTCCACCGATCTGCTTGCGGCGCTGTCCGAACAGGTCCTTCACCAACGCCCGGCCGTCGTCGCCCAGATCCACCGGATCGACACGACGGACCAGACGTACGACCGCCGACGCGACCTCCGGCGGCGGCAGGAAACACCCCGGCTTCACACGCGCGACGCGTTCGACGTCCAGTTCGGCCTGCAGGAGCACACTCAGGACGCCGTAGTCGCGGCCTCCGGCGGCGGCCGTCATCCGGCGGGCGACCTCGGCCTGGACCATGAGAACCGCACCGGCCGCCCGCGCGTCGCGGAGGGCCGGCAACAGGCCGAAGAGCACGGGACTGGTGACCTGGTAGGGCAGGTTCCCGGCGAAGACCACGCGCTCGTCACCGAGCAGAGCGGTGAAGTCGGTGGCGGCAAGATCGGCGTGCTCGACGCGCAGGTCGCACCCGCGGGTCTCGGCCCGGACCAGGTCGATCATCCGGGCGTCGAGTTCGAGCGCGGTCACCGGCCAACCCCGGTCGAGGAGCGCGTAGGTGAGCGCACCCGCCCCACAGGCCAGTTCGATCACCCGCTCGGGGCCGAGTCGGCCCACCGCGTCGACGATGCGATCGACGATCCGCGCGTCGGTGAGGAAGTGCTGTCCCAGGCGCTTGTCCAGCCGCAGACCGTGTCGACGCAACAACTCGACCTGTGACGGTCGGGTCCTGCGCTCGTGCCCGGATGCGTCGCCGGAAGCGATCATGACCTACTTCTTCTTCCGCCGCGCGGGCTCGGGCTCGGGGAAGGCCGACGGCTCCACCTCGTGGAACCAGGGCGGCAGTTCGACGCGGAACAGGCGCTCGAACTCGCGCGCCCAGACCGCGGCCACCCCGTCGAGGTCCTCGCCCAGGGATTCCGCCACGCGTGCAGCGGTGTGCCGCGCGTAGGCGGGCTCGTTGCGTCGACCGCGCCAGGGTTGCGGCGGCAACCACGGGGCATCGGTCTCGAGCTGAAGGGCGTCGGCCGGCAGGCCCTCGATCGCCTCGGGCAGGTGCGCCTTGCGGTAGGTGAACACACCGCCGATCCCCAGCTTGAAGCCCTCGCCCACCGCCCACCGAGCGAACTCCCGGTCGCCGGCGAAGGCGTGGAAGATGCCGCGGCGCGGCGGGAGACCGGCCTCCAGCAGCACGGCGCGGGCGTCGTCGTAGGCGTCGCGCACGTGGAAGACCATGGGCCGGTCGAGTTCCTTCGCCAGTGCGACCTGCGCCACGAAGGCCCGGTGCTGGGCATCGCGCGGGCTCAGATCGCGATAGTAGTCGAGACCGCACTCGCCGATCGCGATCACCGTGTCGGCGTGCTGGCGGATCCAGTCCTCGATCGCCGGCTCGTAGTGCTCGGCCTCGTGGGGATGCACGCCCGCGGTCGCCCACGCGGCGTCGTCTCCCGCAGCGATGACCTGTGCCAGGCGATTGGTGACGGTGTCGAAGCCGATGTGGACGAGGCCCACCACCCCGGCCTGCCGGGCACGCACGCGGGCCGCCTCGCGATCGTCGGCGAACTCGTCGCGGTACAGGTGCAGGTGCGTATCGATCAGCGCGGCCACCGGCGGTCTCCGATCGGGGTCAGGCCGAGGCCGCGCGCACTCCGTGGAGCACGGCTTCGGTGCGGAGGAAGGAGTCGACCAGCACCAGGCCCACGTTCACGTTCCGGGCCAGGTCCGACCGCGCCGCGAGCAGGACCGCGACCGCCCGTATCGCCCGCACGCCGTCGACCTGGTTGTCGGGCAACGACGCGCGACGGGCGTCGTCGAGGTGGGCTCCGCCATCACGGCGCCCGAGGGCGAGCAGGTCGGCGGCCACCAGGTCGACGACCCGCATGGCCACGTCGCGGGCCACGCTCAGGCTGGCGTCGCCGGCGAGCTTGCCGCCGCGCCCCGCGGGAGGATTGGCCTTCGCCACGCGGTCCCCCGCGCGCGCGAGGGCCACGCGGTCGCCACGGAGGAGCATGTCGAGGACCTGGTCGGCCCACCCGGCGAGCTCACGCGCGGCGGGGTCGATCAGGTCGAAGGCGCGCCGGGCGTTGCCCCCGGCCACGGCGGCGATGCGCGCGGCCTCGGTGGCTTCGACCCCGGTCTCGGCCTCGAGGATCGCGGCCAGCGCCGGCTCGGACAGGGCCGGGACCTGCACGCGCGCGCAGCGCGAGCGGATGGTCGCCGGCAACAGGTGCGGTTGGTGCGAGCACAGCAGCAACACCGCCGGCGCCGGCGGTTCCTCGAGCGTCTTGAGCAACGCGTTGGCCGCCGCCCGGTTCATCCGGTGGGCGTCGCCGACCACGACCACGCGATGGGCGGCCTCGAAGGGCCGCGCGTTGACGAAGCGACGGATCGCCCGCACCGAGACCGGCGAGGAGTCCTCCGCGTCGCCGATCGGGATGATCGCGCTGCTCGGCTGCCGCACGCGCGCCAGTGGCCTGCGGGCCTTCTCGTCGAGCAGTTCGCGGTAGCGCTCCGAGGTCAGGGAGCGCTCGGCCGGGAAGACCACGTGGAGATCGGGATGGGCGAGCTGGCGTACCTTGCGCGCGGCGGTGTCACGGGCGGAGTCGTCGACCGGCAGCTCCCCGAACAGTCCGCCGGCAGCCCCGCCGTCGCTGGACGGCCGCAGGAGTTCGACCGCCAGCTCGAGGGCGGCCGCTTCCTTCCCGCTGCCCTCCGGTCCGACCAGGAGCACGCTCTGCGGCATGCGATCGTCGCGCGCGAGCGCCGCCAGACGTTCGAGCGCAGCACCGCGCATTCGTTCGGGTCGGAGTTCGTTCATCGGCTCCGGAGCCAGGCGTCGGGGTCGAGCGGCGTCTTGCCCTGCCGGATCTCGAAGTAGAGTTGTGTACCGTTCAGCGAACCGGTGTCGCCGACTTCACCCAGGACCTCGCCCTGCCGGACACGGGAGCCCTCGGTGGGAAAGATCGCGGAGGCGTGGGCGTAGAGCGTGTAGTACCCGTCGCCGTGGTCGACGATAATGCACTTGCCATAGCCGGGCAACCAGTCGACGTACTCGACGATTCCGTCCGCCACGGCCCGGATCGGCGTGCCCATGGCGGCCTCGATGTTCACTCCCTTGTTCACGACCACGGTCTTGAACTCGGGGTGGACGGACCGTCCGAAGGGTTTCAGCACGCGACCCTCGACCGGCCACGGCAGTGCTCCCGTCCGCTGCGCGAATCCGGTGCCGAAGGAGTCCTCGTCGGAGCGCTCGCGCCGCTGGCGTTCGAGGCGCGCGATCAGGTCCTCCATCTCGGCCGCGGCGTTCTCCATCTCGCGCAGGGTGGCCTCGTACGACACGCGCTTCTCGCGCAGTTCGAGCAGCGCGTCCTGCCGCTCGGTCTGCAGGCGCGACAACTGGAGCCGGCGGTCCTCGGTCTCGCTGCGCGTGAAGTTGATCTCGGCCATCTGCGCGGCGAGGTCGGCGCGACGGGCACGGAGTTCGGCCTGGGCGTCCTGCACGTCGTCGATCAACGCGCGCTCGGTGCGCGCCACGTGGGTCCAGGCGCGTACACGGTGCGACAACTCGCCGAGGCTGTCGGCAGTGAAGGCCAGGGCCAGCAGCGAGTGACGGGGCCGCATGTACATGGCCCGCAGACGCTCGGCCATGGCGGCGCGGCGACGCTCGACCCGTGCGCGGCTCTCGTCGAGCGACCGCTGCAGCGAATCGATCTGCGCCCGGATACCGATCTCCTTGAGCGCGAGCCGTTCGAGGAGTTCCTGCGTGAGTTCGGTCTCGCGTTCGATCGCGTGCAGGCGGGCGAGCTGCTGTTCCTCGTCGTCGGCGAGGGCGTCGGCATGGGCGCGGGCCTCGCCGATGCGTTGCCGCAGCGACTGGAGTTCGGCCTCCTTGCCGCTGATCTCCCGACCGATGTCCTGGGCCAGGACGCCGCCGGCGCCCAACAACACGACCAGGATCCACCACGCACCGCGCACCGCGACCTCCTACAGCCGCAGGTGCCGACGCAGGGCCACCAGGCTGCCTCCGGCTCCCAGCAGTGTGCTCAGCACGACGAAGCCCAGGATCTGTCCGGTGCCGAAGAAGAACACGCCGTCGATGTGTTGCCGCACGAAGTGACCCGCCACCAGCAGCACGGCCATGGCCAGGAATCCGGCCGCCGCACCCTGCAGGGCTCCGCCGATCACGAAGGGCGTGCGGATGAAGGCGTTGGTGGCGCCGACCAGCTTCATGATCTCGACCTGCTCGGCGCTCTCCTCCACGGTCAGTCGCACGGTGTTGCTGATCACGAACACGGCCGAGACCAGAACGATCACCCCGATCACCGCGGTGACGAACATGAAAACCGAAGAGAACCGGTCGAGCCGCCGCACCCACTCGATCTCGGCGACGACCTCCTCGACGCCCGGGTAGCGACCCACCGACTCCGTGAGCGACTCCAGCCGTTCGGCGTCCTGTCCCATGGCGTCGAGCGAGAGCTCGAAGCTCGCGGGCAGTGGGTTCTGCTCGAGCGCCTCGAGCAGTTCGGAGTCGCCGGCGATCTCGCCACGGAAGCGCTGCAGGGCCTCGTCGCGGCTCACGTAGTGGACGGCGCGCACACCGGCCATCGAGGCCAGGTCCTCGTGCAGCACGGCCTGGTCGGCCTCGTGGACGTCGTCGCGCAGGTAGACGACCACGTCGATGTCCCCACGCACGGTCTGGAGCACGCGATCGAGGTTGATGCTGACGATGCTGAAGATCGCGAGCATGAGCAGCGACGAGCCCATGATCAGCACGGCCACGGTTCCGCTCAGGCGGCGGCGCACCAGACCGACCAGTCCCTCGCGCACGAGGTAGCGCGCCTGCGTACTACGCATCGCGCCCTCCCTGCTCGCGGGCGGGACGGTCGTCGCGCACGCCCTCCCACCGCTCGGGCGACCGCGGCACGGCACCGGGCTCGTCGGCCCGGACGGCGCGTTCGGCCAGGGGCCGGGCCTGTTCGGAACGCTGCGGACGGTAGCGTTCGACGTCGCCGATCACCCGACCGTCCTCGAGCGTCAGAACGCGCTGACCGTACTGACGCACCATCAGGTGGTCGTGCGTGCTCATCACCACGGCCGTGCCCGCCGCGTTGATACGGAAGAGCAGATCGATGACCTCCTGGCTCACCTCGGGGTCGAGGTTCCCGGTCGGTTCGTCCGCCAGCAGGATCTTCGGCTGGTTCACGATCGCCCGGGCGATCGCCACGCGCTGCTGCTCGCCGCCGCTGAGCGTGCGCGCGATCTGGTTCCGCTTGTGGTAGAGGCCCACCCAGTTGATCACGCGGGCGACGTTTCGCTTGATCTCGGCCCGCGGCACTCCGATCACCATCTGCGCGAAGGCCACGTTCTCCTCCACACTGCGGTCGGTGAGCAGGCGGAAGTCCTGGAAGACCACGCCGATCTCGCGGCGCAGCAAGGGGATCTCCTTGCGCCGGATCCGCGTCGACAGGAAGCGCCCCACCTGGACCTGCCCGTCGGTCGGCCGCTCCTCCATCAGCATGAGCCGCAGCACGCTGCTCTTGCCGGCACCGCTCGGTCCGACCACGAAGAGGAACTCACCGTTGTCCACCGAGAACGACACGTCGTCGAGCGCCGCCGTGTCCCCGTAGCGCAGGTCCACATGGTAGAAGGAGATGATCTGCCGCGTGTCCTGATGCGAGCGCGGCAGGGACGATCCGGGTCGCGGCGCGGAATCGGACATCGCGCCCTCCGGCGGGGGCGTCGGGGAAGGGTCGGACACGGGGCACGGCGGAGCGGCCATGGTCACCTGCGATCACCGGGGTCTCGGACGGGCCTCGGTGCACGCGAGTGCAACTCGGGGGCCATCGCCGGGGCCCGGGTCCGGCCGGACGGGTCGGGTTCCGGCTCAGGCCTTCACTTCGATGTAGAAGCGCTCGCGCAGGGAGTCCACGAAGTCCTCGAGCTCTGCCTCGGCCTTCTGCTGGAACAGGATCTCGCGGATCCGTCCTTCGACCTCGTCGAAGGCATACACCTCTCCGCCCCGGCGATCGAGGAGTTTGAGCACGAAGAAGCCGGCCGCGCCCCCGACCGGGTCGGAGACCTCGCCCACCTCGAGCGTCTCGACCGCGCTGGCGAAGGTCTCGGAGAGACGGTCGACCTCGAAGGTCCCGAGCAAACCGTCGTTCTCCCGGCTCTCGGGGTCGTCCGAGTACTTTCTGGCCAGCTCGGCGAAGTCCTGGCCGCTGCGAGCCATCGCGGCCACCTCGGCCGCCCGCTCGCGCGCCGCGGTCCGTTCGGCCTCGGCGATCTCGACGGGCAGAAGGATCTGGCTGATGGCCACCTCGTCGTCGGTGCGCTCGGTCACCTGGATCAGGTGGGTGCCGAGCTCGGTGTTCACCGGTTCGCTGATCTGCCCCAACGGCAACGACCAGGCCAGGTCCTCGAGCACGGGACTGAACAGGTCGCCGCGGCCGAAGGTGCCCACGGCACCCCCCCGGCTGGCGTTCGGTCCTTCGGAGTACTCGCGAGCGACCTCGGCGAAGGGCGTTCCCGCCGACAGGGCCCGACGGATCTCGCCCAG
>CAZQHE010000025.1:26223-37669 GCA_964593155.1 uncultured bacterium
AGCCCGTCGTCGAAACTCATCCCGTCGTCGTGCATCCGCTCGCGGATCGCTTCGTCGGGCTGGGGAACGATCAGGATGTTGGCCAGTTCGACGCTCGCCGACTGCCGCGGGATCTGATCGCGGTTCTCCTCGTAGTACTCGCGGATCTCGTCGTCGCGCACCTCGATCTCGGGGCGCACGTAGACGTCGAGGATCCGACCGGTGTACATGCGATCGCGCACGAGCTCGCGGTTGCGGGCCTCGAGATCCTCGTAGGTCAGGCCCGCGCGCCGGAGTTCGGCCTCGAGGGCCTGCCGCGACCCGAAGCGCGACTCGATGTCGCGCATCGCCTGCCGCACCCCGGCCTCGAGTTCCTCTTCGCCCACGACCAGACCGTCACGCTTGGCCTGGGCCACCATGAGCTTCACCTCGATCAGACGATCGAGCATGCGCTGCCGCACTTCGCCCTGGTCCTCGGGCGGCTGCTGTCCCATGGACTGCAGCTCGAAGAGGTAGCTCTCGATCTCGCGTTCGAGATCACTGAGCAGGATCGGCTCTTCGTCGACCACGGCCACGATGCGGTCGACGAGCTGCGGCGAGGCCGCGCCGGGCGGCGGATCCTGTTGGCCGGACACCGGGCCGCCCGGCAGCAGCAGGGCGGCGGCGAGAGCCGGCACGAGCGCGCGCTTCATGGTCTATCTCCCGAAGTTCACGGGAATGCCCTGGGGCTCTTCCTGCTCGACCGGATCGTAGGTGGCCTTCATCAGGTGCTCCGGCCAGGTCTCGACACCGTAGTCGGCCCGCCACTCGGCGACCTTCTCCTGGAAGAGTTCCTCTTGCTTGATCGCCCGGACCCGGCGGCCGACCTCGGCCTCGACCTCGTCGTACAGGGGCTCCTCGCGCGGCATCAGTGTCTCGAGACGCGCGATCGCCCACTGACCATCGCCGATCTCCACCGGCACGGAGACGTCGCCCTCCGACTGCAGACCGAAGGCGATGTCGCGGAACGGCGTGTCGGCACTCGGGGTGACGACGCCGAACTCGCCCTTCTTCTGCTTGATGTCGCTCTCGATGCAGTACTTCTCGACCGCCTCCTCCCAGGACATGCCACCCTCGATGTCGATACGAGCGGAGATGGCGTCGGTCTCGGTCGGAGCGACCAGGGCGAGGATCTCGCGGCGCTCGGGCTTGATCCAGTCGTCGGAGTTCTCGGACCAGTACTCCTGCATCTCCTCGGCACTGACCTCGACCTCGTCGGCGATCAGCTCACGGTGCAGACGGGTGACCATGGCCTGCTCGCGCCGACGCTTGTACTCGTCCTGGATGACGGGATCGTCGAGGTAGCCCCGCGCCTCCGCCTCGATCGGCATGAGATAGCGAATCGCGTCTTCCTTGAGCATGCGACGGAAGGTCCCCACCCCGCGCTGCTTCAGCGGACGGCCGAACACACTGCTCTCGTTGTAGATGTCCACGTACTCGCGCAGGTCGATCTCGCGGTCGGCGTAGCGGATCAGCACCTCGTCGTAGTGCCTCGAGTCGATCTCCAGCGGCTCGAGGTCTTCCTTCGGCGTGGGCGGCTGCAACGACGGATCGGGTGGCAGGGCGTCCCACACGATCTTCAGCGCCTCGTCGTTGATCGTCAGGTCGTACTTCTCGAAGACCTGCTCGATGAAATCGACCTTGAGCAGCGCGCTCTCCTGTTTGATCACGCTCTCGCGGACGCGATCGCGGATCTCCTCGAGCGGTTGCACCCGCTCCATCGACACCTCGTCGACGCGGATCAGGAACCAGCCGTAGATCGAGTCGATGGGGTCGCTGATCTCACCGGTGGGCAGCTGGAAGACCTTGTACTCGAGATCGTCGGCGATGGTGCCGTAGCTCATGGTGAGCGTGTAGTCGTCGGTCTGCTGGTTGGGCGCGCCCGCGTCGAGTCGCCGGGCCACCTCGTTCCAGTTCTCGCCGCCCTCCACCAGGCGCTTGGCCTCCCAGGCGTCCTCTTCCCAGTCGAAGAGCATGTAGCTCACGGTGAGCTGTCGCGGGAACTTCTCGTAGTAGTCGAGGATGTCCTCTTCGGTCGGGTCCTGGGCCGGTGCCTCGACGTCCTCGCTCATCTTCTGCACGGCCTTGAGCTGGGTCACCATCTCGGCCTGCTCGTCCGCGCTGCCGTCGGCGTCCATGCCCAGGTCCTCGGCCTTCATCGCCATGACCTCCTTGTTGATCATGACGTCGAGGACCTCCTCGCGGCCGGCCTGCGTGTTGATGTCCGACGGGATGAACTGGGGATCCATGCGGTTCATCGTGCGCTCGAAGTAGTCGAGCATGATGGAACGGTCTCCCACGCGGGCGACCTCGATCTCGCTCTTCTCCGGGGACGAACACCCGAACGCGCCGGCCAGGACGAACACGGCGGCCAGGGCGACCAGGGGGCGAGGGGAGCGGATGTGGGGCGACATGGTGTTCCTTCCTGGATTCTCTCGGACGATGACGAAGACTGGGAACGTGGGGCCGGACGGACGGGCCCGGCTCAGGACCGCGCGGAGTCGGCGGCGGTGTCGGCCGCCCGCAGGGCATCGACCAGGCGGGCGCTCACGACCAGGGCCGCGGGCAACCACTGATCACGCCCGACCTCCGCGGTCATCTGCAGTCCCTGGACGGCATTGAACGTCAACCGGGGCAGTCCGGTTCCACCGAGCAAGTTCTTGAGAATACTCGATTTCGGGGCCCGGTCTCCAGCGAAAGTGAAGCGAACCCCCTTGCGGAGGCCCTTGACCTCCTCGACCCCGGCCTCGAGGCAGCGCAGCTTGAGACGGGTGACGTCGAGCAGGGCCTGCAGCGGCTCGGGCGCCGGACCGAAGCGGTCGCGCAGTTCCTCGGCGATCTCGTCGAGGGCGTGCTCGTCGGTGACCCGGCCGATCTCGCGGTACCAGCGGATCTTCACCTCGGGATCGGCCATGGTCTCGTCGGGCAGGTAGGCCGACACCCGCAGGTCGACCTTCACGTCCTGCAGGCGCGGCAGGCCCTCGCCCTTGAGCGATCGGATCTCTTCCTCGAGCATCTTGCAGTAGAGGTCGAAGCCGATCGTGGCCATGTGGCCCGACTGGTTCTCGCCGAGGATGTTGCCCGCCCCGCGGATCTCGAGGTCGCGCATGGCCAGGTGGTAGCCGCTGCCGAGGTCGGTGAACTCCTGGATCGCCGAAAGGCGCGCCCGGGCCTCGCGCGTGAGCTGCTGACCCGACGGAACCATGAGATAGGCGTAGGCCTGGTGGCGACTGCGCCCCACGCGGCCCCGCAGCTGGTGCAACTGCGACAGCCCGAAGCGATCGGCCCGATCGATCAGGATGGTGTTCACGTTCGGCATGTCGAGGCCGCTCTCGATGATCATGGTCGTGACCAGGACGTCGGCCTCGCCCTCGACGAATTCCTTCATGATCGATTCGAGCTCGGTTTCTTGCATCTGCCCGTGCGCGGCGAGCACGCGGGCCTCGGGCACGAGCTTCTCGACCAGGGCGCGGGCGGCGTCGATGGTCTCGACCCGGTTGTGCACGAAGAAGACCTGCCCGCCGCGGTGCATCTCGCGGCGCAGGGCCTCGGCGACCATCTCCTCGGAGAAGGGCACGACCTCGGTGTGGATCGGCAGGCGCTCGCGCGGCGGCGTGGCGATGATCGACAGGTCGCGCGCGCCCATCAGCGCCAGGTGCAGCGTGCGCGGGATCGGCGTGGCGCTCAGCGTGAGCACGTCGACCTCCTTGCGCAGCTGCTTGAGCTTCTCCTTGTGGCGCACCCCGAAACGCTGTTCTTCGTCGACGACGATCATGCCGAGGTCGCGGAACCGGACGTCACGACCCAGCAGGCGGTGGGTGCCGACGAGGACGTCGACCTTGCCCTCCTTCGCGCGCTGCAACACTTCCTTCTGCTGCTTCGGCGTGCGAAAACGGCTGAGCACCTCGACCGTCACCGGGAACTCGCGCAGTCGCTGGGCGAAGGTCTCGCGGTGCTGCTCGGCGAGGATGGTGGTCGGGCACAACACCGCGACCTGCTTGCCCTCCTGCACCGCCTTGAAGGCGCCGCGCATGGCGACCTCGGTCTTGCCGAAGCCCACATCGCCGCAGATCAGGCGGTCCATGGGGCGTGGGGCCTCCAGGTCGCGCTTCATGGCCTCGGCGGCGGCGAGCTGGTCGCGGGTCTCCTCGTGCACGAAAGCGTTCTCCATCTCGCGCACGAGGTGGGTGTCGGGACCGTAGGCGTGGCCCGGAAGGGTCTGTCGGCTGGCGTAGAGCGACAGCAGCTCCTGGGCCACCGCCATGATCGCCTTGCGCGCGCGCTTCTTCTGCCGCTCCCAGGTGGCGCCGCCCAGTTTGTGGAGCTGGACCTCCTGGTCGTCGGGCACGTCGTAGCGCTCGACCAGGTTGAGCTTGTCGGTGGGCAGGTACAGACGGTCGCCGCCGGCGTACTCCAGCAGAAGGCACTCGGTGTCGGCGTCGTCGACCTCGATCACCCGCAGACCGAGGAAGCGCGCCACGCCGTGGTCGACGTGCACGCAGTGATCACCGGGTTTGAGGGCCTGGGCGTCGGCCACGCGGCCGGTACCGCGGAAGCGCGTCCTGCGCCCGGCACGCCGCGTGCGCTGGAAGAGTTCGTGGTCGGTCCACAGGGCGACCCCGGCGTCCTCCCAGACGAAGCCCGCGTGCAGCGATCCGACCTCGAGCGCCGGCCGCGCCGCGAGTTCGTCGGGCGCGGTCTCGTCGAAGAGTTCGGCCAGGCGTCCGGCCTGGGCGCGGTTGTCGCAGAAGAGGACCGTGTCGACTCCCTGCTCGGCGTGGCGGGCGACGTCGCCCAGGAGTTCGGCCACGCTGCCGCGGTGGCCGGGCTGCGGGTGCGTGCGCACCTGCAGCACCGACTGCTTCGCCGGCGGACCGACGGGGCCCTCGACGTTGCCGGGAAGGACCACGTCGCCCATCCACACGTGACGCAGGACGGCCGACTTGCGTCGCAGCTCGCCGACCGGCGCGACCAGCTCCTCCTCGCGCGGAACCGGATCGCCGCGCTGCAGCCGGTCCAGACGACCGCGCCGGGTCTCCTCGTCGAGCAGCTGCTGCCGCTCGCCGAGGTCCTCGGGGTCGATCCAC
This sequence comes from uncultured bacterium, assembly GCA_964593155.1. Classification (GTDB taxonomy): domain Bacteria; phylum Krumholzibacteriota; class Krumholzibacteriia; order JAJRXK01; family JAJRXK01; genus JAJRXK01. The sequence continues at coordinate 31,329 of CAZQHE010000025.1, forward strand.
ACGACGGCGTCGCCCTCGGTCAGGTAGTCGAGGTAGCTGGCCTGCGGGTGGAACAGCGGCGCCAGGCCTTCGATGCCCGGGAAGTGCAGGCGATCCTGCAGCCGCTCCATCATGTCGACGCGGTCGTCCTCGCCGACCTCGCGGTGGGCCTCGACCCGGGCGAGGGCCTCGATCAGGGTGTCGTCGTCGACGATCATGGGTCCGGCGGGAAGGATCTCGACGCATTCGAGGGCGTCGCGGCTGCGCTGGTCGTTCGGTTCGAACAGACGCAGTGACTCGATCTCGTCGCCGAAGAGTTCGATCCGCACCGGCAGGGAATGGCGCGGACCGAAGACGTCGATCAGGCCACCGCGCACGGCCATGTCGCCCGGCATCTCGACCAGGCCGGCGGCGCGGTAGCCCATCTGGGCGAGGCGTTCGCCGAGGGTGTCGGTGTCGATCTCCTGACCCACGCGCAGTTCCATGCGCGCGGCTCGCAGGGTCTCGCGCGCCATCACCTTGTGGCGCAGACCGTACAGAGTGGTGACGTAGAAGCCCGGCTCGCGGCGGTCGAGGTGGTGCAGCCCGGCCTGGATCGAGGCCAGGATGTCGCGCGTGGGCGACTTGCGATCGAAGGGAAGGATCTCGAGCTCGGGCAGGTAGTGGACCGGCGCGACGTCGAAGGTGTTCAGGTCGTCGACCAGCGCCTCGGCCCGCGCGAGGTCCGGGGCCACGACCAGCCACACGCCCTCGGACTCGCGGTACAGCCCGGCCAGGGCGTACCCCGGCGCTCCGCCCAGCAATCCCGAGATCGCCAGGTCCTGATCGGCCCGTCCCAGCAGGCCGTCGACCGCGCCCAGACCGTCGAACCAGTCGTCGACACCGCCCGGGGCGGGCCCGCGCACGTTCTCGGCGGGTTCCATGGCGCCAAAGGCTAGAAAGGGAAGGGCGGCTCCGCCGCTCCGGAATCGATCGTGACCGCCGTGGCCTCAGCCGGTGAGCGTCCGGAGCCGAGCCACGGCCTGCGGCAACACCTCGAGCACGCGATCGACGTCGGCCTCGGTGGTCTCGCGCGACATCGACAGACGCAGCGCGCCGTGCAGACGATCCGGCGCCATGCCCATGGCCACGAGCACCGGGCTGGGTTCGAGCGCACCCGTGCTGCAGGCCGACCCCGCCGAGCAGGCGATGCCCTCGCGGTCGAGCTGGACGAGCAGGGCCTCGGCCTCGACGCCGGGGACGGTGAGGTGCGTGGTGTTCGCCACCCGCTCGGCGGCGGCTCCGGTGATCTCGAGCTCGGCCACCGCGTCGCGAAGGCCGTCCTCGAGCCGCTCGCGAAGGACGCGCATGCGGGGCAGCGCGGTCGCGTCCTCCTCGTCGACCCGTTCGAGCGCGCGGGCCAGACCGACGATGCCGGGAGCGTTCAGCGTGCCGGCGCGTCGTCCCTTCTCCTGGCCGCCGCCGTGGAGGATCGGAGCGGGCTCGACGCCGTCGCCGAGGACGAGCACGCCCACGCCCTTCGGCCCGTGGAACTTGTGGGCGGACAGGGCGATCAGGTCGGCGCCGGCGGCGATGGGATCGACGGTGGTCTTGCCGACGAGCTGCACCGCGTCGACGTGCAGCCACGCCCCGGCCGCGTGGGCGCGCGCGGCGACCTCCTCGATCGGGAAGAGCACCCCTGTCTCGTTGTTGGCCCCCATCACCGACACGAGGGCGGTGTCGTCGGGACGGAGGGCGGCGTCGAGCGCGCCGAGGTCGAGACGGCCGTCGGCGTCGACCCCGACGATCGAGAGTTCGCACCGGCCCTCGGCCTCGAGGGCGCGGGCGCAGTCGAGGACGGCCGGATGCTCGACCGCGGTGGTGACCACGTGCCGCCGCCCGGGGCGCGCGGCAAGGCTGCCGCCCAGGGCGAGGTTGTCGGCCTCGGTCGCCCCGGAGCAGAAGACCACGTCGGCCGGCCGCACTCCGTAGCGATCCGCGACACTCCGCCGGGCTGCATTGACCGCCCGGGCCACCGGGCGCCCCACGTGGTGGCCACTCCCCGCGTTGCCCCAGTGCTCGCGCAGGAGGGGGAGCATCGCGTCGAGGACGTCCTCGTCGAGGCGCGTTGTGGCGTTGTTGTCCAGATAGACGGTGCGATCGACGGACATGGGCGTGGGCTTCCGGGGTGTATCACGGTCCACCACGGTGTGCACCTCGGAGGTGCCGACCGCGGATCCGATCTCTGGTTCGGAGTTTGCTGACCGGTCCGCGAACCACTGCGGCCCGAACGTCCACAGACTGCGCTCCCGCGGCCGATCCGTCCACCCCCTGCGCCGGGACGCATCGCTCATGACCGTCGTCCGTTCCTTCTGGGTCCTTCTCGCCGTGGCCTCGGCCCTTGCCGGCTACCGGTTCGCCAGCGGGCAGATCGACCTCGCGGGCCTGGGCCACGAGCGCGAGTACGCCTTCGACCTGGCCTTCGACATCCGGGGATCGGCGGCCGACTTCGACCTGACCGCCTTCGTGCCCGAAGACGGGGTCCACTCCTCGCTGCGCGACGAGGAGATCCGCGCCGGAGACCTCGAGCTCGAGATCCGCGAGAGCCCCGAGGGGCGGCGTGTGGTCGTGCGCGGCCGCCGCGAGGACCTGCCGGCCCGTGTCGAGTACCGGGTGCGGATCGCCCGCCATCCCGTGGTGTACGAGGTCCCGGACGACCTGGGATGGGACGATCTCGATCTCGTCGACCGGCCCGACTCGAACGCGCTGGTCCCGGTGGGCCACGCCGAGATCGACGGTGACCTGCTGCGGATCTTCCCCGAGGCCGCGAGCGGTCCCGAACCGCCACGTTCGCCCGCGGAGTTCCGCGCGCGTCTGGCCGAGGCCGGCGTCGGACCGATCCAGGCCATCGACCGCATCCACCGGCGCGCACTCGATGACCTGCGCCCGGCGGATTTCAGCGGCCGGACGGATGCCCTGACCGCCCTTCGCCTGGGCGAGGCCAGCTGTGGCGGGAAGTCGCGGCTCATGGTCGCCGAACTCCGCCGCCTGGGGATCCAGGCCCGGCTGGTCGGCGGCCTGATCCTGGGTGACGGCACCCGCAAACGGACGAGCCACGTGTGGGTCGAAGCCCTGCTGGGCGACCGCTGGGTGCCCTTCGATCCGCTGAACGCGCACCGGGCCGAACAGCCGGCCGACTATCTGCGGCTGTACACGGGCGAGTTGCCGCTGATCGTGCACACGCGCGGTCTGGCCTTCGACTACGGCTTCCGGGCTCCCCTCGACGAGGTCCCCCGCAGCTGGACGACGACGGCCGGTCCGAGCCTCGGCGCCGACACCCTGCCGCTGCTGGGCCGTGACCAGTTCTCGTTGATCCTGCTCGCGCCCTTCGCCCTGTTGATGACCGTGTTCCTGCGGCAGGTCGTGGGACTGCAGAGCATCGGCGTGTTCCTTCCGGTGCTGCTGGGATTCTGCGTGACCCAGGTCGGATGGTCGCTCGCCGGTCTGCTGCTCGCGATCGCGGTCGGGCTGGGCGTGGGCGTGCGCTGGTCGGTGGCGCGCTTCGGTCTGTTGCAGGTCCCACGGGCCGCGTTCCTGATCACCTTCCTGATCCTCGTGTTCCTGCTGTTCACCGTGTCGCTCGAGCGCTTCGGTGTCGAGTCGGGACGCGGCGTGCTGGTGCTGCCGATCGCGGCGATGGCCATGGCGGTGGAACGCTTCACGGTCGAGGCGCAGGACCGCGGCTTCGCCGAGGCCTCGTCACTGCTGGCGCAGACCATGGTCCTGGCCGCGCTCTCGGCCCTGGTGTTGATGCAACCGGTATTCGAGGTGCTCACGGTGACGTTCCCCGAGATCCTGCTCGTGGTCCTCGCCGAGATCGTCGTGGTCGGGCGGTACCGCGGGCTCCGTCTGCTGGAGCTGCACCGCTTCGGGCCCGTGCGAGCGGGGTCGGCATGAGCGACCGACGCCGGCCCGTGCTGGGCATCAACCGTCGCAACCTGGACTTCGTCTTCGACGACCCGACGCCCGGCCGCTTCCGCGACCTCGACGACAAGCTGCGCGGCAAGCAGCGTCTGGAGTCGTCGCACGTGACCGTTCCCCGCACGCTGGGGGTGATCGAGAGCGCCGCCGACGGCGACACCCTGCACCGGATCCTGCTTGAGCACGACGAACTGGTCGTGAAACCGGCTCGTGGTTCGGGCGGTCGGGGGATTCTGGTACTCGAGCGCGACGGAGACGACTGGCGAACGCCCGGAGGGCGGCGACGAACCGAGGAACAGATCGAGGAGCACGTGGCCGACGTGCTGTCGGGCAGCTTCAGTCTGGACGAGGCTCCCGACACGGTGCTGCTCGAGGAGCGCATCCGGCCCCACGCCTTCCTGCGGGAACTGTACCCGCGCGGATTGAGCGACCTGAGGATCGTGGTCGAGGACGGCGAGCCGATCCAGGCCATGCTACGCGTGCCGACCGACGCCAGCGACGGCCGGGCCAATCTGCACGGCGGCGGACTCGGTCTGGGGATCGATCTCGAGACCGGACGCGTGCACCACGCTGCTCAGGGGCGCCGGTCCGTGGAGTCCCATCCGGACACCGGAACGACCCTCGTGGGACGGACCGTGCCCGCGTGGGACCGGTGCCTCGAGGTCGCGCGGCAGGCCGCCGCGGCCTTCGGCGAGATCCGCTACCTCGGCGTGGACATCGTGCTCGACGCCGAACGCGGCCCCATGGTGCTCGAGATGAACGCGCGTCCGGGTCTGGCGATCCAGGTCGCCAATCGTGAGGGTCAGCCGGTGCGCCGGCACGTCCCCGTGAGCCGGTTCGAGCGCTTCACGCAGGTCAGCGCCTGGATCGTCCTGGCCGCCCTGCTGGTCACGCCCCTGGGCTTCGGTGCCTGGTCGGGGGAGTCCGACACGGAGGTACGGACCGTCCGCACCGAGCGCACCCAGGACGAGGACACCGCGTCGATCGTCGAGAGCGGGGGCATCGAGTGGTCGGACGAGGGCATCCCGATCTCGAGCGTCGACGCCCGCTTCGCCCGGGCCCGCGAGGCCGCCGCCGCGGGCGACACCACGACCGCGGTCGCGCTCTACCGCGAGGCCGCCCGCGATCCGTCACTCGCTCCCTTCGCCCTGAACAACATCGCGCTGATCCACCGCGCGAACGGCGACCTGCCCCGCGCCCGGCGCGTGCTCGAGTCGGCCCTGACCGCGCATCCGGACTACGCGCGTGGCTCGTACAACCTCGGTTTGATCCTGCGCGATCTCGGCCGGATCGACGCCGCCGAGGCCTCGTTCCGGCGCGCCACCGATCTCCGGTCGGGCTACGCACGCGCGTGGAGCGAACTCGGGGAACTCCAGATGGACCGCGGCGACACGTCGGCGGCGCGCGCTTCGCTCGAGCAGGCCGTGCGCTACGATCCCGACGCCATTGCCGATCGCTGGCGGCTGGGGCGCGCCCTGCTCCAGCTCGGCCGCCCCGGGCTCGCGGTCGAGTGGCTGCGCGAGGCGGTGGCCCTGGGCGGAGGAGACGTCGCCACCAAGGACTGGGTGGTGGCCCGTCTCACCCAGGCTGCGCACACGGGGAGCGAGCCGTCGCCGACCGCGCTCGACTCGTTCTCGGCCGCGGTCGAGCCGATCGTCACCTCCGACGACCCGCTGTCGAGTGCCACGGTCCTCTGGGGCGAACTCCTCTGGCTGCGCGGCGAGGTCCAGGCGGCTCTCCGCTGGTTCGACGGGCCCACCGTGGAGTCGAACTCGGTGCGCGCGGTCGCCATGGCCGCACTCCTCGACCTGGAGACCGGACGCTGGGAGTCGGCCCGGCGCCGCCTCGGCAGTTCGGACGCGCCGGCCCTCGACCGTCTCCGCGCCGCACTCCGGCTCGCCGAGGCCATCGACCGCGGCCGGGACCTTACGTCGCTCCGCTTCGACCGCGATCCGGTGGTCGAACTCGCCCGCCGCCGCGTGCTCGAGCGCGATCCGCGTCGGGTCGACGAAGTCCTCGCCGACCGCGCGCCGCTCGACGACGTGGAGCGGGCGTGGATCCGAACCGGCACCCCCACGCCGGGCGTCGACACCGTGACCCGTCTCCACCGCGGCGACCCGCGCCGTCGGTTGCCCCTTCCCGCCTCGCTGCTCGCATGGTGGACGGAAGCGGCCACCGGTGCGCAGGCGGATCTGGCCGCCCTCGACCGCGCGGCCCCGCTGTTCGTTCCGCGCCTCCACGAACGCTTCGCGGCGGCCGCGGACTCCGGAGACTTCGACGCGGCGCACTCGATCGGCATGCGGTTGATCGACCTGACGTCCCGGCCCGAACCGGTGGTCCTCACGCTCATCGGTATCGAACTGGAGCGCGGGCAGCCGTCGATCGCGCGGCCGCTGCTCGAG
>CAZQHE010000026.1:0-29887 GCA_964593155.1 uncultured bacterium
CCGCCGGGCTCGTGGCCGGTGCGCAATGTGAGCCTATGCACGATTCGGGACCGTGCGAATAGGGCGGCTGCATCAATCTGTGTAAAAGATCACATTGTCAATGTGTTCACGGCTCTGGTCCGGGTGCACTGCGTCGCAGACGGTGACCCTCTGACGGGACGAAGGCCCCACCCGGTGCCGGATGGGGCCTTCGTACTACCGAACGCGCGCAGGCTCAGTGATCGTGGCCGTGATGGCCGTGATGCTCAGCACCGGTGACCAGCGTGTCCGTGTCGGGATGCTCGCCGAGCCACTCCACCCGGCCCGATCCGATGTCGTAGACCGCACCCACGACCTTCACCCGACCGTCGGCCGCGCGCGCGCGGACCATGGAACTACCCTTCAGCAGATCCTCGATCGACTGCCACACGTTCTGCTCGATCGCATGCGGGACCAGGGCCTCATCGCCCAGATCGGGATGGGCCTCGCGGGCGTCGGCCACGGCCGGCTCGATGTTGTCGACCAGAGGCGGGATGCTGCCGTGCACCTCGGCCCCGGTGGCCACGGCGGTCACGGCGCCGCAGGACGTGTGGCCCAACACGACCATGATCGGCGTTCCGAGGTGCTCGACCCCGTACTCGATCGAGCCGATCTCGTCGGTGTCGCACACGTTGCCAGCGACGCGGATCACGAAGACGTCGCCGATGCCCTGGTCGAAGAGGACCTCGGCGGGAACCCGCGAGTCGGAGCAGGTGATGACCGTGGCGAAGGGGTGCTGACCGTTCTCGGCGGTTTCCTGCCGCCTTTCGGCGCCGAAGCGGGGGAAGGTCGACTCGCCGGCGGCGAAGCGCGCGTTGCCCTCTTCGAGCTTCGTCTGCGCGTCCGCGGGATCCGGGTGCGATCCGTGGTCGGCGGCCGGGGCGAGGGTGGGGACCAGCAGTGCGAACCCCACGGCGAGAGACGAGCGGAACAGACGGCGCATGAGGACTCCTTCCGGATCGGAAAGGGGGTGAGTCGGTTCCGGAGATGCCGGGCCGGACGGCGGCGGCGAGCCTAGCCGAGTGCTCGGACGACGGCCAGGGGGGAAGTGCTCGCGGGATTCGGCGGACCGTCGGCTCCGGCGCGAGCCGGATCGACGCCCGCGGCACGGGTTCGGCCCGGCTGCCGCGCTCCCGGTCGGGGTTGCGAACATGTGAGGATCAAGTTTCCACCCTGTCTTTTGCGGCCGCGTATCGCACCTTGCCGATCGGAGTGCGTTCCGACCGCAGCGCTCCCTGTCGGCCGGCCGCGCACCTCACTCCACAGAAACACCGAGGAGAGCGCCATGGAGACCGTGGCTCGCGAGCGTGCGTACAACCCCTTCGAGGTCGCCCAGTCCCAGTTCGACAACATCGCCGAACAGATCGGACTCGACGACGGAATGCGTCAGCTCTTGCGCAATCCCATGCGCGAGTTCCACTTCAACATTCCGGTGCGCCTGGACGACGGATCGACGCGGGTCTTCCGCGGCTTCCGCGTGCAGCACAACGATGCGCGCGGACCGGGCAAGGGAGGGATCCGCTTCCACCCGCAGGAGACCATCGACACGGTGCGGGCCCTGGCCATGTGGATGACCTGGAAGACTGCGGTGGTCGACATCCCGCTGGGTGGCAGCAAGGGTGGCGTGATCTGCGATCCGCACGAACTGAGCATGCGCGAGCAGGAGCAGATCTGCCGTGGTTGGGTCCGCCAGGTCGCGCGCGACATCGGCCCGATCTCCGACGTTCCCGCCCCCGACGTGATGACCAACTCGCAGCACATGCTGTGGATGCTCGACGAGTACGAGCACATCGCCGGGCAGCACATGCCGGGCATGATCACCGGCAAGCCCGTGGGCATGGGCGGTTCGCTCGGACGCACGCAGGCCACCGGCTACGGCGTGATCTACACGCTGCGCGAGGCCCTGCGCGAGAAGGACCTCGACCCCCAGAACTGCATCGCCAGCGTGCAGGGCTTCGGCAACGTGGCCCAGTACGCGATCGAGCTCTTCGATCAGCTCGGTGGATCGGTGACCTGCGTCTCGTCGTGGGACCAGAAGGACCGGCGCTCGTACTGCTTCCGCCGGCCGGGCGGAATCGATCTCGAGCAACTGCGCGGGGTGACCGATCGCTTCGGCGGCATCGACAAGGAGAAGGCCCAGGACCTGGGCTACGAGCTGCTCCCCGGTGAGAAGTGGATCGAGCAGGAGGTCGACATCCTCATCCCCTGCGCTCTGGAGAACCAGATCAACGAGGACAACGTGGGCCTGGTGAGCGATCGCGTGAAGATCGTGGCCGAGGGCGCGAACGGCCCCACCACACCGGAGGCCGACGCGGCCCTGCGCAAGCGGGGGACCTTCGTCATTCCCGACTTCCTGGCCAACGCCGGCGGGGTCAGCTGCAGCTACTTCGAGCAGGTCCAGAGCAACATGAACTACTACTGGGACATGGACGAGGTCCTGGGCAAGCTCGACACGATCATGACCGCGGCCTATCTCGACGTGAGCAACTTCGCCGAGAAGAAGCACCTCGAGATGCGCGACGCCGCACAGGTCCTGGCCGTGAGCCGGGTGGCGCAGGCCTGTCGCGACCGCGGCTGGCTCTGAGCCGCGGTCCACACTCCGGCCCCGGTTCCCCGGAGGGGGTCATGGGAGGATCCGCGGAACGACCCGTGGACGACTTCCGGCGCCGCTCCGGAGGAGTGGGGCCGGGAATCCACCGCATCGGTGCGGGCGAGATCGGCGGCAAGGCCGCCGGTCTCGTCTTCCTGCGCGACGAGGTCGTCGGACGCATCGACGCGAGCCGCTTCGCGGGTCTCTCCATCGACGTCCCGCCGATGTCGGTGCTCGGCACGCGGGTCTTCGAGGCCTTCGTCGATCGCAACGACCTGGACGTCGACCGGCTCTCGGACCGCGCCGATGCCTGGATCGCCCACGTCTTCCAGCGCGCGAACCTGCCGCCGACGGTGGTGGGCGACCTGCACGCGTTGATCCGCGGGCAGCGGCGCCCGCTGGCGGTGCGCTCGAGCAGCCGGCTCGAGGACGCCCTGGCGCACCCCTTCGCGGGCGTGTACGGCACCAAGATGCTGCCGAACGACCAGATCGATTCGTCCACGCGCTTCCGACGGCTGCTCGAGGCGATCAAGTTCGTGTACGGCACCACCTGGTCGGCGGCGGCCCGCTCCTACCACGCCTCGCTCGGCCACGAGGTCGGCGACGAGTCGATGGCGGTGGTGCTGCAGGAGGTGGTGGGCCGGCGACACGGCGATCGCTACTATCCCGACGTCTCCGGCGTGGCGCGGTCCTGGAATCCCTATCCGTTGCCCGGCTGCGAGCCCGAGGACGGGGTCGTGAGCCTCGCCCTGGGGCTCGGCCGGCAGATCGTCGACGGCGGACAGAGCTGGACCTATTGCCCGCGTCGTCCCCGCGTGCAACCGCCCTGGGCCGACGTCGCCGACCGCGCGCGCAACACGCAGACCACGTTCTGGGCGGTGAACATGGGACCGCCGCCGGCGCACGACCCCACGCGCGAGACCGAGTACCTGGTCGAGCTCGACCTGGCCCGCGCCGAGGACGACGGCCGCGTCGACCCCTTCGTGTCGAGCTGGGACCGCGCCAACGACCGTCTCCGCCCCGGCCGCATCGGCCCGGTCGGCACCCCGCGCGTGCTCGATTTCGCCCCGCTGCTGCAGTACGGAGATCTTCCCTTCAACGACCTCGTGGTCGCGCTGATCGAGGCCGCCCGCGAGGCGAGTGGCGCCGAGGTCGAACTCGAGTTCGCGGCCACCTTCGGCGACGGCCCGCGGGATCCGGCCCACCTCAGCGTTCTGCAACTGCGCCCCATGGCGGTGCAGGCGGGAGCGGTCGAGGTCGACGAGGCGGAGCTGCACGACCCGCGGGCCGTGGTGGCGTCGACCTCGGTCCTCGGCGACGGGGACGAGGAACTCCACGACGTGGTGTTCGTGGAACCCGAGGGCTTCGATCGCTCGTACACCCGCGACGTCGCGGCCGAGCTGGCCTCGATCAACGACGAGCTGGTGCACGAGGGCCGTCCCTATGTCCTGCTGGGCTTCGGCCGCTGGGGCAGTTCGGATCCCTGGCTGGGAATCCCGGTGGTCTGGGGGCAGATCAGTGGCGTGAAGGTGCTCGTCGAGGCATCCCTGGAGGAACTGTCGGCCGACCCGAGCCAAGGCTCGCACTTCCTCCACAATCTCGTGGGGCGCGGTGCGATGATGTTGACCGTGCCCCGCCACCGGGAACCGTCGATCGACTGGGAGCGCCTGCGGGCGATGCCCGAGATCCGTCGCACCCGCTGGTGCCGTCACGTTCGCTCGTCCGCGCCCCTGAGGGTGCGGGTCGACGGGCGTCGGCGCCGAGGAGTCGTCCTGAGTCATGAATGAAGGCCGTGCCTACCGTGGACTGCTCGAGGACCTGCGCGAACGTGCCAAGGAGCTCGAGTGTCTGTACCGCGTCGAGGAAGAGCTCGCCAAGGCCGACGGATCGCTCGAGCGATCCCTGGAGCGTGTGGTGCAGCTGATCCCGGAGGGTTGGCAGCACCCTGAGATCTGCGCGGCCCTGCTCGAGGTCGAGGGGGAGGTCTACCGCTCGCAGGAATTCGAGCCCACCTCGCAGATGATCCACGCCGACATCGAGGTGCAGGGACGCATCCTGGGTCGCGTGGCGGTCTATTACCTCGAGGACAGTCCCCCCGAGGACGAAGGACCCTTCCTGGCGGAAGAGGTCCGCCTGATCCGGTCGCTCGCAGACCGGTTGGCCCACCACATCCTCTACTCGAACCTGCAGCAGTCCAATCTGGTCGACGGCGGAAACGGAGGCGAGGTCCTCGACTGGGCGCGAGGTCTGCGTCTGCTGCGCGAGGCGGACCGTGAGCAGTACGCCCGGCTGTCGCGGCGCATGCTGAACCACCTCGTGAGCATGGGCGTGACGCAGGCTGCCGACATGCTCGGCCGCCGCGACGCCGAACTCGTCGATTCGGACAACGAGAACCAGCCCGAGCGTACCGTGGCCACCGACCGCGAGCTCCTGCTGTCGGACGCTCCCTTCGACCTGGCCTCGAGCCACCTCAGCAACGACGAGATCATGTCGCTGGTGCAGCAGTGGCTTTACGAGGAGAAGGTCGCAGCCTTCAACAAGGTGCTGGCCGACCCGAAGGCCTCGCTCGGCGAGGTCGCCGACGCACTGCGCCGCTTCCGGAGCGTGTCGACCGACATCCAGCAGCACTCGCGATCCACGGTGGCCGGTCTGCGGGCTTCGCTGCTGCGCCGCACCCTGTCGTCGCAGACCGAGTTCATCCGACTGGCCCGCGACTACGTCGATCCCTTCGACTTCGTCGAGCTCTTCGACCACCTCGTGGTGTCGGACCAGGGCCACGGCACGGTCGGCGGCAAGAGTGCCGGTCTGTTGCTGGCCAACTGGATCCTGGATCGTCGTGGCGCCGAGGATCCCGACGTGCCGCGGGTGAAGGTGCCTCGTGCCTGGTTCCTGACCTCGGACAGCATGGTCGCCTTCATCAAACACAACGATCTCGAGGGCGTGATCGAGCAGAAGTACAAGGAGATCGACGAGGTCCGGCAGGAGTATCCGAACATCGTCCAGCTCTTCAAGTCGTCGGCATTCCCGCCGGAGATCGTGAAAGGTCTGTCGGTGGCGCTCGACGACCTGGGCGAGGGCACACCGCTGATCATCCGGAGCAGCTCGCTGCTGGAGGATCGGTTGGGAACCGCCTTCTCGGGCAAGTACAAGAGTCTGTTCGTCTCGAACATCGGGACCAAGCGGGAGCGTCTGAACGCGCTGATCGACGCGATCGCCGAGGTCTACGCGTCGGTCTTCGGGCCCGATCCGATCGAATACCGGCGCGACCGGGGCCTGCTCGACTTCCACGAGGAGATGGGCGTCCTGATCCAGGCCGTGGTGGGCAAGCGCGTGGGGCGCTGGTTCCTGCCCGCCTTCGCCGGGGTGGCCTTCAGTCGCAACGAGTTCCGCTGGTCGCCACGGATCCGCCGGGAGGACGGGATCGTGCGCGTGGTGCCCGGGCTGGGAACCCGGGCGGTCGATCGTACCGCCGACGACTATCCGGTGCTCAGTGTTCCGGGGCGGCCGGGGTTGCGGGCCAACGTGGCGATCGACGAGATCATCCGCTACTCGCCGCAGTGGGTCGACTGCATCGACCTCGAAGAGGGACGCTTCGTCAGCATCACTCTCGAAGAGCTCCTCCAGGAGGCCGGCACGGACCTGCCGGGCTTCGATCTCGTATTCTCCTCGGTCGAGGGCGATCGACTGCGTCCGGCCCACCCTTTGCTGACCGACCCCGACGAGGTCGAACTGGTGGCCAACTTCGAGGGGCTGTTGTCGAACTCGAGCTTCTCGCAGGACGTGCGCCGGATCCTCGACACGCTCGAGGACGCGCTCGAGAATCCGGTCGACATCGAGTTTGCGCACGACGGTGAGCAGCTCTATCTGCTGCAGTGCCGCCCGCAGAGTTCCTCGCCCGACGAGCGCCCCGACGCCATCCCGCAGGACCTCGACCAGCGTACGGTGGTGTTCACCGCGAACCGCTACGTGAGCAACGGACACGTGCCCGATCTCACGCACCTTGTCTACGTCGACCCGCTCCGCTACGCCGAGCTGCCGAGCGAGCGCGAGATGCGCGACGTGGGGCACGCCGTGGGGCGCCTGAACGAGATGCTCCCGAAGCGCCAGTTCGCCCTCATGGGTCCCGGGCGGTGGGGCAGTCGGGGCGACATCAAGCTGGGCGTGCCGATCACCTACTCCGAGATCAACAACTCCGCCCTGCTGATCGAGATCGCCCGCAAGAAGGGCGGCTACGTGCCCGACCTGAGTTTCGGCACGCACTTCTTCCAGGACCTCGTCGAATCGCACATCCGTTACCTGCCGTTGTACCCCGACGAGTCCGGAGTCGTGTTCAACGAGCCCTTCTTCACCCGGTCGGACAACCTGCTCGTGCAGTTGGCTCCCGAGTACGCGCACCTCGAGGCGGTGGTGAAGGTGATCGACGTACCGGCGGTGACCGATGGGCACGTGCTGCGGGTGCTACTGAACGCCGAGCTCGACCAGGCGGTGGCCATGATCTGCGATCCGCAGGAGGCGGGGACGAGTCTCGTGGCGCCGCCGCCGTCACCGCTCTCGACGCCGACGCGGGCCGTGGCCGAGAGCTGGCGCTGGCGCCAACGCATGGCCGAACGCATCGCCCGGCGGGTCCGACCCGAGGCCCGGGGGATCGTGGCCATGTACCTGTTCGGCAGTGTCAAGAATGGAACCGCCGGGCCGGGTAGCGACATCGACCTGTTGGTGCACTTCCGGGGCGACGAACAGCAGAAGGCCGATCTCGAGCGCTGGTTCGAGGGCTGGAGTGAGTGCCTGGCCGAGCTCAACTACCTGCGGACCGGCTATCAGGTCGACAGTCTGCTCGACGTGCATTTCATCAGCGACGACGACATCGAATCGCAGACCAGCTTCGCCGCGAAGATCGGAGCGATCACCGACGCCGCGGCTCCGCTGCCACTCGACGGTCAGGACGAAGTCTAGTCCTCGATCGGGGCAAGGAGCTCGCGGGTCGCCGCGGCCGGATCCTCGGGCTCGAAGCGCACCAGCGCGAGTTCCGGGCCGTCGTGTGCCGCACTCACGACCGGAGTGTCGCCCACCCGATCGTTCCAGTGACCGGTGAGGCGCGCGGCCTCGTGCACGTGCCCGTGCAGGCCCATCCACGGACGGTGCCGTTCGAGGAAGCGGCGGATCGCGACGCTGCCGATGTGCACGTCGACCGGAGCGTGGTCGATCGACTTGCCGTCGAGATCGGCGCGGTCGATGTGCGTGCGGTGTGGCGGGCAGTGGAACAGGCACAGCGCGCGGGACAGGTCGTGGTCGCCGACCATCCGTTCGAGTTCGTCGGCGATGGTGGTCCAGACGAGTTCGCGCTCGGGCACGGGGATCGTCAAGCGTCCCGCCTCAGGGGGCGAGCACCCCGGATCCACGTAGCGCGACACGTCGTAGCGCTCCCAGTCCTTGAGCTGGAAGGGACTGGGAGGAATGGTGGCGTAGCCGCACACCAGCCAGTCGTCGAACTCCACGCAGCGGCGGTGGACGTAGGTCCACAGGCCCTCGGCCGCGTAGCGCAGCAGTGCCGCCTCGTGGAAGCGGGGGTCGTCGTTGCCCAGGATCACGAAGACCCGCGGGAAGTCCGGGCCGAGGTCCTCGCGCAGGGACCGCAGCCGGTCGGCCAGGAAGCCGGCGAGGAACCCCTCGACCCCGCCGGGGATCGTCGGCAGCTTCGCCATTTCGTGCGGGAACAGGTCGCCGCCGAGGAAGAGGGCCTTCGGGCGCTCACGGGCGACGGCCTCGAAGAGCGCGCGGTAGCGACCGGGCTTGCCGTGCAGGTCGCTGACGAAGAAGCAGGACGGCATGAGCGCTCCGCGGGTGGAGTGTGCCGGCCGGACCGAGGGTCGGTGGTCGCCGAACACGAGGCTGCGTGTTCGTGATCTGGCGCGCAAGCGCGGAAACGTGCGGTCCGACCGGCTCCTTCTTCACGCGGACGGCGGGGGCGCCTATGCTCGCGGCTCCCCGTTCCCGACCGTTCCGATGCCCACCGTTACCCCATGGTCTTCGTCGATCGTGACCCGTCGCCTCGTTCCCTGGGCAGCGGGTCTGATCGCGTTCGTCGTCTTCGGCTCCACGGTGCACCCGGGTCTTCCCGGCGGCGACTCAGGGGAGCTGATCGCCGTCGCGCACGAATTCGGCGTGGCGCACCCTCCAGGCTATCCCCTGTACACGCTCGTCGGCCACGTCTGGCAGCGGGCGCTGGGATTCATGGATCCGGCCCGGAGCCTCAACCTGATGTCGGCGGTGGCGCAGGCGCTGGCAGTGGGAGTCCTGGCCGGGGCCGTACTGCGCTGGACGGGCCGGGCGGTGGCGGCGCTGGCGGCCGGGCTGCTGTGGGCATTCACCGCGCCCGTGTGGAAGATGGCGCTCGTGGCCGAGGTCTTCGCACTCAACGCGCTGCTGGCCGCGGTTCTCTTCGCTTGTCTGGTCATCCTGCTCGCCGACACGGGCGATCTCGGATCGAGCCCACCGCGCCGTAGGGTCCTCGTGCCGTGGACCGTGATCTGCCTCGTGAGCGGACTTCTCGTTGCGCACCACCACACGCTGGTGCTGCTCGCGCTACCGGTGTTCGTGGTCGCGTGCGTGCGGGTGGTGGTGCGGACCCGTGGGATCGTGTCGCGAGGGCATATCGTGGGACGAGCGGTCCTGGGTGGAGGGATCGGCCTGAGTCCGCTGTTGTTGCTGCCGCTGCGCGCGCGGGCCGAGAACGTCCTGGCCTGGGGCGATCCCGTCGAACTCGGTGGCTTCGTGCACCATCTGCTGCGCGGCGACTACGGAACGCTGTCGTTGGAACCGGAGTCGTCGGGCCTGGTGTCCGACGTCTCGCACGTTGGGCTGTGGCTGCGCTCGATTCCCGTCGAGTCGGGGCCGCCGGCGGCGCTGCTGGCCGTCGTCGGGGTCGTCGTCGTGGTGCGCCGTGCGACCGTCGGGCCCGACCGCGTGGCCTGGCGGGCGCTGGCCGCGGTGGTGGCGGGATTTCTGGCGTTGCAGGCGTGGTTCTTCACCCGCGTGGGCTTTCCGGGCGACCCGCTCTACCTGGGGGTGGTCGAGCGCTTCTGGATCCTGCCCGCGATGATCGTCGCCCTTCTCGCCGGCCTGGGCGTGGCGCGGATCGCAGACGCCGCGCCGCGTGCCGTGACCGTGGCCCTGGTCACCGCGGCGGTCCTGTGGCCGGTGATCGAGCACGGCCCGACGATCGATCAGAGGGGCAACACCTTCGTCGACGACCTGATCGCCAACGTGGTCGCCTCGGTGCCCGAGGGCGGAGCTCTGTTCTTGCAGGGCGATCTCTTCCACAACGGCCTGGCCGTCGTCACGCGGGTCCGCGGCCATCGTCCCGACCTCGCCTGGGCCGACCAGGAGATCCTCACCTACGGCTGGGGCGTGCGGCGTACGCGCGAACGGCATCCCGGACTGTTACCGCAGCCGCTCGGGCGTGACGACCGCTACGCGAGCGACGACCCCACTTCGTGGAACGTCCACTGGTTCGATCGTCTGCGGGGACGGCGTCCGGTCACCGTCGTCGGAGTGAAGGAGAACAGCTACGCCGAACGCTATGCGACCGTTCCGCATGGTCTCGTCTCGTGGGTCGTGCCGCGTGACGAGGTTCCGGGTCTGGAGCGGCAGGCGCGGATCGCGCTCGACCTGATGGACGGCCTGCGGTGGCGGAGCTGGTTCCGGCGCCAGGACCCGCGCGGCTTCGAGGCGGCCGAGCGCTGGCGGATCGACGCGTTCGTCACGCGGACCTGCCTGCTCGTCGGCCAACCCTTCGCCCGCTCGTGGACGGCCGAGGAGCATCCCGGGTTCGCCGGGCTCGCGGAGTTCCTCGACGCGCTCGCGGCGCGGCCCGGCGCGGGGTCGGCGGATCTGGTGCGTGCCGCCGGGATGCTGAGCGCCCTGCATCCGCAGATGCACGATCCGGCGCGGGCGCGTGCGCTGCTCGACCACTTCCTCCGCGCGGAGGCATCGGGCGAGCGTGCCGACGAGGCCCGTGCGGTGCTCCGGGGCCTGTGATCCGGTAGCGCTCGCGCTTGAGCCCCGTTGGCGCGGGCTGCTAAGCTTCAACAGTTCCCCTGTCGCCGACGCCGAGGTCCCGCATGCCCCGAATCCTCCCGGGTGTCGCGCTGCTCGCGCTCACCCTGTGGACGGCGCCCACCTCCGTCCACGCCCAGACCGCGCCCGTTCCCCGTATCGATCAGATCTCTCCGGCCGACTCGCCCACGCCCGGTGGGCGCGTGATCACCATCTCCGGTTCGGGCTTCGGGCCCACCACCGGGACCAACGCGGTGCTCTTCGGCGCCCAGCCGGGCGAGATCGTGGCGTGGTCCGACGTCTCGATCGAGGTCGCCACGCCCGAGGCCGACCCCGGGACGGTCGATCTGGTGGTGGTCGAGGGAGTGGACGGGCAGCGGTCGAGCCCACTTCCGTTTCCCTACGGTCCCCTGTTGCTCGACACCGTGACGCCGGACACGGTGCCGACGAGCGGCGGACGGACGCTGACCATCGCCGGCCAGAACTTCGGGCGCGCGTCGGCGTCGCGGACCTGGACGGTGGGCGGCGTGGCGGCCGAAGAAGTGGCCTTCGTGCCCCACGTGAGCGCCGAGATCGTCGCGCCGTCGTTCCCTGCGGCCTCGACGCAACCGATCGAACTGGCGGTGAACGGCGAGCCCGCGTTGAACGACCTCGAACTCACGGTGGTCGCACCGACCCCCGTCGTCATGTCGCTCAGTCCCGCGAACGCTCCCACGCGGGGCGGGGTGACGATCACGATCGAGGGCACCGGCTTCGGCGTGGCCCCGGGCACGGTCGGCTTCGGTGGGACGGCGGCGGAGACGCCGAGCTGGGCCGACACCCGCATCGAGGCGATCGCGCCGGAGGGCTCGCCGGGGCAGACGACGCTCACCGTGACCAGGGCCGACGGTGCGGCCCCCTCGGATCCGGTTCCCTTCGGTTACGACCCTCCGGTGATCGAGGCCCTCGACCCCGTCTCGGGCCCGGTCGGCGGCGGCATCACGATCACCGTCATCGGGCGGAACTTCGGCACGGCGTCGACGCCCCGGACCTGGCTGTTCGGCTCGCGCGTGGCGTCGGAGGTACAGCCGGGCGGCCACGAGCAGGCCACCGTGGTTCTGCCCGCCGCCGACGGCCCGGGTCCGGTGGAGGTCTCGGTGCGCGCGGGGACCGAGAGTTCGAACGCGGTGACCTTCGAGTACGGGTCGCCGGTCACCATCGGCGACGTCGTCCCGGCGAGCGCCCCGACCTCCGGCGGGAGCCCGATCACCGTCATCGGGACCGGCTTCGGCACCGCGCCCGGAACGGTTTCGGTGAACGCCACGCCGGCGAGCGTGCAGCTGTGGACCGAGACCGACGTGATCGCCACGCTCCCGGAGGGCGCGCCCGGTCCGGCTTCGCTGCGTCTGAGCACGGCGACCGGTGCCGTGGCCGTCGACGACAGTTCCTTCGCCTTCGGGCCCCCGGAGGTCGAAACCCTCGACCCGGCGACGATTCCGGCGCGCGGCGGGATCACGCTCACCATCAGTGGTCGGAACTTCGGGCGGGCCGCGGATCCGCGGGTCGTCACGGTCGGAGGCGTCGCCGCCGACGGGGTGACCTGGGTCGGTCACGAGCAGATCCTGGTGACCGCACCGCCGCAGCTCCCGGGCCGCGACGTTCCCGTGTGCGTCGAGACCGACGGCGTGTCGGGGTCGTGCGCGAACGTGGCGATCGAGCGGCCGCAGATCGACGCGGTCACGCCCTCCCGCGGACCGACGGGCGGCGGGAGGACCATCACGATCATCGGGGGCAACTTCGGCGTCGACCGCGCCACCCCGCGCACGGTGCGTTTCGGCGACGTTCCTGCGGGTTCGGTGGAATCCGTGGGCGACGCCGAGCTGCGGGCGCTCCTGCCCGAGGCCGCCCAGCCCGGGCCGGTGTCGGTGACCGTCGACGTGGCCGGGGCCGCGACGACCCTGCCCGACGGCTTCACGTACGAGCAGGCCACCGGCGTCGACGCCGCGCCGTCCCGCTTCGCCCTGTACGCGAACGAGCCGAATCCCTTCTCGTCGCGGACCACCATCGCCATGGACCTCCCGCGCGCGAGCGACTACACGCTCACCGTCTTCGACGTGCGCGGACGTGTCGTGCGACGGATCGACGGCCGTGCGGGCCCGGGCCGGATCCTGCTCGGCTGGGACGGCTCCGACGCGCAGGGCCGGCCACTGGCGTCGGGTGTGTACTTCTACCGACTGGACGCCGCGGACTTCCGCGAGGCGCGGCGCATGGTTCTCATGCGTTGAGTCCGCCCCGGGGACGGCCCCACCGACGCGTGGGGCTCTTCCCTGGCCCCGACCACCGGGAACGGGTACCTTCGGGAACCTGCGCCTCACGACGCTCCCCCTTCGTACCCGGCATGTCCCAGACCGAACCCCCGGCGCCCGAGCGCCGCACCGCCTTCACGCGCTTCCTCGACTTCGTCGAGTGGCTCGGCAACCTGTTGCCGCACCCCGTCACGCTCTTCGCGCTGTTCTGCCTGGCCGTCATCGCGGGTTCGGGCATCGCCGCGGCGCTGGGGCTGCAGGTGGACGACCCGCGGCCCGAGGGCGCGGCCGGACGCGCCGCCGACGGGATCATCGAGGTGGTCAGCCTGACCAACGCCGAGGGCCTGCGGCGGATCCTCGAGAACCTGGTCGACAATTTCGTGAACTTCGTGCCGCTGGGGACGGTTCTGGTGGCCATGCTCGGCGTGGGGGTGGCCGAGCGCTCCGGCCTGCTGGGCGCGGCGATCCGGGCCCTGGTGCTGCGCGCACCGCGGCGGCTGGTCACCTACTTCATCGTGCTCGCCGGTGTGCTGTCGAACACGGCGTCGGAGATGGGCTACGTCGTGCTCGTGCCGCTGGCCGGGGTGATCTACCACTCGCTCGGTCGCCATCCGCTCGCCGGCATGGCCGCGGCCTTCGCCGGCGTGTCGGGCGGGTACAGCGCCAATCTGTTCATCGGCACGGTCGACCCGCTGCTGGCCGGGATCACCGAGGCCTCGGCGCAGCTGCTCGATCCCGACTACACCGTGAACCCGGCGGCCAACTGGTTCTTCATGGCCATCAGCACCTTCATGGTCACGTTCGTGGCCGGGTGGGTGAGCCTGTCGTTGGTCGAACCGAAGCTCGGTCCCTACGACCCGTCGAAGGCGGCCGACGACGTGGGCGACGCCAAGGCCGCCGAACCGCTCTCGCGCATCGAGTGGAAGGGGCTGGCCTGGGCCGGCGTCACCCTGCTCGGGTTGAACCTGCTCGTGATCGCGCTCGCCCTCCCCGAGAACGCACCGCTGCGCAATCCCGATACGGGCCTGCTGGTCGGGCCCGGCGGATCGCCGCTGTTGTCGAGCGTGGTGGCCTTCATCTTCGTGTTCTTCATCGTGCCCGGCTTCGTCTACGGACGCGTGACCGGTGTGATGAAGAGCGACCGCGACGTGATCGACGCCATGGCCGGGGCCATGAGCAGCATGGGCCTGTACATCGTGTTGGTGTTCTTCGCCGCGCAGTTCGTGGCCATGTTCGGGTGGACGCAGCTCGGGAGCATCACCGCCGTGCTCGGAGCGCAGTTCCTGCGCGACGTCGGCATGACCGGGCCCGAGGTCTTCATCTTCTTCATCCTGATCTGCGGCTTCGTCAATCTCATGCTGGGCAGTGCCAGTGCGCAGTGGGCGATCACGGCGCCGATCTTCGTGCCCATGCTCATGCTGATCGGCTTCAGCCCCGAGGTGATCCAGGCGGCGTACCGGATCGGCGATTCGTCCACGAACATCATCACACCCATGATGAGCTACTTCGGACTCATCCTGGCGTCGGCGGCGCGCTACCAGAAGGATCTGGGCATCGGCACCATGATCGCGATGATGCTGCCCTACTCGATGTTCTTCCTCGTGGCGTGGACGATCGTCTTCTACCTGTGGACCTTCGTGCTGGGGCTCCCCGTGGGACCTGGTTCGCCACATCACTATCCTGCGGGGTGAGCTACTGCTCGCCCTCCTTCTCGTCGGGCTCGGGCGAGCCGAGCTCGGTGTGCGGCTGCCCGGCGGTCTCGGCCTGCACGTGCAGCACCGCCTGCTGCACGAGCTCGTTGGCCGATCCGATCCCGAGCTTCGTCTTGATCCGTTCCCGGTAGGTCTGCACGGTCTTGAATCCGACGTGCAGACTCTCGGCGATCTCGCGCGAGGTCCGGCCTTCGCCGAGCATCCGGAACACCGAGAGTTCGCGATCGGTCAGCCGCTCCACGGGCGAGCCCGCTTCGGCGGCATCGTGTTGGAAGAAGCGATGGGCGATCTCGGTCTGCAGTCGCTCGCTCAGGTACACGCCGCCGCGCTCGATACGCCGGATCGCCTCGACGAGGACCTCGGGCGGCTCGCTCTTCATCACGTAGCCCCGAGCGCCCGCGCGCAGGGCACGTTCGGCGTAGTTCCGTTCGGCGTGCATCGAGAGCATGATCACGCGCACCTTGGGCCAGCGCGAAAGGATCTGCTTGACCAGTTCCAGACCGTCGGCGCGGCCGAGCGAGATGTCGACCAGGGCGAAGTCGACGGGATGGCGTTCGAGAACGTCGAAGGTCTCCCGCGGATTCCGCGCCGCGCCGACCACTTCGAAGCCGTCGACGTGTTCGAGGAAGGAAGACACGCCGACGTGGAAGAAGGCGTGGTCGTCGACGAGCAGTATGCGTAGGTTTCCGTGCCGGCTCCGGCGTTCGTGTTCGTTCACGGTCCACCTCACTCCTCTCGGTGGCTCGTGGAACCCGCCCGGTGGGCGCAGGCCGGACGGGCGGTCGATGGTAACAGAACTCCGGCGAATGCGACCAACTGCTCTGCCGGTCACGTTCCCGCAACGCGGCCGAAGCCGTTCGATCGAGTCGCACGCCCGGACGAGCGCGAGCACCACGGTGCCCTAGGAATCCTTCGGACAGACAACCCCTTCCGGCGTCGGTAGCGTCGGTCTCGTTCGAATGGCCGACGGCCGGATGCCCCACGCACCGGCCCGAGGTTCGGGGGCCGTGTCCGCCATCCGGCCGGACATCGACTCCGCCAAGACCCCGCGCATTCGATGGAGCATGACCGATGAAGGGTGCTTCCCCCTCCGGAGGACTCGGCCGGACACTCCTGTGTTCGATGGAAGCCCTAACGACCGCCATGGCCGTGCACGATCCGCACACCGCCGGCCACCAGGAGCGCGTGTCCCGACTGGCGCGCGAACTCGGACAGAGAATGGAACTGGCCACCGAGAGCGTGGCTCTCCTGGGCTGGGCCGGCTACCTGCACGACGTCGGGAAGCTCGGTGTCCCCGGCGCGTTGTTGCAGCGGCCCGACGAACTGGGTCCGGGCGAGACCCTGCACGTGCGATCGCACGCGGTCCTCGGCGCGCAGATGCTGCGCCACGTCGGGTTTCCCGATCGGATGTGCGACATCGTCAAGCAGCACCACGAGCGGCTCGACGGAAGCGGATACCCCGAAGGGCTGATCGCAGCCCAGTTGTCGATCGAGGCTCGTGTGCTCGCGGTGGCCGACGTGATCGACGCCATGCTGTCGCGCCGTCCCTACCGGCCGGCGCGAGAGTTGCACCAGGTGTTCGACGCGCTGGATCTCGGGGCCGGACGGCTCTACGACACCCGTGTCGTCGACGTCGCGTTCGAACTCCTGGACGCCCGCGTGGACGACGCGCTGAAGTCGACTCCGGTGGCCTGAAGCCCGGACTCGATCTTCCGCCGAACTCGTCCTATTGTGCCGATTCCCGGCCCGCTCGGCCGGGGCGGGCCGGATGAACGGCGTTCCTTCCGACACGACGGTTCCAGCATCGCGACGGAGTCAGGGCATGGGAGAGGAATCCAGGAAGATCGTGCTGGTCGACGATCACGCGGTGGTCCGCAGCGGCGTCGCCGCCATGCTGACCCGGGTTCCGGGGATCGAGGTGGTGGCGCAGGCGAGCGACGGGACCAGCTTCTTCCGGGCATTGTCCGAGCACGACCCCGATCTCGCGGTGGTCGACCTCTCCCTGCCCGACGCCGACGGGCTGGAACTGATCAAGGACGCCGCTGCCCGGTACCCCGACCTGAAGATCCTCGTCCTGTCGATGCACGCCGAGCGGACCTACGC
The DNA here is from genome assembly GCA_964593155.1 of uncultured bacterium. GTDB lineage: Bacteria > Krumholzibacteriota > Krumholzibacteriia > JAJRXK01 > JAJRXK01 > JAJRXK01. The sequence continues at coordinate 16,764 of CAZQHE010000026.1, forward strand.
GGAACGGGCGATCCGGGCCGGGGCGCGCGGCTACGTGATGAAGTCGGAGGAGCCGGCGGCCCTGGTCCAGGCCGTGCGCCGGGTCCTCGACGGCGGGATCCACCTCAGCGAGTCGATGCAGCAGGTCTTCGTGATGCGCATGGCGTCCGGGCACGACGCCACCGATCCGGGCCTGCTGAGTCGCCTCACCGATCGCGAATTGACGGTCTTCCGCATGCTCGGCGAGGGCCTCGGGACGAGCGAGATCGCCGAGCGCCTGAACATCAGTGCCAAGACGGTGCAGACCTACCGCGAGCGCCTCAAACAGAAGCTGTCGTTGAAGTCGGGGCGCGAACTGGTGCGGCAGGCCACGCTCTTCGTGGAGCGACCGGTCTCGGAGTGACGGGAACGGGCGGCCGACGCTCGTAGGATCTCGTACTACGAGCCGTACGGTTCCTGCACCACGGCTCCGAAGACCATCCATCCGATTTTGCCGGCGCGGAACTCGGCGACACTGTGAACGGTGGGATCGACCGCCTCGGACCACGCCCCACGGACCACGGCGGCGTCTCGGACACCAGAGGACGTGAGATGAACGACCGGTCCACGAGCCCGCCGACGCGGGACGACTACGTGCGCATGCTGAACCACGGACTCGAGACCGTCGGACGCGGTGTCGCCCTCCTCGATCTCTCGGGCCGGATCCTCGCGCTGAACGACTACGCGGCCCGCACGCTCGGGATCGAGCGTCCGGTCGACCCCGACGGCGACATCCGTCTCGAAGACGCCTTTCCCGTCCTGGTCGACCTGTCCGGGCGTGAACTCGCGCCGAGCGAGCGTCCGGCGCTCGGAGTTCTCGAGAACGGGTCGGTGCACCCGCCGACGGTGCTCGGTCTTCGTCGCGACGACGGCGACCACCCCCTGTGGCTGGAGATCTCGGCGAGCCCGCTCCTCGACACCGAGGGCCGGCACTGGGGTGTGCTCGAGAGCTTCGTCGACGCCAGCGACCGGGTCGAGACCCATCTGCGCCTGCACGAGCTGTCGTCGATCGCCGAGGCCACCGACAACGGCGTGGTGGTGACCGACCTCGAACGCAAGGTGCTGTGGAGCAACTCCGCGTTCACGCGCATGACGGGCTACACGGCCGAGGAAGCCCGTGGCCACAAGCCCGGGGACCTGCTGCAGTGCGACGAGACCGATCCGGCTGCGATCGAACGCATGCGTCGCAGTCTGGACGACGGCGAGGGCTTCCACGAAGAGCTGCTGAACGTGATGAAGGACGGCAGCAAACGGTGGATCGACCTCGAGGTCCAGCCGCTCTACGACTGCCTGGGCAACCACAACCGCTGGATGGGGGTGAAGCGCGACATCACCGAGCGGCGCGACATCGAGGCGCGGCTGCGGACGATGACCAACCGCGCTCGTGCCGACGCCGAGGCGCTCCAGCTGGCGCTGGAACGAGCGGAGCGGCTGGCGCACGAGGCGCAGGCCGCCACCCGCGCCAAGGACGAGTTCCTGCGCAACACCGGCCACGAGATCCGCACCCCGCTCAACGGCGTGCTGGCCGCCGCGTCCGCGCTGCGGGACTCGCTCGAGGATCCGGAGCAGGCCGAACTGCTGCAGATCGTGCACGAGTCGGGCGACCGCTTGCTGCGGCTGCTGGACAACGTCCTGCAGTACGCGAAGATCGCCGCCGACGACCTGGAAGTCGAACCCCAGCCCTTCCCGCTCGACTCGCTGGTGGCAGGACTGGAGACGCTGTACCTCCCCCTGGCCGCGGCCCGGGACTTGGAGTTCCGCACGGAGATCACTCCCGATCCCCTGCCGGTCGTCGAAGGTGATCCCGCGCTGTTGCAGCGCGTGCTCACCCTGCTGATCGACAACGCCCTCGAAGCGGCGGGGAACGGCAGCTACGTCATGCTCCGGACCCGAGCCCGGCGTCGCGATCGGGCGTGGACGGTGCGCTTCGAGGTCTGCGACACCGGCCCGGGCATCGACGCGGACGAGGTCGAGCGCATCTTCGAGCCCTTCCAGCAGTTGGACGGGTCCATGCGGCGCGAGCGTCAGGGCATGGGGCTGGGACTGTCGATCGCGCGTGGTCTCGTGGAACGCATGGGCGGACGTCTGACGTTGGACGCGCGGGCCGACCGGCAGACGTGCTTCGCCGTGGAGATCGGCCTGCCCGCCACCGACGCCGAACGTGAAGCCGACGGACACGGGTCCGACGCCTTCGACGACGCGTTGGCCTGTGTCCGGGAGGTCCGACCGCGCGTGCTGCTCGTGGAGGATCCGGAAGACCCGCCGACGGTGCTCTTCCGGACGCTCACGCTGCTGGGGGCCCGCGTCGAGATCGTGGCCGGAGGCACCCTGGCGGGGAGGAGTATCGACAGCGGCCGGTTCGACGTGGTGATCGTCGACGATGCCGTCCTGTCGGCGCTCGATCCCGACGCGCTCGACGTCACCGACGACGTCGATCTCGTGCTCCGGACGTCGAACGGACGGGGCGAGATCCCGCCGTCGGGATTCCGCGCGGTCCTGCGCGAGCCGGTGGATCTGGTGTCGCTCGCGGACGTGCTGGCGGCGGTCTGAGCGAGTCCGCCGCTCGTCGGAATCTCAGGGGGCCGGAGGAGCGATCGATCGTTCCGCCGAGGCCGAGGTCCGCCGGCTGGGCGCGCGCGGCCCGACGACACGCACGGTCGTGCCTTCGGCCGGTTCCGATTCGACGAGCAGGTCCGCACCGATGGCGCGGGTCCGCTCGCGGATCCCGATCAGTCCCCAGCGGGTTCTGCCCGGCTGGAGCGCGGAGATGTCGGGATCGAAGCCGCGGCCGTCGTCGGTGACGACCAGCTCGTAGCGATCGGGGTGCAGGCGGAACGAGGCGCTGATCGTCGTGGCGTCCGAGTGTCTGGCGGCGTTCAGAGTCGCTTCCTGTGCGATCCGGTAGAGCTCGATCTCCACGTCGGGATCCAGGCGCCCGGGGTCGCCTCGGAACTCGAGTGTGGCGTCGGTGACACGTGCGGTCTGGTCGCTGAGAGCTTCGAGTGCGGGCCCCACTCCGAACTCGTGCAGGACGGCCGGTCGTAGGACCGAGAGCATCGCCCGGACCTTGTCCGTCATGTGCATGGTCGTCCGGGCCAACTGGCCAAGAATCGCCTTCTGGCTCTCGGGTGTGCCGGGATCCATTTCCGACCGCAGTGATTCGAGCAGGTAGCGCAGGGCCGTGATGTCCTGGCCGAGATCGTCGTGCAGGTCGCGAGCGATGCGCTGGCGCTCGTGCTCGGCGCTGCGGCTGAGTCGCCGGGACAGCAGGCGGACTTCCTCCAGCAGTTCTTGCTGCTCCTGCAGCGCGCGGCGCAGATCGCTCTCGGTGCTCTCGAGGCGAGTCGTGTTGGTCTGCATGCCTTCGGCCATGTCGTCGACGGCGCGACCGATCTCCGAGATCTCGTCGGACCCCTGCAATCCCGAGCGGGCGTCGAGGTCACCGCGCCGCAGTCGTTGCAGGTGGTCGACCACGTTTCGGACCCTCGACAGCAGGGAGTGGTTCAGCCAGAGCCACAGGAGGAAGGCGCCGGTCACGAGGCCCCCCGCCCCGACGGCGAACTCGGCTCCCGCCGACTGGTAGATGGCGGTCCGTGTCCGGTCGGTGTCGAAGGCCAGCACCACCGCGGCGGACCGGCGGCTGAAGAACGAGCCGTCGGGATCGTGCATCCGCAGCGGGAATGCGACCAGGACCTGCGCGCGGTCCGGATCGCGGGCGGAGCGGGTCGTCAGGGTCGCCCTGGCCTCGGCGGCGACCTCGGCGAATCGCGAACCGATCAGCGACTCCAGGGGGCGCCCCTCGAGGGCTGCATCCCCCGCGGTGAGGACGTCGCCGTTGCCGTCGACGACCACCGCGTGGCGGAGGTCCGGGTCGACGCCGCAGCTCGTCAGGTTCTGGCGGACGACGTCGAGGTCCCCCCCACGGAAGGCGGACTCGATCGCCAACGTGACCGGGGCCCCGACGGCGAGGGCCTTCTCGGTCATCTGGATTCCGACGCGTTCGTCCGCCGAGCGGATCCGCAGCCATCCCTGGATACCCATGACGGGAATCAGGAGCAGCAGCAGGGCACCCGGGACGGCGTGGCGGAAGCTCAGCTTCACGGCCGACGCTCCGCGAAGAAGCGGCCGTCGGGCAGGCGCGACAGATCGACCGGCTCGCGGATCAGTCCCTGGCGTCGGAGGGCCGCCTCGCACCGCCGCAGGACCTCGAGCGTGGCTCCGGTCTCTTCGACGAGCAGGCGTCGGTTGTCGGCGGCGTCGAAGATCTCGATCCCGGCGAGCATGCGTCGGAACGTTTCTTCCGGCACCGCTTCGTGTCGAGCACCGAACGCGACGAACGCCGCCGGGTCGTGGTCGATGCGTTCGAGCGTGGTCGTCCACCCGTCGATCAGGTGGCGCAGTGAACGCTCCCGGGTCTCGAGAACGCTCTGGCGCGTCAGGATGACGTCGACGATCTCCCCCGGGATCTCCGACGAGTCGAAGACCACGTGCAGTCCGTCGTCCTCGGTCACCCGTTCCGCGTAGGGCTGGTAGGTGACCAGGGCATCGAGGTCGTGTTCGTCGAAGGCCTCGCGGTGGTCGGCCACGTCGACGGACACGAGTTCGACATCGGCCGCCTCGAGTCCGGCGTGCCGCAGCAGACCGTCGAGGACGTGCGCCCCGAGCGGGCTGACCTCGACCCCGATGCGGGCGCCCCGCAGCTCCGATGCGTCGGTGATCTCCTCGCGGGCGAGCACCACGTCGGCTCCGACCGACTCGCTGACGACGAACACGATGCGCAGGTCCGGACTCGCCTGGGCCAGGTCCACGGCGAAGTCGGCGGTCAGGCACGCGGCGTCGATCCCACTCAGGCGGAACGCGCTCGCGAGATCGGCGGGACTCTCGAACTCCACGAACTCGATCCTCACGGAGTCGATCGCACCGACTTCGCGCGCGAAATGGACCGGTTCGTTGCCGGGCCAGGTCAACAGACCCAGACGGAAACCGGGCTCGTCCGGCCCGCTGCAGGCCACGAGGGTCAGGAGGAGCCCGACCAGGTAGGTTCGAGCGAACATCACCGCTCACTCAACCGCCGGTGATGCACCGGCGTCAAGGTGGATGGCGTGTCGCCGCGGATGGGGGACTCCCCGATCCTCAGGCACCGCCCGGGTCGGCCATGCGCGCGGCGCGCTCCATGACGGTGGTGTGCAGGTCCTGCTTGTACTGGACGATTCGCTCGCGCAGGCGCGGATCGGCCGCTCCGAGGATCTGCGCGGCGAGAATCCCCGCGTTCTTCGCGCCGTCGATGGCCACGGTGGCCACGGGGACTCCGGTCGGCATCTGGACGATCGACAGCAGCGAGTCCTGACCGTTCAGGGCCGAGCTCTTCACGGGGACCCCGATCACCGGCAGCGGTGTCAGCGACGCCACCATGCCCGGCAGGTGGGCCGCACCGCCGGCCCCGGCGACGATCACCCGCAGGTCGCGCTCGACGGCCGTCTGCGCGTACTCGTACAGGCGATCCGGGGTGCGATGGGCCGAGACGATGGTCATCTCGTAGGGCACCTCGAGCAGGGCGAGCATCTCGGCCGCGCCCCGCATGACGGGCAGGTCGGAATCGCTGCCCATGATGATTCCCACGACGGGTTCGTTCACTTCGGGTCCTCCGCGGTGATCCGCACGAGTTCACGCACGCGCTCCGCCTTGGTGCGTGCGCGGTCGAGGTCTTCGTCGACGACGGTCACGTGCCCCATCTTGCGATGGGGCTTGGTGACCGCCTTGCCGTACAGGTGCACGCAGACGCCGGGGATCGCCAGCGCGGCTTCGAGGCCCTCGATCACGGGAGGGCCCGTCGCTCCCGGTGCGCCCAGCAGATTGATCATCGCGGCGGGGCGCTCGAGTTCGGTCGAGCCGAGCGGTAGGCCCAGGACCGCGCGCACGTGCTGTTCGAACTGGTCGGTGACACAGGTCTCGATGGTGTGGTGGCCGGAGTTGTGCGTCCGGGGCGCGACCTCGTTCACCAGCAGGCTTCCGTTCTCGGCCCAGAACATCTCGACGCCGAACACGCCCACGCCGTCGAGGGCCTCGACGGTGCGGATCGCGATGCGGTCGGCCTCCTCGACCACGGCGTCGGGTACGTCCGCGGGAGCCAGCAACATGTCGAGCACGTTCTCGCCCGGCCGGAAGACCATCTCCACGGGTGGGTACACGCGCGTGTCGCCGTCGCGGCCACGCACGACGAGCACGCCGATCTCCTTGCGCGCGGGGACGAAGCGCTCGATCAGCGACGGCACCGGCAGGTGCTCGTCGAAGGCGCTCGCGTCACGCATGACGACGACGCCGCGTCCGTCGTAGCCGCCGCGGCGGGCCTTCTGCACCAGGGGATGGCCGAAGCGTTCGAACTGCTCGCGGGTGGGGGTGTCGACCGCTTCGAAGTGGGCGGTCGGAATGCCGGCGTCGTGCAGCCGCTGTTTCTGCCGCAGTTTGTCCTGGATCGTTCGTAACAATTCCGGACGCGGAACGATGCGCGTCCCCTGTTGCTCGAGTTCGATCAGGGCTTCGGCGTTGATGTCCTCGAGATCGAAGGTGAGCACGTCGGTCGCGGCGGCCAGCTCGGCCAGGCGTGCGGCGTCGTGGAAGTCGCCGACGATCTGACGATCGGCCATCTGCCCGGCCGGTGCGTCCGGGGTCGGGTCGAGCACGACGCACGTGCATCCCAGTCTCTTGGCCGGCGGGATCATCATGCGGGCCAGTTGTCCGCCGCCGACCAGTCCGAGGCGGGCCAGTGGATACGAGTGCGTGTCGGTCATGGCGTCGTCGATTCCGGAGACGGTGGAGTCGTCATTGTCGCGGATCCGGACGCGAACCGCCACGGAGACCTCACGGCATTCCGTCGCATCCCGGTCCTCGTGTCGGCCATCCCGACACGCGTGTCGGACATCCCCACACGGATCCAGCGCCGCGGCCGTGTCTTCGAACCTGTCGATGCCTGTAAGTAGATGATAATCATCCAGTTACGATTGTCTGTGATCATAGGCACAGCTGATGCCCTTGGGCGGGGCGGAGGCGCCGCCCGGGCGCCCGATCCCGAACCGTCCTTCGCGAAAGGAAGGCCGCCATGTTGTTCGATCCCTCGAATCCCGATGCCTTCTGGCTCGACGTGACGAACGCGGCCCTCGGTGTCTTCTGCTTCGTTTGCATCGCCGCGATCGGCTGGGGCGTGTGGCAGGACCTGTCGGTGCGCTGGCGCCAGCGTTCGATCCACGTGCTCCGGTCGGACCCGCACAGCCACTTCGATCCGATGCTCGGACCGAGCATGGCCGACGGCGGCGACCCCGTCGACCGTTCGACCAACGGCGACGCGCCGCAGCCCGAGAAGCAGGAACGCGACACCTGAATCCGTCGGGGGTCGTGATCTCTCGACGGGAGGTCCGCCATGCGTTGTCCCTTCCTGCGCGAGGCCACCGCGCTGTTCTGCGACGTCGAGCCCACGCACATGCTGCCGATCGCACCCGACGCGGTCGATGCCTCGTGCCCGTGCGTGGGCACGTCGGAGCGACCGTGTCCCTTCGTGCGCAGCGGTGACATCGACCACGTCGAGCGCGACGTGCGAGGCCGCTGCACGCGTCTGCACGAGCGCCGGGTCCTGGCCTGCGACGCCGCGGCCCGCCGCGAGTACGTGCCCTACGTGCAGGGACTGTTGTCGCGCTGCCAGAGCGACGGCTATCGCTATTGTCCTCTGTTCCTCGCCCGCGAAACACCGGCGGCTCGTCTGCGCGACGTGGCGGTCGAGGTCGACGACCTGATCGTGGCCACCGATCGCGCCTACAGCCCGAACCACTGGTGGGTCGACGAGAGCGAACTCGGGACCTGCGTGCTCGGTGTCGACGATCTGCTGCGGTTCGTCCTGCCGCACCTCGACGTCGTGCACTTCGTCTCTCGACCGGGGATCGACCGACCGCACGTGGTGCTCGCCGGCGGCGACGTCCACGTCGAGCTCGAGCTACCGGTTCGCGTCGAGATCCTCTCGAAGAACGTCCACGCCCGTCGCGAACCGGCTGCGGTGCTCCGGGATCCCTACGGGGCGGGCTGGCTGTTCGAGGTGCGCAGCCTGCAGCCACGGGAGCGTCTGTCGGAGACCCGCGGCTTCGTCAGCGGCGATTCCGCCCCGGCATGGATGGCCGCCGAACGCCGACGGCTCGAGGAGTTCGCGCGGGCCCACGCCGACGACGATCCGCACGGAGCCGGATACCTGGGATCGCTGGCGGCCGCCGACGGGGGCCGCAGCGCGCCCGGTCTGCTCGGTCGCCTGGGACCGGTCGACCAGGCCCGGCTCGAACACGAGTTCCTGCGCTGGAGGATCCAGGAGGTGGAGTCGTGAAGCGTTTCGGTGGATCCCTTCCCTGGGTGGTCGGCATCGTCACCGGCCTCGTCCTGGGATGGTGGGGCTATGCCGCGGTCGTGTTCGAGGAACAACAGCCCGTGGTTCCCTTCTCGCACGCGGTCCACACCGGCGACGCCGTCGGGATGACCTGTGCCGACTGCCATCGCACGAGCGAGGTCCGCGCCGTCGCCCTGCCCACGCTCGACGACTGCACCATGTGCCACGGCGAACTCCCGGGCGTGGAGCGGGACCTCGCCGAGTTGCAGGCGCTTCCCCGACTGTGGCACTCGAGCCTCGAACAGCCCGAGGGCGTTCGCTTCTCCCACGCCCAGCACGTGGATCTGGCCGGCATGGACTGCGCGGTCTGTCACGGCGATCACGGCGCGGCCGATGCGGCGAGGACCGTGTCGGTGAATCGCATCAGCGGTTACCCGCGCGCCCTGTGGGGACGTGGCCCCGTCGGGCCCGACGAAGCGTCCCATCCGATGGAGATGAGCGACTGCGTCGACTGCCACGATCGGCGTGGCGTGGTGCAGTCGTGCCTGGACTGCCACCGCTGAGGCGAGGAGACCGACGATGAATTCCGACGTCACACGGCGCACGGCGCTCAAGTGGATGGGAGGGATCGCCGCGGGGCTGGTCCTCTCGCCCGCGCCCTACGCCCTGATCGACGACCTGACCGTCGCCACGCAGACGCGCGGTCGGTCGGTCGCTCTGCCCACCGGACCCCGGGGCCGGGTGCGCACGCGGTGCAGCGCGTGTCCGAACGGTTGTTCGCTCGAACTGCACACCGTCGGCGGCCGGCCCTACCTGGCCGTTCCCGCCGCGGGGAACACCCTCCCCTGCGCGTTGCGCCCGGCCGTGCACCACCTGGCGGCGTCTCCCGATCGCCTCGACGAGGCCACGATCGGTGATCGTACCGTGGAATCGCTCGAGGGATTGGACACCGCCGCGGCCTGGCTCGACGACGCCGTGGCCCGGCGTGCGACGATCGGCATGATCGACCTCTCCGGTCGCCCGCCGGCGGCCACGCCGTTGGCCGCACTCGCGGCGCAGGTCCGCGGCGCCGTGTGGATCGGGAACCGATCGCACTGGCTCGACGATCTCGCGGTGCGCCTGGGACTCGACGGCGACGTCGAACTGTCGATCGATCCCGAGCGCGCCGGCGATGCCGTATTCGTACGCCCCGGGTGCTCCACGGGAACGGCCCGCGCCGTCGAGCGTGGCGACGATCCCCGCAGCATGGCGCGGCGACTGCGTCGGGCCGGATCCTCGGGGGTACTGATCGGCGACGACGGTGTCGGTGCGCGACCCGACGATGCCGTGCTCGCCTCGGTGGCCGAGGTCGACGTGCACCTCGACGCCATCGGTCCCGGACGATTGATCGTGCCGCGCCGGCCGGTGCACGGACCGAGGGGTGTTCGCACCGTGACCCTGGACGAGGTGGCCGACGCTTCGCTCGACCTCCTGGTCGTCGACGCTTCCCGTGTCTGCGGCTCGGTTCCCTGGCGACGGATCCTTCGCAAGCTCCGCTCCGACGCGGGTCGGTCGATCGTGTTCGCGACCGCTCCGGGCCCGGCCGCCCGGCGGGGCGATCTGGTGTTGCCCGCCTCGGCTCCGCTCGAGATCGAGGAAGCGGTCGGTGGGCGGCGTGTCGGCCACACCGCGCGCATCGCCCTGTCGGTGCCGGTGCTCGATCGGCCCGCGAACTGCGTCGACGTGGCCGACCTGACACAGTCCTTCGATCCGGACGCCGCGCGCGGAGCGGAGGCGGTGGCCGCGGCGCTGGTCGACGCCGGTCGGGGCCGGCTGCGGGTTCCCGATGGTGGGGCCCTTGCCGTGGACGGCGCCGGCGTGACCACCGTCGCCGGTGCCCTGCGCCGCGGTGCGGTGTGGGAGGGCGAGTCGGTGGGAACGCGGCCCCCGCTGCGTACGGTCCGCACGCCGGCCGCCGCCGACGGACGCCCGCGTCTCGTCCTCGAGGGCGCGGTGGTCGCCGCCGCCGGCGAACGCGTGCCCGACGTGCTGTCGAAGGTGGTGCGTGAACAGGCGCTGCACGCGTGCGAAGGACGGGCCCGCGCGCATCCCGACGATCTCGTCGCGTGGGGTGTGCGGGACGGCCAGCGCTGCCACCTGCGCACCGCGGCCGGCGATCTCCACGTGGTGCTCTCCGCCGACGCCTCCGTCGTCCGCGGCCATGTGATCGCCGGGTGCGGTCTCGGCCCCGAGGCCTTCGGCGAGTCGGAGCCGAGGCCGTCGCCGACCGCCCTCGAATCCCTCGACCTCGATCCCCGGAGCGAAGCCCCGCCCGTGATCCACACCGTGGAGGTGTCGTGATGGAAGCGCGTCGTCACCGGTACACGTTGCTGATCGACCTCGACCGTTGCGACGGCTGCGGTGCCTGTTCGGTCGCCTGCGCGATCGAGAACAACTGCGCCGTGCCGCCGGCCGAGGCCGGGCCGCGCAAGTCGATCCTTCCCCTGCGGGTCGATCGTGTGGTGCACGAGAGCGGAGGGGAGATCGACGAGGTCTTCGTGCCGATCATGTGCCAGCACTGCCAGCACCACACGCCGTGCGTGATGGTCTGCCCGCAGACGGCGGTCGACCTCGACCCCGAGACGGGTGTGGTGTCGCAGGTGGTCGACCGGTGCCTGGGGTGCCGCTACTGCATGGCCGCGTGTCCCTACCACACGCGCAGCTTCAACTGGTGGCAGCCGCAGTGGGAACCGAGCCGGGCGCGGCACCTCGCTCCCGACGTTCCGGTGCGACAGCGCGGCGTGGTGGAGAAGTGCAACCTGTGCCACGGCCGCTGGCAGCGTGCCTACGACCGCGCGGCCGAGGAGGGCCGCCGCGAGCTCGAACCCGGGGAGTTCGTCCCCGCGTGTGCCGAAGCCTGCCCGCGGGGCGCGATCCGGCTCGTCGATCTGGACGATCCACGCGATCCGAACCATCGCGACGCCCACGGGGATCGCGCCTTCCACCTGCTCGATCGGCTCGGGACCGAGCCCACCGTCACCTACCTGAGTTCGCGGGAGTGGGTCCGCCGGATCGACGATCCCGCCTGTTTCGATCGGGATCGGGAGGTGAGCCATGCTTGAGGTCGCCCTGCGCGCCGACGCTCCGGCCGTCGCGGCTCCCGCTGCGCCACCGGTGTCGCGTCACTGCTCGCGACGAGCCTTCACCCTGTGGATGATCCCCTGGGTCCTGTTGCTCGCCGCCGGTGCCTACGCGTGTCTGCAGTGCCTGGTCGAAGGCCTGCACCACACGAACATGGACAACCGCTACGCCTTCGGTCTGTGGATCTTCCTCGACCTCACGGTGATCGCACTCGGCGCAGGGGCGTTCACCAGTGGACTGCTCGCCTACGTCTTTCACTGGAAGGAGGTGCGCGCGGTCCTGCACCTGGCCGTGCTCACCGGTCTGCTGTGCTACGGCGGGGCGGTGGCGATCCTGATGGTCGACGTCGGCCAGCCGCTGCGCGCCTGGTTCACCTTCTGGCACCCGAACGTCCACTCGATGCTGGCCGAGGTCACCTTCTGTCTGACCTGCTACCTGATCGTCCTGGCCGTGGAGTTCGTGCCCATTCTGCTTCGTCACCGTCGCCTGCGGTCGAACCCCGGTGCTGCCGTCGTCGGCAGCCGTGTGCACCGGGGGATGGTCGTGCTGGCCGTGCTCGGAGCGACGCTGTCGTTCTTCCACCAGGGTTCGCTGGGTGGGCTCTACGGCGTGTTGCAGGGTCGGCCCTTCGCCTTCCGCGAGGAGCTGTGGGTCTTTCCCACGACCTTCTTCCTGTTCGTGCTGTCGGCCATGGCGATCGGCCCGGCCTTCCTCGTGCTGATCGCGCGGACCTTCGAGATGGTCACGCGTCGGTTGCTGGTGCCGCGCGCGACGATCGATCGCCTGGCGCGGCTGTCGGGCACGCTGTTGCTGGTGTACCTGGCGCTCAAGGGGATCGACACGCTCGTCTGGTTGAACGGAACCGTGCCCGAGACCGGGGTCCAGCCGGCGTGGTTGTACCGGCAGCCACCGTTCGGGAGCTGGGTGCTGGTGGCGGAGTTCCTGGTGCTGGGGCTGGTGCCCGCGCTGTTGCTCCGCCGGGCGGCACACCACGGCCGCGCGATGGTCACGCTGGCCGCGGTGCTCGGCTGTGCCGGCATCGCGCTGAACCGGTTGGTGGCCACGCTGCAGACGCTCATCCTGCCCACGCTGCCCTTCGAGGAGACGTGGGCCTACGTTCCGAACCGGCAGGAGACGGTGGCTTTCGCCGGTGTGATCGCCCTGGCGGTGATCGTCCTGTCGCTGGCCCACCGGGCCGACCTGCTCTTCGGCCGCGAGCCCGAACTCAAGTCCCCCGGAAGGGAGCGCTGAACGCGATGCTGCCGAACGTCTACGAATTCAGCTGGGAACCGCACCGGATCGTCTTCGTGGCCTTCTTCCTGACCGTGGCCGCGGTGCTGGCCTCGTACCTGGCCGTGTCGCTCTGGAAGAGCTGGCGCGACCTTCGCGCGGGGCGGGCCGCGTCGCTGCGTTGGCACGAGGACTTCGAGGAGCTTCCCGAGGAGCGCCGGCGGTGCCGTCACGCTCTCGACGTTGACACCCCGGGGCAGTCGTGCGAGCACGGCTTCGACTGCGCGCACTGTGAGCGCCACCGGGCGCACGAGGCCGTCGCCGCGGCCGAGGCCGGATCGGTACACGGACTCGAGATCCGTCCCGATACGCTCTACCACCGCGGCCACACCTGGGT
>CAZQHE010000026.1:29897-37466 GCA_964593155.1 uncultured bacterium
CGTCCCCGACGCCAGCGCCTCGATCAGCGTCAGCCGACCCGCCGCCAACGGCCGGGTGAAGGTGGGCCTCACACCCCTGGCCGTGCGCATGCTGCCGGCCGACGCGCGGCTGCGCATTCCCGAGCCCGGGGACGAGCTCCGCCGTGGTGATGCGGCCTTCGTCGTCGCCGACGAGTCCGCGCGGATTCTCGCCCCGGTCGAGGGAAGGGTCGTCGCGTGCGGCTTCGACGACGGACTGCTGACCCTGACGCTCGATCCCGAGCGCCCGTTGTCCGAACACGTCGAGCTGCTACGTGGACGCGAGGCGGTGGATTGGATGGAGCGCGAACTGCGGCAGCTGCAGTCTCGCCTGCTCGGGCGCGAAGCGGCCTCGGCGTGGGCCGACGGCGGCGCGGTGTCCGACGACCTCACGCGCGCGGTGCCCGACGCCGACTGGGCGACGGTGCGCCGCGACATGTTCCTCGACGCCTGAGCCCCGTTCAGGGCATCGCGTGATGGCTCGCCTGCGGTCGCTCGATGCCGTAGCGGGCCATTTTGTCGTAGAGGGTGGAACGGTCGATGCCGAGCACCTCGGCGGTTTGCTTCACGTTGCCCCGATGGCGCTCGAGTGTCGTCTCGATCAGACGTTGCTCGGCCTCGCGCAGCGTGACGTCGGGCGGGAAGTGCCAGGGGCTCGTCACGTCGCGCACTCCCTCGAGGAACGAGAAGTGATCGGCCGTGAGCACTCCCTCGCGCGCCGTGACCAGCGCCCGCTCCAATGCGTTCTCGAGTTCCCGCACGTTGCCCGGCCAGTCGTGTGCGAGTAGCACGTCCATGGCGTCCTCCGACACCGAGGGGATCTCGCGTCCTAGTTCCAGCGCGATCGACTCGACGAAGTGCTGGGTGAGCAGCGGGACGTCCTCCTTGCGCTCGCGCAGCGGTGGCACGCGGATGCCGATCACGTTCAGTCGGTAGTAGAGGTCCTCGCGGAATCGGCCGGCGGCGACCTCGGCCTCGAGGTCGCGATTGGTGGCGGCGATCACGCGTGCCCGCAGGGGGATCGGCTCGTTGCCACCCACGCGCGAGAACTCCCGTTCCTGCAGAACCCGTAGCAGGTCGACCTGGGTCTTCGCCGGCACGTCGCCGATCTCGTCGAGGAACAGCGTTCCTTCGCCGGCGGCCTCCAGCTTGCCCTCGCGACGGTTGTTGGCGCCCGTGAAGGCGCCCTTCTCGTGGCCGAAGAGTTCGGACTCGAGCAGCGATTCGGCCAGGGCCGCACACGACACGGCCACGAAGGGACGCTCGGCCCGCACCCCGGCGCGGTGGATCGCGCGGGCGACGACCTCCTTGCCCGTACCGCTCTCGCCGCGGATCAACACGGTGCTCGGCAGGTCGGCGATGTCCCGTACGAGGTCGCAGATGTTCAGGACCTTGGGGTTCTTGCTGATGATCCCGTGGAAGCGGTAGCGCTCGCCGAGTTTCTCGCGTAGGGCCAGGTTCTCGCGTTCGAGCGACTTGAGGTGGAGCACACGGTCGACCAGCAGGGAGATCTCGCGTGGGTTGCAGGGCTTGACCACGTACTCGATCGCACCCTCCTTCATGGCCGAGATCGCGGTGTCGACGGTGGCGTAAGCGGTGATCACCACCACCGCGGCGTCCGGCTGTCGGGTGTGGATCTCGGCCATGGTCTCGATACCGTCCATGCCGGGCATCTTGAGGTCGACGAAGTGCAGGGCGTAGGCCGTGCGTTCGACCATCTCCACCGCCTCCTCGCCGGAACTGGCGGTGTCGACGTCGTGGCCGTCCTGTTCGAGCCACACGGCCAGCGATTCGCGTTGCACCGGTTCGTCGTCGACGACGAGGATCCTCCACTTGCCAGTCATCGTGCTGCCTCCTCGGGGCTTCGCCGGGCGCCGGGGGCGCTCCGGGGTCGGGTCCGTTCGCGCCGTTGGGCCTCGCGCAGGAGCGCGCGGCAACCACGGCAGAAGTCCGCCGTCTTCAGGTCGACCTCGTCGATCGAGGTCGACAGGGACATGCAGCAGCGTCGATCGGCGCAGTGCTGCAGTCCCCAGGTGTGCCCGAGCTCGTGGGCGATCTCGCGGGTGAAGCGATCCCACACGCGCTCGGGGTCGGAGTGGAGTCCCTGGTTCTCGGGGCGCAGCCGGAACAACGAGACCACGGCCACGTGGCCGTCGAGCTGGGCGTGTCCGAAGACGAAGCTCAGTGTGGGCAGATAGAGGTCGGCCTCGGTCACGCCGAGCAGGCGCGTGGCGCCGTCGGGCACCTCGTCGAGCAGCCGGCGCAGGATCTCGGTCGACACGATCTGACCGTGCCCGGCATCGGGAACCGGCTCGAGGTCGGGACGGGCCGGACCCGCGGCAGCGTCGACGACGAAGGTCCGCGCGACGAAGGATGCCGCGCGCCGGACGAGGTCGTCGTCCACACCGCGGAGGCCGATGACCGTCACGCGGCTCACGACGTGCCCCCCGCGGTGAGGGCCTCGTCGTGCCGTTGGCCGCCGGGCGGGCCGTCGCGTGGGAGGTGGACCCGGAAGGTCGTGCCCCGGCCGATCTCGCTCTCGACCTCGATCGTTCCGCCGTGGGCCTCGACGATTCCGTAGACCACCGACAGACCCAGGCCGACGCCCCGCCCCTCGTCCTTCGTGGTGAAGAAGGGGTCGAAGACCCGCTCGAGATGCGCGGGCTCGATGCCCGTGCCCTGGTCGCTCACCGCCAGCACGATGAAGTCCTCGTCCTCGGGATGCGCCGACACCGTGATGGTTCCCGCCGCGGGCTGCGCCTCGGCCGCGTTCATGACCAGGTTCAGCAGCACCTGCTCGATCTGACTGGCGTCGCCCGAGATCCGGGGCAGGTCGTCGGCGACGTCGACCACGGCGGCCACCTTGCCGAGTTCCAGACGGTGTTCCAGCAGGCCCATCACGCGGTCGATCACCTCGCGCAGGTCGAAGGCGTCGGACGAAGGCTTCGCCCGCCGCGAGAACGCGAGCAGGTCCTTGACGATCCGGCCGACGCGCTCGGTCTCCTGGGTCATGGTGTCGAGGAAGTGGCGAACGCGCGGGAGGTTCTCCGGAATCTGTTCTTCCCTCGCGAGCATACGCTTGACGACCATGGAATAGTTCAACACCCCGGACACGGGGTTGTTGATCTCATGCGCAACGCTCGCGGCCAGTTGTCCGAGCGAGGCCATGCGGTCGCTCTGGATCAGTCGCTGCTGGGCTGCACCGAGTTCACGGCTGCGCTCCTCGACGGTCTGCTCCAGGCCCTCGTTGAACTCCCGGAGTTCGCGCAGGGCCTGCCGCAGGCGTTCGCGCATGGCGTCGAAGGAGTCGGCGAGGACGCGCAGTTCGCCCTGCCCGCGGACCTCGACGGGGCGGTCGAGGTCCATGCGGCTGCCCGCCCGCGTGGCCTCGAGCAGCTGCTGGAGCGGCACGCCGATCATCCAGCGGCTGATCACCACGATGATCAGACCCATGAGCAGGATCTCGACGAGGGTGCGGGCCAGCGAATCGCGACGGATCGCGGCGAGCTCCGTGCCGGCTTCGTCGAGATCGAGCTCGATGGCCAGCTGTCCGAGAACCCGGTCGGTGGGCTGGTGCGCGTGGCAGGCGGCCTCGTAGCACGAGGGTTCGTTCAGTATCGGCGTGACCACCTGGAGCACGCGACCTCGGTCGGTGTCCTCGAACACGCGCGAGCGGCGCACGGGGAGATCGAGGTCGACGTCGCGGGTGTGATCGGGGCAGCCGCAGCAGAGCGAGTCGTGCGGTGCGGCGCCGTGGGCTGCCTCGGTGGAGAAGGTCACCTCGCCGCGCTCGTTCACCAGGCAGATGCGCTCGACGCCGTGCTCCTCGCCGATCGCGCTCATGATGCGGTAGGCGGCGTCGCGGTCGTCGGCGAGCATGGCGTTCCAGGTCGCGCTCGCCACGCTGCGCGACAGCTCGTCGGCCCCGGTGATCGTCTGGTCGAGGACGAGTTGTTCGAGGCGGCGGTCCTCGACGTAGCCGAAGACCACGCGCATCACCGCCATGAACACGGTGAGCGCGAAGACCAACCGGAAGGCCAGGGTCCGGGGAACGGCGCGCATCTCGCCTCCTGCAGCGCCAGGTCGACGCGATCGTCTGGCAACGATCGTTCGTCCCATACATTGTCGTGAAAGCCGGCACACGACCAGGATTCCGGCACTGCGAAATCATGACTGATTCCATGTCATCAGCGAGCCGGGGGAGGATCGTGTAGAGTGGTCCGGCAACGAAGGAGGCAGACGCATGGACACCCGCACCGAGAGACTGCGCGCGTGGATCGACATCGAGTCGATCTCGGGCAACGAGCGCGCGTTCCTCGAGGAGCTCGAGATCTACCTTTCGGCCCGTGGTTTCACCGTCGACCGGCAGCCCGTGGGCATCGACCGGTGGAACGTGATCGCCGCCCGGCGTCCGAATCCCTCGCTCGTCTACTGCACGCACGTCGACACGGTACCGCCCTTCTTCCCGGCGCGGGTCGAGCGCGAGGCGGTGTACGGACGCGGCGCCTGCGACACCAAGGGCGGCATCGTGGCCATGATCGAGGCGGGCGAGCGACTGCTGGCCGACGGGCTCGACGACCTCGGCTATCTGTTCGTGGTGGGCGAGGAGGTCGACCACGACGGAGCGCGCACCGCGGTCGACCTCGACCTGCGTCCGGAGCGGATCGTGCTGTGCGAGCCCACCGACAACCGCGTGGTCCGGGCGCAGAAGGGCATGGTGAAGCTCACGCTCACCACCGAGGGCGTCGCCGGTCACTCGGCCTATCCCGACCAGGGCCACTCGGCGGTGCACGATCTGCTCGACGCGCTCGCCGATCTGCGCCGTCACGAGTGGCCGGTGGACGAGGTGCTCGGTCCGACGACCATGAACGTCGGCGTGATCGAGGGCGGCGTGGCGGCGAACGTCTTCGCTGCGCGTGCACGGGCCGAGGTCATGATCCGCGCGGTGAGCGACAGCGACGCGCTGGTGCGCACCATCCACGAACTGGTCGGAGACCGGGCCGTGGTGGAGGTTCCCGCCGCGAACGATCCCGTGTTCTTCGATCCGCCCGAGGACGTCGACACCTGCCTCGCCGCGTTCAACACCGACGCCACTTATCTGCAGGAACTCGGACCGGTATGGCTGGTGGGGCCGGGAGACATCGAGGTCGCCCATTCCGTCGACGAGCACATCACCCTGGCCTCGATGCAGGCCGGCGTCGACCTGTACGAGAGATTGGGGCGGTCGGTGCTGGCTCCGCGGTGAGCCGCGTCGTCCGTCGTGCGAAGGAGTCCGCCGATGAACGGGTCCCCGAACCGTGTCCCGGAGGCCGTGACCGAGGAGCGGCGCCTGGGGTGCGATGCCGCCACGGCCTTCGAACTCTTCACACGCCGGCTCGCGACGTGGTGGCCGGCCGATTACACCTGGTCGCAGGACGAGCTGCGTGACCTCTGGATCGAGCCCGTCGTTGCGGGCACCTGCCGCGAGCGTGACGCCAGGGGCATCGAGTCGCCCTGGGGCGTGGTCATCGCCTGCCATCCGCAGCGCCATCTCGCCATCCGCTGGATGATCGATCCGGATCGGTCGTTCCAGCCCGATCCGGCGCTCGCCAGCCGCGTGGCCGTGACGTGGACGGTGACCGGAGACCACTGCCGCGTCGAGTTGACCCACGACGAGTTCGAGCGGCATCCCGGCGATGCGACGGCCTATCGCGAGGGGCTGGCGTCGCCGCAGGGCTGGCCGTTGTTGATGGATCGCTACGCCGAGGCATGTCGCGAGGCCGCCGCGCGGTCCTGATCAGTCGGACCGCTCCAAGCACGAGGCGATGAAGCCGCTCACCGCGCCGGCGTGGGTGAACGTGATCAGATGGCCGGCGTCGTCCAGGAGCAGGTCCGGTTCGCCCTCGCGCCACGGAATGACGGCGTCGTGGCGCCCGTGGACGTGGTACACCGGTGCGGCCACGGGATCGGCCGGCGTTCGCCGCCACGCGGACGACGCGCGGGCGCCCCAGCGGAGGAAGGCGACGTCGACGTCGGCGGCGATCGCGCGCAGCCGTGCAGTGTGCTCGGCCGACAATCCCTCGCGGCGCGCGAAGGGGCCAGCGAGCCACGGGACCGCTCGCCGGACCAGCGCTTCCGGGGCCAGCGAGCCGACCGCCTGCTGCGCACGGAAGGCCGCCGTGATGGTCTCGCGCGATCGTGGCGCCGCGACGAGGATCACGCCCGCGACGCGCGGCCGCATCCACCGCGCCATCTCCAGCGCGACCTGCCCGCCGAAGCTGGTCCCTCCGATCCACGTGGGGCGCGCATCCGGGCCGAGGTGGACGGCGAAACGAGCCGCGTAGTCCTCGAGCGACTCGTCGTCGCTCGCCGGAGGAATCCACTCCGGGGTCTCGAGGAATGGGAACGCGTGGCGCTGCTCGTCGAACAGACGCCCGTCGGCCCCGAGGCCTGGCAAGAGGATCAGTCGCTGCGCGGCATCCATGGCCACGACAAGATAGAGCGCTCGAAGTCCCCCGCCTCCGGAGTCCCACCATGTCCCTGGCCGATCCGAAGCACGGGCGTGACACCCTGCACCACGTCGCGATCTCGGTCGACGACGTCGCCGCCACCGTCCGCTGGTACCGCGAGACCTTCCGTTGCGAGGTCGAGTACCAGGACGACACCTGGGCCCTGCTGGCCTTCGAGAACGTACGCCTGGCCCTGGTCGTGCCCGACCAGCATCCACCCCACGTCGCCTTCGTCCACCCGAGTCCCGAGCGCTACGGTCCCGTGAAGCCCCACCGCGACGGGACGCGGTCGAGCTACACGCACGACCCCGCAGGCAACGCGGTCGAGATGCTGGCCGACGAGAACCTCGGCTGATCCACCGGGCGGTCACTCCGGGACCGGGCTGGCCAGGAACTGACCGCCCTCCCTCGGGGCTCGCCCGCAAGTGACGTTGCCGCAGTCGCCTGGCCAGGCAGGCGACGTGGCACCGCCCTTGCGCTCCCCTCCCGGGCCGACGACCGGGTCCGAACGGGGAGACGAGGCATTGAAGGCCATTCTGCTGGGTGCCGGCCAGGGCACCCGCCTGCGACCACTGACCGACGACCGTCCGAAGTGCATGGTGGAGGTCGACGGAACCCCCTTGCTCACGTGGCAGCTGCACGCGCTGCGCGCGGCGGGGGTGGACGACGTGGTGGTGGTCCGTGGCTGGTGCCGGACCGCGATCCGGGGAGAAGGCCTGCGCTTCGTCGACAACCCGGAGTTCGCGACCACGAACATGCTCGAGAGTCTGTGGCGGGCCCGGGCCGAGATGCACGGCGACGTGCTGATCGCCTACACGGATCTGCTGTACAGACCCGAGGTGGTCCAGGCCGCGCGTGACAGTCGCGCCGACATCGGGGTGGTGGTCGACCTCGACTGGCGCGCCCTGTGGGAACGCCGCATGGACGACCCGCTGAGCGACGCCGAGACCCTGCGCACCGACGGCCACGGACGGCTGTTGGAGATCGGACAGCCGCCCTCGGGCTACGAGCAGATCGAGGCCCAGTACCTGGGTCTGGTGCGGCTGTCGCCGGCCGGTTGCGA
>CAZQHE010000027.1:0-3700 GCA_964593155.1 uncultured bacterium
CCAGATCCGATCCGGGCGATCGGCGTAGACCACCCGTGGACCGGCCACGCCCACCACCGGATCGTCGAAGGCCCGGTCGAGGCGGCGCAGGAAACCGGGGGTGGACTCGGTGTCGTTGTTCAGCACCAGCACCACGTCGGCCCGGGCCCTGCGCGCGCACACCGATGCCGGCGCCGACCCGGCGG
Organism: uncultured bacterium; assembly: GCA_964593155.1. Classification (GTDB taxonomy): domain Bacteria; phylum Krumholzibacteriota; class Krumholzibacteriia; order JAJRXK01; family JAJRXK01; genus JAJRXK01. Next base: position 186 of record CAZQHE010000027.1, read on the forward strand.
GCCCCACCGACTGGGTCACCGGATGTGCGCTGGCGGTGCGGGCCGAGGTCTGGACGGCCCTCGGAGGGCTCGACGAGGACTTCTACATCTACGCCGAGGACGTCGACTTCTGTCTGCGGGCGCGTGCGGCCGGCTGGTCGATCGCCTACGTGCCCGAGGCCGTGCTGCACCACGCGGTGAGTGCGTCGGTGGGCGGACGGATGTCGCGGTTCAAGGCCTACCACCGTACGCGTTCGCGCCGACAGTTGTCCCGGCGGCACGCCCACGGGCTCCTCGCCCGGCCCGCGGGCTTGCTGTACGATGCGGCGCTGGCCGGTTACCTGCTGCTCCGGGGAGCGCCGGGTGCCGCCGGCGCGGTGTTCGAGGCGGTGTTCGAGCCCCCACGGAGCACTCCCCGCCATTCGACCCGCGAACTGTCCGGCGACCGTTGACCGCGGCCGACACGAAGGAAGATCCATGCTGCGCACTCGAATCCTCTCCGTGCTGATCGCCGTCGTCGTGCTCGAGGTGGCGGCGATCCTGGTGCATCCGGAGATCGCCCTGCAGGGCAAGGTGTACAGCAGCAGCGACTCGCAGGCGGCCGCGGCCTTCCAGCGTGCCGGCGACGACGCCCTGGAGGCGGGTGAGTTCCCGCTGTGGAATCCCTTCGTCTTCGGCGGCATGCCGTCCTACGGGAGCCTGGCCTACAACCCGCGGACCTACCCGCTGACCGAGCCGATCAAGGTGCTGCGCGAAGGACTGGGTCTACCGCCCATGACGTGGCTGCTGGTGCACTACCTGGTGGCCGCCATCGGGGTGACGGGCTGGTTGCGGTGGCGCTGCCTGCCGTGGTCGGTGGCGGTGGCCGGAGGCTTGTGCGTGCTGGCGTTGCCGAAGATGGCCGCCTGGGGCGCCTACGGCCACGGCACCAAACTGGGGACCTTCGCCTGGATGCCCTTCGCGCTGTGGTTCGCCGAGGCCGTGTTGCGTCGCGGACGCGTGGCCTGGGCGGCGGCGCTGGCCCTCGTGGTCGGGCTGATGCTGCTGCGCGCGCACATCCAGATCACCTACTACGCGGTGATGGCCATCGCCGTGCTGGTGGTGGTGCGGTGGATCTTCGACCTGCGATCCGACGAGCGACGGCGCCCGGTGCTCGTGCGCACCGGGTGGATCGCGGCGGCCGGGCTGGTGGGCCTGGGAATCGCGCTGGTCCTCGTGCTGCCGGTCCTGGAGTACCAGGGATTGTCGATTCGCGGTGCGGCCGGCGCCGGGGGTGGCGGGGGCGACGCCGAGGCGGCTTTCGAGTACGCCACCAACTGGAGCCTGTCGTGGTCGGAGATCTCGACGCTCTGGTGGCCGACCACGGCCGGTTACGGTCGGGGTGCATACGTGGGAGGGATGCCCTTCACCGACTACCCGAACTACGTCGGCCTGCCGTTGCTGGTGCTCGGTCTGATCGGCTTCCTGATGCGGCGGGATCGCACGCTGTGGGCGATGATGGCGCTGGCCGTGCTGTCGCTGCTGATCGCCCTCGGCGACGACTTCTTCCTGTACCGGGTCCTCTACGAGGTGCTGCCGGGATTCGACAAGTTCCGGGTGCCCTCGATGATCCTCGCCGTGCACCACCTCGCGGTGATCGTGCTCGCCGCGCACGGGCTCGAGGCCCTCGTGTCGTCGGTCGCGGCGGAGACCCGTCCGCGGTGGATGGGCCGCCCGCTGCTCGTCGTGTCGCTGAGCGTGGCGCTCGTCCTGCTGCTGCTCGGCACCATCGGGGCCGGCGCCCTGCGCGACTCGATGGCGTCGAACTGGGCCGAGATGGCGCGGCAGTTCGGCCGCCCGGTTCCTCCCGCGGACGCGGTGCGGGCCGCGGCCGATCTCGCGGTGGCCGATGCCCTGCGCCTGGGGGCCGTGCTGGCGGCGATCCCGCTGGTGCTGGTGGCGGTGGCCATGCGGCGTCTGCCCGTGCCCTGGGCCACGGGGATCGTTGCGTTCCTGGTGTTCCTCGACCTTTGGCGGGTGCAGATGCCGTTGATCCACCCCGACGGCACGCTGCCGCACGCGCAGCGGTCCGGCAACCGGATGGTCGCGGTCGATTCGCCGCCCATGATCCACGACCCCGAGCGGTTGCGCGACTACACGGCCGACGACGAGCTGACGAGCTGGCTGCGCGAGCAGGACCCGCGCCCGCGGGTGTTCCCCATCGGGGGCTGGGAGAGCGACAACCGTCTCGCCGCGCGCGGCATCGTCAGCCTGGGCGGCTACCATGCGGCCAAGCTCGACGTGTACGAACGCCTGCGTCAGGAGATGTACGGCGGGCGCCCGCCGGCGCTGCGGCTGGCCAATCTGTTCTCGGCCGACTGGGTCGTCACGGCGCGGCCCTTCGACCAGCAGACGATCGGTCAGCTGCGGCAACTGGGCCTGGACCTCGCCGAGCCGCCCGCCCTGGTCACCGACGAGGGCACGGTGTACGAGAACCGAAGCGCCCTGCCCCGTGCCTGGCTGGTCGGTGACCACGAGCTGGAGCGCTCGGGGACCGACACCACCGACGAACTGCCGCGGTCGACCGTGCTGAGCCGGGTGGCGAGCCCCCGCTTCGATCCCCGGTCCACGGCGATCGTCTCGGCCGAACCCGATCCCGTGCCGCGGCCCGGTGCGACGGAGGGCTCGGTCGAAGTGCTCGAAGAGCGGTACAATGGAATCGAGCTGCGGGTCGACACGCCCGCCGACGGCCTGCTCGTCGTGTCCGACGTCTGGTATCCGCACTGGACGGTGACGGTCGACGGCGAGGAGGCACGGATGCTGCGTGCGAACTTCGCCCTGCGGGCCGTCGCGCTGCCGGCGGGCGAGCACACGGTGGAGTTCGCCGTCGACGCGTCGAGTTATCGCACGGGACGCACCGTGTCGAACGTGGCGCTACTGCTCGTGGTGGCCGGCTTCGTCTGGACGCCGGTCCGAAGCTGGCGCCGCCGCAAGGACGACGGGGACGGCCGAGCCGTCCGGACCGAGAGGGACGCCGGATGAAGGCACTGGTCGTGATCCCGACCTACAACGAGGCCGACAACGTCCGTCGCATCGTGCCGGCCGTCCTGGCCCAGGACCCCGACGTGCACGTGTTGGTGGTCGACGACAACAGCCCCGATGGCACGGGCGCGGTCGTCGACGAGATGCGGGAGCACGAGTCCCGCCTGCACGTGCTGCATCGCCAGGGCAAGGGAGGACTGGGGTCGGCGTACATCGCCGGTTTCCAGTGGGCGCTCGCCGAGACCGACGCCGCCTACGTCTTCGAGATGGACGCCGATTTCTCGCACGACCCCGCGTCGATCCCCGACTTCCTCGACGCCATCGAGGACGCCGACCTGGTCGTCGGCAGTCGTTACCTGCACGGCATCACCGTGGTGAACTGGCCGCTGTCACGGCTCATCCTGAGCGTGGGCGCGAACATCTACGCCAGCATCGTCACCGGTCTACCGCTGAAGGACTGCACGGGTGGTTTCAAGTGCTTCCGGCGCGAGACCCTGCAGAAGCTTCCGCTGGAC
>CAZQHE010000027.1:3710-14900 GCA_964593155.1 uncultured bacterium
TCGTTCCAGATCGAACTCAACTGGCATGCGCACCGGCAGGGGCTGCGGATCCGGGAGATTCCCATCGTCTTCACCGACCGTGCCGTGGGCGTGAGCAAGATGTCGAAGAAGATCATCTGGGAAGCGGTGTGGATGGTCTGGCGGCTCCGACTGTTCCAGGGACGCTGAGGTCGATCGTGGCTCGGGCGTACGATCTCACTCTCGTGCTCGTGAGCTTCCACAGCGAAGCGCCGCTGCGCCGATTCTTCGCGAGTCTCGACGCGCATCCGATCCGCGCCCGGCACGAGGTGATCGTCGCCGACAACGCTCCCGGTGACGGCACGGCCGACTGGCTGCGCGAACACCGCCCGGACGTGCGCGTGGTCGCCATGTCGGGCAACCAGGGTTACGCCCGTGCGGTGAACGCCGCGATCGCCGAGGCCGACGGCGAGCACGTGCTCGTGATCAACCCCGACGTCGAACTGGCCGAGGGCGCCGTCGACCGGGCCCTCGACTACCTGCGGTCGCACCCCGAGGTGGGACTCGTGGGAGTGCAGTTGCTCGATCCCGACGGCTCGGTGCAACGCAACGCCCGTCGCTTCTACTCGCTCACCACGATCCTCCTGCGGCGTACGCCGCTCGGGAGGCTGCGCCCGGATCATCCCGAGCTGCGCCGGCACCTGATGCTCGACGACGACCTCGAGCATCCCGGGCCGGTGGACTGGGTGACCGGCGCCTTCATGCTCGTGCGGCGCCAGGCCCTGGACGACGTGGGGGCCATGGACGGGCGCTTCTTCCTGTACTTCGAGGACGTCGACTGGTGCTACCGCATGTGGGAGGGCGGCTGGGAGGTGCACCTCGTTCCCGACGTGCGACTGGTGCACGAGTTCCAGCGCACCAGCACGAAGTTCGGCCGCAGCTTCGTCCACCATCTGCGCAGCTTCGTGAGCTTCTACGACAAGTGGGGCGCGCTGATCTACGTGGCGCGTCGGCTGCAGGGCACGTGGCGGACGGCCGCGGCGGTGTTCGGCGATCTGGTCGCCCTGAACCTGGCCTTCCTCGCCGCCTTCTACGCGCGGCGGGCGATGGACCCGCTGTTCCCCCAACCCCTGTTCGATCTCGTCCACTACTGGCCGCTGATCCTGTCGGTGAACGCGGTCTCGCTCGTGGTGTTGCCCCTGGTCGGGCGCTACCACGACCAGGAAGGGGCGGGTCCGGTACAGCGCGGACTGCGCGAGTTGCGGGCGACCTTCTTCGTGACGCTGGTGGTGATGGCCGGGGTGTACCTGTCGTACACGCGGACCTTCAGCCGCGCGGTGATCCTGTTGTTCGTACCGGCGTACGTGATCGCGCTCGGACTGGTGCGGGCGGTGCGCGACCGCGTGCTCGGCGGACTCGAGCGCGCGCAGCCGGAGGCCCACCGCGCGCTCGTTCTCGGACCGGCCGCCGACCTGCCCGGATTGCTCGACGCCCTGGCCGAGGGCTCGGGACGCGACCGCGTCGCCGGCGTGGTGATCGCCGACGGAGCCGGAGGCGTCGACGACGCGAGCGAGCGCCGGATCGCAGGTCACCGTTTGCTGGGCGGTCTCGACGACCTCGACACCGTCGTCGACCGCTATCGCATCGGCGAGGTGCTCGTGGCGGGGACGAGCGACCCCGATGCCGGCCGACGCGCCGTCCTGCGACGCCTCGCCGCCGACGGGATCGAGGTCCTGGTCGACCAGCCCTGGGCCGCACGGCTCGGTCCCGCCGAGCAGCGCACCGAGCGCTGGGGGCACCGTTGGTGGCGCCTGCGCCGTCCCCCGGCCCTGAGCGAGCAGGCCGCCTCCAAGTGGTTGCTGGACCACATGATCGGAGCCATCCTCGCCCTGGTCGCCCGTCCCGGGCATCTGCTATGCTCCATTCTCGGTCGCCCGTTCGGGGTCCGCGGCCGTCGGGTCGAGGTCCTGGGTCAGCGCCGCCGCCGCGTGGCGTGGACCGAGCTGGTGGACCGCAACGGACGGGCCCTGCCGGGGCTGGTCCAGGCGCCACTCTTCGCCGCGGTGGCAGCGGGTCGGCTCAGCCTGGTGGGCCCCTTTCCCCTTCCTCTCGGCACCGAGGAGGAACTCGGATCGGTCGGCTTGCTACGTTTCGCGGTCAAACCGGGTTTGACCGGTCCCTGGCGGAGCCGTTCGGAAGCACTCGAGGTGGGCGAACTCGAAGGTGACGAGCTCGAGTACATCGAGCACTGGTCGCTGGCCCGGGACGTCGGTCTCTTCCTGAACGCTCTGCCCCGCCTCCTTCTCGACGACGAACGTTGGCCCCGCGTCGTGTCGACGCGCTAGCCGTATCCGAGAGGTCTCCATGCATCGCAATCGTCGGGCGCCCGGCTGCTCGTGGTTCACGCTCCTGCTCGTGCTCCTCGGTGCCGGCCCGGTCGCCGCGCAGTCCGACGACACCGACTGGGAGCTCCTGCTCCCGCAGACCCGGCTCGTCGACGTCGTCGAGTGGAACGGACGCATCGTCGGTGCCGACGAGGACGCCGGGATGCTCCTCTACGATCCCGAGACCGCGACCCTCGAATCGCTCGACGGGACCGACGGACTGCCGTCCAACCGGATCCTGTCGGTGGTGGTCGACGGCGACGGACGGCTGTGGGCCGGCACGGCCGACGCCGGTCTGCTCTTCGTCGAACCGAACTTCGCCGTGCGTGCGATCACCAGTCTGCAGGACCAGGGACGGATCCGCGCTCTGGCCGTCGACGGCGACTTCCTCTACTACGCATCGCCCTCGGGCGGTGGCGCCGTGGCCAACGGCTTTCCCGAGCAGGCGTTCACGGCGGACCTGGGTCTTCCGTCGAACGACGTGGTCGCGGTCGCGGCCCACGACGGACGCGCCTGGTTCGCCACGCCGGTGGGGATCGGTGTGTTCGACCGGAGGGAGAACGCGGTACGCACGGTCAACGCCGGACTGCCCGATCTCGACGTCGTCGACGTGGCGGCCGGTCCCGACGGCGTGTTCGCCGCGGTCGGGGCCGACGTGTACCGCCTCGACGAGTCCGATCCGTCGGCGCCGGTGTGGACCCTTCTCGACGTCGAGACCGGTTTGCCGATCCTCGACCTCGAGGTCGAGAACGGACGGGTCGCAGTCCTGCTCAGCCAGAGCCGCATTCGGCAGCGCGCGCTGGAGTCGGCGACCTGGGAGGAGTTCGGCGAGGTGCGGGCCGAGGTCGAACTGCTCGCGCTGCACCTGCGGCCCGACGGCGGGTCGTGGTCGGCCGGCCGGCGGATCGATCTGTCGCAGGACGAGGTGATCGACACGCCCGTCTTCTGGTCGCGCGAGGCCGGTCGGTCGCCGGCTCTGGACGGCCTGTACGGCACGCGCGCGTGGTCGCTCGAGCTCGACGGCGACGGCGGCGCGTGGATCGGTTGCTTCCCGCCGCAGGACGGCGTGACGCACTGGAGGGCGGACGGCAGCGTGCAGGTGTACGCGCGGGCCGACGCCGAACAGGACGAGGGTCCGGGCGACGGCTGGTTGGGTGGCGTGAAACGCGCCATCGAGCGCGACGCCCGGGGCGATCTGTGGGTGGGGACCTTCGCCGACGTGGGAGGTCTGACCCGCTTCCGGCCCGACCTCGACGCCGAAGCGCCGGCGGGGGAGTACCTGAACCTGCGCGTGAGCGACGACGTCCTGAAGACGCGACGCATCCTCGACCTGTCCTCGGGGCCGCGCGGTTGGCTGTGGGTCTCGAGCGACGGTGGGATCACGCCGAACGGCCGGCGCAATCTCGGGCTGGACGTGCTGGTCGACCTCGATCGACCACTCGACGCCGCGGCCTGGGTGAAGATCACGGCCGACGCGTCAGCACTGGCCGGAGACGACGTTCCTGCCCTGGCCTTCGACGGCGACCGCCATCTGTGGTTGGCCGTGCGCGGCGTGGGTCTGCAGCGTTTCGATCTCGACGGCGTCGAAACGGGGGGTGACCTGCTGGCGGCCAGTGTCGACAGCACCCGATGGCGTACCCTTCGATCATTGCCGACCAATGCACTCGGGACGCCGCTGACCGCGGCGGTCGACGTCGCGATCACGCCCGACGGACGGATCTGGACGGCGACGGAAGACCAGGGGACCTTCGCCTTCCGCTTCGACGGTTTCTCGGTCGGCGACCCCGACGTCACCCGCTTCGCGACCAACGAGTTCGCGAACTCGCTGATCACCGACACCCAGCGCGTACTGCAGGTCGACGGCGACGGGTTCGTCTGGTCGGGCGGCGAAGGCGGTCTGCATCGCCTCGGCGTGGTGGACGGTCGGGCCGAGATCCGTCCCTTCACCAACCCGGCCAACTTCCTGACCCTCGACCTGGGCCGCCTAGGCACCGACGTGCTCTCGCCGCTACCGGGGACCGGGGTGCGGTCGCTCGAGTACGACCGGGAGCGACGTCAGTTGTACGTGGGGACCGACGCGGGTGTCGCGCGGGTCCGGCTGGACGACGCCGGTGCCGCCGCGACCGATGCCTTCGACGTGACCCTGCGTCCCAATCCGATCCGGGACGGTGACGGCGAACTGATCGTCACCGGCTTCGAGGGCGAGGTCGAGTTGTTCGTCTACACCCTGAGCGGACGCCTGGTCCACCGCATCCGCAATCTGAGTGCCGGCGACCGCGCCTGGGACACACGCAACGTGGTCGACGAGCGCGTGGTGAGCGGTATGTACCTCGTGCGCATCGTCCGCGACGACGGCGCCGAGATCGTGCGGACGGTGGCGGTGGAACGATGATGCGGCGCGTTTTGATGGTCGGTGCGGGCGACGCGGCGCGCATGGTGACGCGGGCTCTGCGCGAGGGCGGCGAGGAGTACGGCCGTGAGGTGTGTGGCTTCCTCGACGACGATCCCGCGTTGCACGGTCGGACGATCGAGGGGGCGCCCGTGCTCGGCGACACCTCGGCGATCGCCGACGTCGCGCGGGCCCATCGGGCCGACGAGATCATCCTGTCGATCCCGTCGGCCGAGGGATCCGTGATCCGCCGCCTGATCTCACGGGCCCAGAAGGCCCGGATCCCGGTGCGGATCGTTCCCGGTGTGCGCGACATCGTCAAGGGTACCGTGCAATGGGAACAGGTGCGCGAGGTGGCGCCCGAGGACCTGCTCGGCCGCGAGACCGTCGACCTGCAGGAAGGACCGATCCGCGAGGCCGTCGAGGGCCGCGAAGTGCTCGTGACCGGGGCCGGCGGTTCGATCGGTAGCGAGATCTGCCGTCTGCTGGCCGGATTCCGCCCGCACCGCATCCATCTGCTCGGCCGTGGCGAGAACAGTCTCTTCGAGATCGAAGAAGAACTCCGCGACGCCTTCGACTACCCCGACGGGCACGTCGTCCTCGCCGACGTGCGCGACACCGAGCGCATGCGACACCTGGCCGGCGAGCTTCGTGCCCACGTGGTCGTCCATGCCGCGGCGCACAAGCACGTTCCCCTCATGGAGCAGTATCCCGAAGAAGCGGTGATGGTGAACGTGGTGGGCACCGCGAACACCCTCGAGCTCGCACGGCGCATCGGAGCGTCGCGCTTCGTGATGCTCAGCACCGACAAGGCCGTGCGGCCTCGCAGCGTGATGGGCGCGACCAAGCGTATGGCCGAGATGCTGGTGCAGAACGCCGCCGACGAAGACCTGCGCGCGGTGGCCGTGCGCTTCGGCAACGTGCTCGGTAGCCGCGGAAGTGTGGTTCCGCTGTTCCAGCGGCAACTCCGCCGCGGGGGACCGTTGACGGTCACGCACCGCGACGCCACGCGCTACTTCATGACGATCAAGGAAGCGGCCATGCTCGTGATCCAGGCCATGGCCTGCGCGCAGGGCCGCGAGATCTTCGTGCTCGACATGGGCGAGGCGATCAACATCCACGAACTCGCGCAGAACCTGGTGGCGCTGGCCGGGCTGGGCGACGACGACGGCGTGCGGATCGTGGAGGTCGGACTGCGTCCGGGTGAGAAGCTGAACGAGCAGTACCTGGCCGCGACCGATCCCACCGAGGCGGGCCCCCACGAGCAGATCCTCGTGGCGCGGCCGCCGAGTCCGGTGGACTTCGACGCGTCGAATCGGGTGATGGAGCTCGCGGAACTCGCACATGCCTGCGACCGCGACGCGATCCGACGACGCCTCGTGGAACTGCTGCCGGATCACGACGCGCATTCCTCGATCGACGTCTGACCGTGGGTGCCGGGCTCACACTCGCGGTGGTCGACGCGGTCGACGACGCCGAGTGGGACGAGCTGATCCGGCGCGATCCGCGGGCCCACACGCTGCAACGACCGTTGGCCCTGCGCTGCGCGGCGGCCGCGGGGTGGCGACCGCAATGGTTCGAAGTGCGTGATCGGGGCGGCGCTCTGCGCGCGGGCCTGGGCTTCGCGGTTCGCTCCCGAGGGGGGCTGCTGACCGTGATCGCCGGTCCGGGGGGACTCTACGGCGGTCCTGTCGCCGGTCCCGACGACGGCGACGCGGAGGCGGTCCTCGCCGCCGCCTTCGGGCGACGCGACCGCCTGCGGGTCGTCCACCGGGAGCTGGTGTGGGCCCGACCCGAACCGCCGCGCGGCGACTGGCACGGGCTCCGGTCCCTCGACGCCGCGATCCTCGACGTCGATCCGGGCGTCCCGTTCGAACGCTTCCTCCTGGAGCAGCTGCCGAAGAACCGACGCAACGAGGGCAACCGGAGCGACCGTCGTGGTCTGCGGACCGAGGTGCACCACGACGCGCGGGTGCTCGCCGAGTTCCACCCGCTGTACGTCGAGCGTTGCGACGAGTGGGGAACGCCCCCGTTGCCACTCGAACTGCTGGGCGGACTCGTCGACGGTCTCGACGAAGCGATGGTCTTCGTCACCCGCGACGCCGAGAATCGTCTGGCGGGGGCGCACGTGTGCGTCGATCTCGGCGACGAGCTCTTCGCGTGGGTGGGCACCACCGAGCGGAGGAAGGACGTGTTCCCCTCGACGGTCCTCGTGCGCGAGGAAGCACGTTGGTGCCATGAACACGGACGGATCCGTCTGAACCTCGGCAGTAGCATCGGGCGCGCCGGGATCGAGGGCTACAAGAAGCTGCTGGGCGCGCGGTGGGATCGGCGCTGGATCGTCGACGAGGACCGTCGACCCTGGCGACGGAGGTCACGATGAACCCTCGCCGTGCGCCCTGGGTGGCGCTGCTGTTGTTCCTGGTCCAGGCGCCCATGTACGCCGACTACGTCACCGACGACAGCTACATCTACGCTCGCTTCGCCGACAATCTGGCTCGGCTCGGCGAGCTGTCGTTCAACCCGGGCGAACCGGTGCACGCCGCGACGAGTCCGCTGTGGGCCGGTCTGGGAGCGTTCGGTGTTCTCGCGGGATTCGAGAGTGTGGAGTGGCTGCGTTGGCTCGGGATCCTGTGTGGGGCGGTGGCGGTCTTCGTGTTGGCGCGGATCGCCGGGCGCCTGCTCTTCGACCGGCCGCTGCTGACCTGGGCCGTGGCCGCGGTGATCGCCACCGAGCCCTGGCTCGTGCGCTGGTCGACTTCGGGCATGGAGACACCCCTGGCCGCGTTGCTGGTGGCGGTGGCGCTGGACGCCACGCTGCGGCCGCTCGACACCGTGGGGTGGAGGCGCGCGGCGCTGGCCGTGGGGATCCTGCCGCTGGTGAGACCCGAGGGTCTCTTGCTCGTCGTCCTCTTCGGGATCCACGTGTTGCGGACGCCGCGTGCACGCGCGCGCGTGGATCTGTACCTGCTCGCACTGCTGCCCTTCGTGGCGTGGTCGGTCTACGCTCTGCCCGTGTACGGCCACGTCCTGCCGGAGACCATGCGTGCCAAGAGCACGCCGCTGGGGCTGCAGGCCGGACGCTTCGCATCGAACCTCCTCGTGATCGGGCAGGTCTTCGCGGTGGGCGCGGTGGTTCCCGCCGTGGTGTGGTTCGTCGGCTTCGTCCGCCGGCCGCGCCGGCTGTGGACACCGGACTCACGGTTCTGGGCGGTACCGGTGTGGTGGCAGTGGACCGTGGCTCTTCCGCTGGTCTACCTCGTGCGTGACGTCCAGGTGATCAGTCGCTACCTCGAGGTCGTCCTGCCGGCGGTGATCGTGCTCGCCCTGATCCTGATCGGCCACGAGGCCCACCGGCGCGCCTGGGTCCATGCCTTCTCGCTGCAGGCCCTGCTCGCCTACGGGCTCACGGTGAGCTGGATCGCTCCGAGCGCAAACGCCTTCGGCTCGACGCTCGAAGAGGGGCTCGGGGACATCGCGGAGTACCTCCGCGAGCGCACGCCGCCCGAGGCCACGGTGGCGATCTACGACATCGGTCTGGTCGGCCACCGGTCCGAGCGACGTGTGCTCGACCTCGGCGGTCTGATCCACCCGGGGATCAATGCCCTGCGCGACCGCGTCGACGACGCGACGATCCTGCGGGACGGACTCTTCCTCGAGTTCGGGCGCCCCGACTATCTCGTCGACCGCGCCTACGAACCCGCCGTGCTCGAAGGGGGAACGATCGGCGACGTCCGGATGCGGGCGCTGCTGTCGCGGCGGGTCGCGAACCTCGGACTGAGCCGCGGAAGACCGGTGATCTACACGCTGTACGCGGTGGAGGACCGCTGACCCGCCACCTCGCCGCGCGAGAACCCCGTCCCACCACGACCCACCCGCGGTGCGCCCGCCGGAAGAAAGCCGGCGGGCGTCGTCGTAAGGGCCTGTCCGGCGCGACCCACGGAAAATGTGATCGCCCGCCGAACAAGGGGTTGACACCGCAGGTGGGCTCGGGGAGACTGCGCGTGGGCCAAAAAGGGTCGAAAAGGGCAGCAGAGGGATTTCATGCACAACCCGATGATCTAGAGTCTCTTAGCGCAGATCGAGGAAGCCGATGGACGGCGAGTCGGCGAGCAGACAGGACGGGGTCGGCCACTTCTACGGCCGTTTCCGCCTCAAGCTCGACGCCAAGGGGCGTCTGACGCTGCCGTCCGTCTACCGCCGGGCGCTGGGCGCTGCGGCGAACGGAGACGAGCCGCGCGACGACGCGACGCTCGTTCTGCGGAAGGGACAGCAGGGCTTCGTGCAGGTCATTCCCTACGAGACCTGGGATCGCGTGGTGGAGCAGCAGCGGAGCCAGCGCCAGGTCTCGGGCGTCGATCGCCAGTGGCAGGCCCGCCAGCAGTACAGCTCGGTCGAGATCGCCGGGCTCGATCCCAAGGGCCGTGTGACCGTGCCGCAGTCTCTGCTCGAGGCCGCATCGCTGAAGGGCGAGGTGCTCGTGGTCGGAACGCGGCAGCTCATGGAGCTCTGGGATCCCGATACGTTCTTCCGTCTCGAGAGCGAGGCGGCGCAGGAGGACTCCTCGATCGACGACGCGCTCTACGGCTAGGCCGGGTGCGACGCCGAACGGAGGGAGAGATCGTTTCAGGGGAGCCGGGGGTCGCGGACATCGTCCGCGCGGGGTGCGGTTTCGCGGCCCCCGGCAATTCTCGACGGTGATCCCGCGCGGTGGCCACGGAGGGTAGCCGCGTGGGGTCATCCGCGGACCGGGATCGGCAACCGGACCGCGGTCACCGTCACGAGGACCATCGGCACGAGGGAACGTCGACGATGCACCGGGTGACCCCCCGACAGACCGCCGTGGACCCGACCAAGGGCGCTCTCACGACGACGACGTCGTCGTGGACCCACGAGCGCTGGGGTGGCTTCCTGCTCACACGCCAGGAGCCACACTGGATCCACGCGCGCCTGACCGGACGCATGAGCACACGCACGCTGCGCGAACTCGATCTTCGCGTCCTGCGGGGGCTCGGGTCCCGACGCACGCACTTCCTCGTGCTCGACGCCACGCAGCTTCAGCACATCCCACTCGACGTGGCGCACGACCTGGCCGGGTACGAGCAGCGCTGGCGACAGCGCGGGGTGGTGGCCGTCTGGGTCGCCCTCAGCCCCTACCTGTCCAACCTGCTGGTGCTCGCGTGCGGCCACGAACACCGGATTCCCGCCCTCTCCGATCTGGAGACCGCACGCGCGGCCGTGTCGCGCGTGGCCGAGAGTCCTCCGTCGGTGGCGCGGGGTCGGCTCGAAGCGCACAGCGACCTCGTGCACTGACCGTGGATCCGACGCGGCACGTGCCGGTGATGCTCGAGGAGGTCCTCGGGTTCCTGTCTCCGGCAGCGGGCCGCGTGGTCGCCGATCTCACTCTGGGCGGTGGGGGACACACCCGCGCCCTGCTGGAGGCCGGAGCGACCGTGATCGGATTCGACCGCGACCCCGTCGCCATCGAGCGCGCCCGCGACCTCCGCGAACGCCATGGCGAGCGCTTCGTGGCGGTGGAGCGTGACTTCGGCGCCTTCGCCCGCACTCTCGACGAACTCGGGCACGACCGTGTGGACGGTGTGTTGATGGACCTCGGACTCTCCAGCGATCAGCTCGACGACCCCGGGCGGGGCTTCGCCTTCCGGCTCGAAGGTCCGCTGGACCTCCGGTTCGGCCCCGGAGAAGGGGATCCGGCCTGGCGCCGGATCGAGGACTCCGATGCCGACACCGTCGAGCGGTGGCTGCGCGCGTACGGCGAGGTCCGGGCAGCACGTGGCCTCGCGCGCAAGATGGTCGAGCGGGCCCGCGTGGGAGAGTTGCGCACGACGACGCAGTTGGCCGATCTGGTGCGTTCCACTCTACCCCGGGGGCGACGGCCCGAGCCGGAACTCGCACGCGTGTTCCAGGCCCTGCGGATCGTGGTGAACGACGAGCTGACCCAGCTCGAGACCGTGCTGGGCTGTGTGCCCGAGCGTCTCCGTTCCGGCGGGCGTTTCGTGGCCATCAGCTACCACAGTCTCGAGGATCGTCGGGTGAAGCAGATGCTGCGGCGGACGAGTGGCCGCGTGCCGAGGGGAAGCCGACACCTTCCCGAGCCGACGGCCGAGGTGCCGACCATGGTGGAGCTCACGCGCAAGCCCGTGGTGGCGGCCGAGGACGAGCTCCGCCGCAATCCGCGGGCGCGTTCGGCGCGACTGCGCGCGGGGGAGCGGCGATGAGGGGACTGCACACGATCACGCGGGGACGATTCGCGCGCCGCGCGCGCGGCACGCTGGGTTCCTTCACTTCGATCGCGCTGCTCGTGGTGCTGGTCGCTCTCGTGTGGTCCACGCTGCAGACCCAGCGCCTGGTCGGCCTGCGGCAGCAGTCGGTGGAACTCGAGCAGCAGGTCGAACGAGCGCGTGTCCGGCGCGACGCCGCCGAGGCGCGGGCCCTGCA
>CAZQHE010000027.1:14910-36503 GCA_964593155.1 uncultured bacterium
CGTTCCTACGACGTGATCGCCGACCGCGCGCGACGCGAGCTCGGGCTGGTGGACTCCGATCCCGCCCGGCGATCGTTCGTGGCCCTGCCGGCGCCGGTCGAGAAGACGTCTTCGGGCTTCGTCGAGCGTCTGGCCGACACCATGGACCGATTCGGACGCGTCCGCGCTTCGCTGGCCGCGGAGCGTGAACCATGAGCCGTCGCTATTCCACCGGGCGCTTCGCCGTCGTCGCGACCTTCTTCGCGCTGGCCTTCGTCGCGCTGCTCGTGCGCTTCGCCTGGATCCAGGTGGTGCGCTCCGAACACTGGCGCGCGCGGGCCCAGGTCCGTTCGACCGACGTGGTCGACGAGCCGGCCCGTCGCGGGCGTCTGCTCGATCGCTCGGGCCGGGTGCTGGCGGCCACCGAGGAGTGGACCGTGGTCGGCGTGTCGCAGCCGGCGGAGTGGCGCGCGGACGGCGACGTCGGGCAGCTCGCCGCCCTGCTCGGACGTCCCCTCGACGAGATCGATCGCCAGGTGCGACGCGACGTGCGCCACGTGGTGCTCGGCGAGTTCCGGATCGACGCGGCCACGCGCAAGGAACTGCTGGAGGTCGCTCCGGTGTCCTTCGAGCGCCGGGCGCGTCGCGTGTACCCCCACGGCGACCTCGCCCGCTCGTTGCTCGGCCTGGTGCGCGAGAGCGGCGAGGGCGTGACCGGCCTCGAGGCCGTGTTCGACGACGCGTTGTCGGGCGAGCCCGGCCGTGTTCTCGAGCGCCGCGACGCCGCGCGCATCGTGCGCGACCGCCGGGTGCTGGAGCCGCCCACCGACGGGGCCGATCTGCGCCTGACCCTCGACCTGCACGTGCAGGCCATCGTCGAGCGCGAACTGGAGAACGCACGTGTCGAGGCCGAGGCGCACCGGGCGCAGGCGCTGGTGCTCGACCCCGCGACCGGAGACGTCATCGCACTCGCCCAGACGCCCTCGGATCCGACCCCGCTGCCCGACGACCCCGAGGTGAGCCGGTGGCGCGTGATGTCGGCCACCGACGTGTTCGAGCCGGGCAGCGTGTTCAAGTTGTTCACGGCGGCGTCGTTGTTGCGCCGTGGCGTGTGCGACACCTCGACCGTCTTCGACGGCATGCGCGAGCATCCCGACCAGTACCGGAGCAAGAAGGATTTCCCCGGCGGCTACACGATCCGCGACGTGCATCCGGTGGGCAGGGTTTCGCTCCGTCACGCCTTCGTCCGCAGCAGCAACATCGTCTTCGCCACCGCCGCCCTCGAACTGCTCGAGCGCACGGAGATCCACGCCGACCTCCGGGCCTTCGGTTTCGGCGAGTATCCCGGCGTGGGATTCCCCGGCGAGACGGCCGGGATCCTGCGCGACCCCGACGACCCGCGTTGGTCGAAGCGCACCAAGAGCACCATGGCCATCGGGCAGGAGGTCGCGGTGAGCCTCCTGCAGCTCGGGGCGGGTGCGGCGGCCGTGGTCGGTGACGGCAACCTTCGGCGTCCGCGCTTCGTGCAGACGATCGAACGAGCCGACGGAACGGTCGAGCCCCTCGCGCCGATCGTGCGCCGTCGCGGCGTGGTGGGCCCCGAGGTCAGGGCCCGACTGCGGGCCATGACGACCGACGTCGTGGCCACCGACTACGGAACCGGCCGCCGTGCGCGGGTTCCGGGTCTCGACGTCGGCGGCAAGACGGGAACCGCCCAGGTCGCCGAGCGCGGCGGCGGGTACATCGACGGCGTGTACAACCCGACCTTCGTGGGTCTGGCACCGGCGCGCGATCCGCGTCTGGTCGTGGTCGTCGTCTTCCACCGGGCGCCGGGACGGACGGCCACCGGAGGTGGCGTGGCGGCTCCGGTCTTCGCCTCGATCGTCCGCGAGATCGCCGCGAGTACCACACTGCTCGACGACGGTGTCCGCGAGACGGTCCGTCCGGAGGCGATGGTCGAAGCACCACACCTGGTGGGCCGCAGCGTGGCCGAGGTTCGTGAACTGGCCCTCCGCGCCGCCTGGGGGGAGTCGCTCGGACGACTTCCCGAGCGAGGCTTGATCGTCGCCCAGATCCCGCCGCCCGGGACGCCCATGCGACCGGGGGCCCGGATCCAGGTCGCGCTGGGCCAGGAGGGGCGATGAGCAATCGTCTCGGTGCACTGCTCCAGGGCCTCGACCATCGCCTGGTCGGCGATGCCGACGCGAGCGTCGACGACGTGACGGCCGACAGCCGGAAGGTCGGGCCCGGAAGTGTCTTCGTGGCCGTCCGCGGTGGGCGGGTCGACGGCCACGACTTCGTGCCGTCCGCCGTGGGGTCCGGTGCCCGTGCGGTCGTCGTCGACGCTGCCGGGGCGATCGGACTGGAACTGCCCGAGGGGATCACCCGCGTGGTCGTCGAAGACCCGCGCGAGGCTCTGGGCCACATGGTGCGTCGCCGTTTCGACCACCCGGACCGGGCGCTGACCGTGGTCGCGGTCACGGGGACGAACGGCAAGACGACGGTGAGTCACCTCGTGCGCGATCTGCTCACCCACACCGGCCGTCGCTGCGGGCTGATCGGCACGATCCGCTACGACGTGCTCGACCGCGAGATCGCCGCTCCCCTGACCACTCCCGCTCCCGAGGAACTGCTACCGCTGCTCGCGAAGATCCGCGACCACGGCGGCGATGCGGTGTCGATGGAGGCGAGCAGCCACGCACTCGACCAACGCCGCCTGGCGGGGATCGAGGTCGATGTCGCCGCCTTCACGAACCTGTCGCACGAACACCTCGACTACCACGGCGACCTCGAGTCGTACTTCGCGGCCAAGCGGCGCCTGCTCGACCACCTCGACCAGCCGGGACGTGAGAAGGCGACCGGTCGGGCGGTCGTGTACGTCGACGATCCCTTCCTCGGCGCGCGCGAATGGCCCGAGGACGCGATCCGGGTGGGAACCGGTGACGGTTGTCGAGTGAGCGCGCGGTCGATCCGCTGCGGGGCCGACGGGATCGTCCTCGACGTGGAACTCGACGGCGTGGAGCAGCGTCTCAGCAGCGGACTGCTCGGCGCCTACAACGCCGCGAACCTGCTGGTCGTGGCCGGCATCGGAACCGCACTCGGTCTCGGACCCGCCGACCTCGCCGCGGCCTTCCCCGCCCTGCGTCCGGTTCCCGGCCGGCTCGAGCCGGTGGAACTCGAGGGTGGTCCGCAGGTCCTGATCGACTACGCCCACACGCCCGAGGGCATGCGCAGCACGCTCGACACGGTGCGGTCGATCGCCGACGGCCGGCTGTTCGTTGTGTTCGGCTGCGGCGGCGACCGCGACCGCGCCAAGCGACCGGCCATGGCGTCGATCGCCGTCGAGCGGGCCGATCGGGTCGTACTGACGCTCGACAATCCGCGGACCGAGGACCCGGCGCGGATCTTCGCCGACGCCGAGCCGGGCTTCGCGGCGGCACCCGACCGCGCGCGGCGCATCGACGACCGCGCGGAAGCCGTTGCATCGGTTCTGAACGAAGCCGGCCCCGCCGACACGATCGTGATCTGCGGCAAGGGTCACGAGACCTACCAGATCCTCGGGACCGAGAAGATCCCCTGGGACGATCGCGCGGTCCTCCTGGACGCGTGGCGCGAGATCGGAGGCGCGCGATGAGTTTCGAGGTGCGCGAACTGGTCACCTGGTGGCGGGACGCCGGGATCGACGTCGTCGTCCGCGACGCCGCGGGCGCGTCGATCGACGCACCGTCCCGCGTGCTGGCACGCGCGGCCTACGACCACCGCCAGTGCGACGAACAGACCATGTTCTGCGCCGTGCAGGGCGAGTCGACCCACGGCGTGCGCTTCCTCCGGGACGCCTTCGCGGCGGGAGTCGCCGTGGCGCTGGTCGAGGGCCACGCCCCGATCCTCGACGACGTCGGTGGCGTGGTGCTCGAGGTGCCCGACGCCCGGGTCGCCCTCGCCACGGCCGCGTCGGAATGGCTGCGCGTGCACGACCCGGTGGTGGTGGGGATCACGGGGAGCAACGGAAAGACCACGACCAAGGACTTCCTGGCCGCGGCGCTCGCCGGCGACCGCGCCGCTGTCGCCAGTCCCGGGAACCTGAACAGTCGATGGGGCATGCCCGCGGCGATCCTCGGGTTCTCCGGGGACGAGGACGTCCTCGTGCTCGAGATGGGGGCCTCGGGGCCCGACGAGATCGGCCGACTGGCGCGGATCGCGCCCCCCTGGATGGGTTGCATCACCAACATCGGACCGGCGCACCTCGAGTTCTTCGGCAGTGTCGACGAGGTCGCGCGCACCAAAGGACAGCTGGTCGAGGCCCTGCCGCCGAACGGGGTCGCGGTGCTGAACCGCGACGACCCGCGCTTCGCGTCCCTGCGGGCACGCAGTGGTGCCCGCAACGTGATCTCGTTCGGCACCGACCCCGCGGCCGACCTGCGGGTCGAGAGCGTGGAGAGCGTAGACGCCGGCATCGCGGTACGGATCGGTGGAGTGGAGGGCGTGCTCCCGGTCTTCGGGACGGTCAACGCGATCAACGCGGCGGCGGCCATGGCCATGGCCGAGGCCCTTGGCGTACGTCGCGAGGACGCGCTGGCTCGCATCGGGGCGGCCACGCTCTCGCCGCACCGCAGCCGTCGCTTCGTCGCCGCCGGACGGACGTTGATCGACGACAGCTACAACGCGAATCCGGCCAGTGTGCGCGAGGCCCTGGGCAGCCTTGCCGCCACGCGCGGTGTGCGACGGATCGCCGTGCTCGGCGAGATGGCCGAACTCGGCGCCGACGCGGTCGCGATGCACCGCGAGGTGCTGGGCGTCGCGCTCGAGTCGGGTCTCGACCGCGTGGTCGTGCTAGGTGCCTCGTACGCGGCCGCGGCCGAGGGAGCAGAAGACCCCCGGATCGTGCGCTTCGACCGCGAGGAGCCCGCCGAGATCGCGGCGTGGTTGCAGACGTCGACCGCCGAGGGAGACGTCGTGCTGTTCAAGGGGAGCCGCAGTGCGGCACTGGAGCGGATCCTCGACGCCTTCGTCGATGGTGTCGCCGATCCCGTCGAAGGGATCGACTGATGTTCCACGTGTTCGTCGAACAGCTCGTGGACCTGTGGAGTCCGTTCAACGTCTTCCGCTACATCACCTTCCGCAGCGCCTACGCCACGGTCACCGCCCTGCTCATCTGCTTCTTCTTCGGCAACTGGACCATCCGCATGCTCCGGCAGAAGCAGATCGGCGAGAGCATCCGCGAAGAAGGTCCCGAGCACCACCGGTCGAAGGCGGGCACGCCCACCATGGGCGGTCTGCTGATCGTGGCCGCGATCGTGATCCCGGTGTTGCTGTGGGGGGACCTGCGTAGCCATGCGGTGATCATGGCCCTGGCCGCCACGCTGTACATGGGTCTGCTGGGCTTCCTCGACGACTACTTCAAGCTGCGCCGCCACAAGACGGGGCTCAGTGGACGCTGGAAGCTGTTCTTCCAGGCTCTGTTCGGTCTGGTGGTGGGCTACTGGATCATGCGGCAGCCGGAGTTCGGGACGATGGCCACGAAGACCACCGTTCCCTTCCTGGCCGAGATCACGTTGGACTGGGGTTGGTTGTACCTGCCGCTGGCGGTGTTGGTGTTCTCGGGGACGACGAACGCGGTCAACCTGGCCGACGGCCTCGACGGGCTGGCCGTCGGGCTCTGTCTGTTCTGCTTCATCGCCTACGCCGGTCTGGGCTACGTGACGGGCAACGCCGTCTTCGCCGACTATCTGCGGATCCCGTTCATTCCCGGCGTCGGGGAGCTGACGGTGTTCGCCACGGCGACCGTCGGTGCGTGCCTGGGCTTCCTCTGGTACAACAGTCATCCCGCCCAGGTCTTCATGGGCGACACGGGGTCGATGGCTCTGGGTGGGGCCCTGGCCTCGTTGGCGCTGCTGACCAAGCACGAACTGCTGCTGGTGATCGTGGGCGGCGTGTTCGTGGCCGAGGCGGCGAGCACCTTCCTGCAGGTACTCAGCTACAAGACGCGCGGCAAGCGCGTGTTCAAGATGGCCCCGCTCCATCACCACTTCGAGCTGCTGGGTTGGAGCGAGACGAAGGTCGTCATCCGTTTCTGGATCGTCGGAGCCATGCTGGCGTTGCTGACGATCAGCACCCTCAAGATCCGCTAGGAGCCGTCGGTGACGTCGAAGGTCCTGCCCGCGCACGAAACCTGGACGGACACCGTGGTCGGTGTGCTCGGTCTGGGGCGCTCCGGACGGGGCGCGGTGGCGCTGCTGCGCCGTCACGGCGCACGGGTGATCGCCTTCGACGACCGGCCGCTCGCGGATCTTCCCGATGACGTGGTGGCCGAACTGGCCGAGTGGGGGGTGGAGGTCCGCGCCGCTCGCGACGACGCGCGCGGCGCGGTCTCCGTCCTCGACGCCCTGGTGGTCAGTCCCGGCGTGGGCGCCGATCATCCGCTGGTGCTGGCCGCCGAGCAGCGCGGCTTGCCGGTGATCGGAGAACTCGAACTGGCTTCGCGTCGTGCACGTGCCCGGATCCTGGCCGTGACCGGCACCAACGGTAAGAGCACGACGGTCAGCCTCGTGCACGCGATCCTGTGCCACGCCGGTCTCGACGCCGTGCTCGTGGGCAACATCGGCACGGCGGTGAGCGACCACGTGGAGGATGTCGACGCGAACGGCCTGCTCGTGATCGAGTGCAGCAGCTTCCAGCTCGAGCGCGTGGAGCACTTCGCGCCGACGGTGGCGGCCGTGTTGAACCTCGCGGCCGATCATCTCGATCGCTATCCGTCGTTCGAAGCCTACGGCCAGGCCAAGCGGAACATCCTGCACGCGGCCAGGCCGTCCACGCTGTACGTGTATCCCGTCGAGCAGGCGCCGATGAACCGATGGGCCGAGTCCACTCCGGCCCGCCGTGGGGGATTCGCGTGGCGGCGCACCGATGACGCAGTCGTCTGGGTCGAGGGCGGCTGGATCGTGCGCCGAACCGAGGACACGACCGAACGCGTGCTCGCTCTCGACACGATCCCCCTCGTCGGCCGCCACAACGTGGCGAACGTCCTGGCCGCCGTCGCCATGGTCCACGACCTGGGACTCGAGGCCGGAGTGATCGCCGACGCGATCGCAGGATTCCGCGGCCTGCCGCACCGCGCAGTCGCCGTTCCGACCGACGACGGCCGGATCTGGATCGACGACAGCAAGGCCACCAACGTCCACGCGGCGGCGGCGACGCTCGAGGGTCTGACCGGTCCGGTCGTCGCGCTGGTCGGAGGCCGCGGGAAGGGAGAGGACTACGCGCCCCTGGCCGACTACGCCGACCGTCTACGGGCCGCCGTGTGCTTCGGTGAAGAGGGACCGGCGCTGGCCGCGGCGATCGGCGACCGCGTGCCCTGCACGACGTGTCCGGGCATGCGCGACGCGCTCGTCGTCGCCCGCGACCTGGCCCAGCCCGGCGACACCGTCCTGCTCAGCCCGGCCTGCGCGAGCTTCGACGAGTTCACCGGCTTCGCCGAACGGGGCGACGTCTTCCAGGAGTGGGTGCGCACGCAGGTGGGAGGTGCCGCGTGACGACGTGGCTGGCGGAGTTCGATCGACGGATCGTCGTGCTGGTGGCTTCGCTGCTCGTGCTGGGAGCCGTGCTGGTGCACGGCGCGAGCGCGTACAGTCCCGGCTCGGCCGATCCGGGATCGTTCGGCGCCCTGCCCGCGCATCTCGTGCGCATCGGGGTGGCCCTGGTCGCCTGCTTGTTCGTGTCGCAGATCGACTACCGCCTGGTGGCCCGCTACGCCGAGGTCGGCGTGTTCCTGTCGCTCGGCGCGCTGCTCATGGTGGAGTTCGGGGCCTTCGCCTTCGGCAACGCGGGCATCGATCGCTGGCTGAACATCGCGGGCATCCCGTTCCAGCCCGCGGAGTTCGCGAAGATCTTCCTGGTGCTGGCGTTGCCGGCCTGGATCGATCGTGATCCCGGACGCCTGCGCGGGCCGTTCCGGTCGTGGGCGCCGATCGTCGCCGTGCCCTTGGTGGTGGGGGGGCTGATCGCGGCGCAGCCGAACTTCGGCAGCGCGCTCGCCCTGTGCCTGATCGTCGCCACCATCCTGTGGATCGGTGGGATGCCCCTGCGCTGGGTCATGGCCGGCACGACCGTGATCGTGGGCGCGGCCTGGCTCGCGTTCACGCATCACCCCAAGCTGATCACCCGCGCCGAGGCCTGGCGCAACGTCTTCCTGCGCGAACGGACGGCTCTCGATGCCGACTTCCAGTCGTTCCACGCCGTCATGGGCATGGGCAACGGCGGTCTGTTCGGCGTGCGTGCAGGCGAGGGGATCACACGCTTCGCCTTCGTGCCCGAGTCCGACACCGACTTCGTCTTCGCCATCGCCGGCGAGCAGTTCGGATTCGTGGGTGTGGTGCTGGTGGTGCTGGCCTTCGGGCTCCTGGTCGCGCGTGGTCTGAAGATCGCGCGTGCCGCCCGCGACGGTCATGCCTACCTCACGGCCATCGCGGTCTCCACCATGATCGGCGTGTACGCCTTCCTGAACCTGGCCATGGTCAGCAGCCTGGTGCCGGTCATGGGTCTGCCGTTGCCCTTCGTCAGCTGGGGTGGCACCGCGCTGCTCACGAACATGATCGGCGTGGGCGTGCTGTTGAACGTCGCACGCTCGGTGCGACGACCGCGTCGTGTGGACGCCCGCTGGCAGGGGGCGCGCGCATGAGCACACGGGTCCTCATGGTCGGCGGGGGAACCGGTGGGCACGTGTATCCCGCGGTTGCGATCGCCGAGGCGCTGCAGCGGCTGGCGCCGGACACGTCGATCCGCTTCGTCGGTGGGCGGCGCGGGATCG
Organism: uncultured bacterium; assembly: GCA_964593155.1. Taxonomy (GTDB): domain Bacteria; phylum Krumholzibacteriota; class Krumholzibacteriia; order JAJRXK01; family JAJRXK01; genus JAJRXK01. The sequence continues at coordinate 23,693 of CAZQHE010000027.1, forward strand.
AGGCACGCCTGGTCCCCGAGCACGGCTTCCGACTGCACCGCTATCCGGCCGCTGGTCTTCGCGGGCTGGGCCTCGGCGGAGCTCTGCGCTTCGCGTTGAACTTCGGTGTGGCGTCGGCGCTCTCGTTGGCCCTGCTGATGCGTTGGCGTCCCGACCTCGTGATCGCCACCGGCGGCTATGCGAGTTCCGCGCCGGCCATGGTGGCAGCCCTGCTCGGCGTGCCGCTCTGGTTGCAGGAACAGAACTCCGCGCCGGGGTCCACCAATCGCGTGCTCGCGCGCTTCGCCGAACGCGCCTACGTGGCCTTCGAACCGGCGAAGCAGTCCCTGGCCGCCGCGCGCGAGATCCGCGAGGCCCCGAACCCGGTGCGCGCCGCCGTGCGCGAGAGCCGGGGCGTCGCGCCGACCGAAGCCGACTACGCGCATTTCGACCTGCGCCCGGGTCGCCGCACGCTGCTCGTCTTCGGGGGCAGCCGGGGGGCGGCCACCCTGAACCGCGCCGTCGCCGAGGGTTGGCCGCGTCTGCGCGACGAGACCGGATGGCAGGTCCTGCTCCAGACGGGTGAGCAGGATCTCGAGAGCACCCGCGCTGTCGTCAACCGCGCTCAGGACGACTCCCTACGGGCGCGGGTGCTCTCGTACATCGACGACATGGCCGCAGCCTACCGGATCGCCGATCTGGCGGTGTGCCGCGCCGGGGCCCTGACGCTCGCCGAGCTGACCACGATCGGTCGTCCTGCCCTGCTCGTTCCCTTTCCGTACGCCACCGACGACCACCAGCGGCACAACGCCGAGGTGCTGACCGCGGCGGGGGCGGCACGCTGGGTCGACGACGCGGACTTCGACGGCGAACGACTGGTCGACGAAGTCGTCGCTCTCGGCGAGGATGCCGACAAGCTGGCCACGATGGCGGCCGCCGCGCGACGGTGGGGCGGGGGGATCGACGGGGCCGAGTCCATCGCACGTGACGCGCTCGCCCGCGTCGAGGGGAAGACGGGCCGATGAACTGGAAGACACGCGGACACCACGACGACACGGCCGCGGTCGGACCCTTCCGTCTGGTCGAGCGCATCCACTTCGTGGCGATCGGCGGCGTGGGCATGAGCGGGATCGCCGAGGTCCTGCTGCAGCTCGGATTCTCGGTGTCGGGCAGCGACATCTCGCGCTCTGCGAACGTGGAACGTCTGCAGACGCTCGGGGCCACGGTGCACCTGGGACACGACGCCGCGAACCTGGGCGATGCCGAGGTGGTGGTCTACAGCTCGGCCGTGCCGCGCAACAACCCCGAGCTCGTCGCCGCGCGCGAGCGCGGTATCCCCGTGATCCGCCGCGCCGAGATGCTCGCCGAACTCATGCGCCTGAAGCACGGTGTCGCGGTCGCCGGTTCGCACGGCAAGACCACGACCTCGAGCCTGGTGGCCACCGTGCTCCGCGGCGGAGGACTCGATCCCACGGTGATCGTCGGCGGGCGCCTGCTCGCGCTGGCCAGCACCGCTGCCCTGGGCAAGGGTGACTATCTCGTGGCCGAGGCCGACGAGAGCGACGGCACCTTCCTGCGCCTGTCGCCCACGATCGCCGTGGTGACCAACGTCGACCGCGAACACCTCGACCACTACAAGGACATGGACGCGATCCGTCAGGCCTTCGTCGACTTCATGGATCGGGTTCCCTTCTACGGAAAGGTCATCGCCTGCGCCGACGACCCGGAACTCGCGCGCCTGTTGCCGCGCGTCCGCTGGCCGGCGATCACCTACGGCACCGCCGAGGGCGTGGACGTACGCGTCCAGGTGGCCGGGACCGACGCCCTGGGCACGACCATCCGGCTGTGGCAGCAGGAACGCGAACTGGGGCAGTGCCGATTGCCGCTCTTCGGCGCGCACAACGCCCTGAACGCCGCGGGTGCGGTGGCCTGCGGACTGGAACTCGGACTGGAGTTCGATCGCATCGCCCACGCGCTCGAGGACTTCCGCGGCGTGGGGCGGCGCCTCGAGATGAAGGGCGAGGTCGACGACGTCCTGGTCGTCGACGACTACGGACACCATCCCACCGAACTGTCGGTCACACTGCGGGCGCTGCGTTCGAACTTCCCCGACCGCCGTCTGGTCGTGCTGTTCCAGCCACACCGGTACACACGCACCCGCGACCACCACGCCGAGTTCGCCGATGTCCTGGCCCAGGCCGACGTGGTGGGACTGCTACCGATCTATCCGGCGAGCGAGACGCCGATCGTGGGCGTCGACAGCGACCTGATCACCTCGCGGCTGCGCGACGACCACGGCGTGCGCACCCGTTCGCTGGTGAGCATCGACGACGCCTGTGACTGGGCGGCCGACGAGGCGCGGGACGGGGATCTGTGGCTGACCCAGGGGGCCGGCGACATCGCGCGTCTGGCCGATCCGCTCCTGCAGCGACTGCGACGCGACCGAGCCGAAGGAGGCGACGCATGACCCGGGTCCGACGCATGGACCGGCTCGTGGAGCGCAACCGTCTGCGCAACGCGCGGACGAAACCGCGCGCGAAGCTCGTGGGCACCGACGGCGCGCCGCTGCGGGCGCGGCGCGAGCGGCGACGGCGTGACGGTTGGGCCGTGCGCTTCGCGCGGCTGGCCCTGGTGGCCTCGCTCACCGTCTTCGGGATCGGACTCTGGAACCAACCGGTGCGCGACGTCGACGTACACGGCGTGACCATCGCCGATCGCGACGCGGTCGAGGCCGCCGCCGCGGCCCTGCAGGGTCGGCGGTGGATCGCACCCGGTGCCGGCGACGTGCGCGCCGAGATACGGGCGCTGCCGTGGGTGCGCACGGTCGACGTGGTGCGCCGCCTGCCCGACGGGATCAGCCTGCGGGTCGAGGAGTCCGCACCCGTGGCGTGGACCGACGTCGAGGGCGAGCGATGGGGTGTCGATGCGAGCGGCCGGACGGCGCCCCTGCCGGCCTCGGTGCTCGTGCACGCGATGCCCCGCGTGGAGGGTCTGGTCGACGAGAACGGCGTGGTCCGCGACAGCGCGCGCGATCGGCTCGGTCGTCTGCTGCGCGCGGTGCGCGAGGGCGGATGGCCCTTCGACGCCGGGCTCGAGAGCATCGGCCTGGGTCCGCGCGACGGCATCGCCCTGAGCACCAACGACGGCATCGAGATCTGGTTGGGCCCGCGCGGTGCGGCCGAACAACTGCGCGTGGCCGCGGTGGCCTGGGCCCACCTCGACCCCGCGCCCGGCGACCGCCTGGACCTGCGCTTCGCGCGCCAGGCCGTTCTCACGCGCGCCGCGGATCGCCCCGCGGCCGAGCGATCCCGGGACGACCTTCCCGCCGGAGGATGAGCGCATGTACGAATCCGACGCCGACACCGTCACCACCCTGGACCTCGGCGCCTCGCGCTTCCGGGCCGTGGTCGCCGACGTCTCCGGCGAGGTCACACCGATGGGCTGGGCGTCGCGCCCGGCCATGGGCACGCGTCGTGGCGAGGTCGTCGATCTGCCCGCGGCCGCGACCGCCGTGCGCGAGGTCCTGCACGAGGTGTGGGAGCGCGCCGACGTCGACCCCCAGCCGGTGCACCTCACGGTGGGGGGCGAGCACGTGCGCAGTCTCGACAGTCGCGGCTCGGTCGCTCTCGGGTCGACGGGAGCCAAGGTCCGCGCGCAGCATCTCGACGTCCTGCTCGAGCAGGTGCGCTCGATGGACGTCCCCTTCGACCGCATGATCCTGCACTGCCTGCCGGTGGGTTACGCGGTCGACGACCGGACGGGGATCGAGAACCCCGTCGGCATGGTCGGCACGCGCGTGGCGCTCGAGGCCCATGTGATCACGGCGGAACAATCGCGTCTCGGGTCCGTGCAACAGGCCGTGGAGCGTGCCGACGCCGACATCGCGGGTCACGTCTTCGCGGCTTGCGCCAGCGGCGATTACCTCGTCAGTGAGGACGAACGGCAGGGTGGTTGTCTGGCCGTCGACATCGGGGCCGAGACGACGCACTACGCACTCTACTGCCGTGGCCGGCTGCGCCGCAGCGGCGCGGTCCCGGTGGGCGGCAACCACGTGACGCGCGACGTCGCGTGGGGGCTCGAGGTCGACGAGCGCACCGCCGAGCGGTTGAAGCGGCGCTGGGGCACGGCGCTGCGGACGCTGGTGGAGAGGCCCACGGGCGACGACGGGTCGAATCTGCCCGACGAGGTCCTGGCCCGTCTCGTGGCGATCTGCGAGGCCCGCCAGCAGGAGCTCATGGAACTTGTTGCACAGGGACTCCAGTGGGGTATAACGAGACCGGCGTTGGCATCCGGGATCGTCCTCACCGGGGGCGGTTCCCGACTCCGTGGCTCCGACGCCCTGGCCGAACAGGTGTTCGGCACGCGCACCGAGTGCCGTCGGTCCACGCCCGACGACACCGATGTCGAGCCCGACAGCTGGGCCCAGGCCTTCGGCGCCGCCCGATTCGTGGCGGCGGGAGGCCCCCGGCGTGAGACGGTCGAGACGTCCGGATCCGGCGGCTTCTGGGACGCCGTCCAGGGGTGGATCAGTCATCTCGTCTGAAGTATCCCCACGCATCCGGACGCGTCATCGCCCGAGGACGAAGGAGCTCACATGAAGCTGCAGTTCGAAGAGGAGTTCTCCGGGCAGGCCCGGATCCGCGTCGCCGGAGTCGGCGGCGCCGGTGGCAACGCGGTGAACGGCATGGTCGACTCCGGTCTGACCGGCGTCGAGTTCATCGCGGTCAACACCGACGCGCAGGCCCTGCAGGAGAGCGCCGCGACCACGCGCATCCAGATCGGGACGCAGGTCACCCGCGGTCTCGGCAGCGGAGGGGACCCGCGGGTCGGGTCGCGCGCCATGGAGGAGGACGCGGCGCAGGTCGCCGAGGCCCTCAACGGGTCCGACATGGTCTTCGTCACCGCCGGTATGGGCGGTGGAACGGGAACGGGTGCTGCTCCCGCGGTCGCACGCGTGGCCCGGGAGCTCGGTGCGCTGGTCGTGGGGATCGTCACGCTGCCGTTCACCTTCGAAGGCCGCAAGCGCGGAGGGCAGGCGACGGACGGACTCGAGGAACTGCGCGACGAGGTCGACACGATCATCGTGATCCCCAACGACCGCCTGTTGAAGGTCGTGCCGGCGGGAACCCCGCTGCTCGAGGCCTTCCGTGTGGCCGACAACGTGCTGTACCAGGCCACCAAGGGCATCAGCGACCTGATCACCGTGCCGGGGCTCGTGAATCTCGACTTCGCCGACGTCCGCAGCATCATGGCGGGTATGGGCGACGCGATCATGGGCAGCGGCCACGCCCGGGGCGAGACGCGGGCGGTCGAGGCCGCCAGCGCCGCCATCAGCAGTCCGTTGCTCGAGGACGTCGACGTCCGCGGTGCGCAGGGCGTGCTCGTGAACATCACCGGCGGGCACGACATGAGCCTGCACGAGGTGAGCGAGGTCACCAACATCGTGCAGGAGGCCGTGGGTGCCGACGCGAACATGATCTTCGGTGCGGTGATCGACGGCGACGCCGAGGACGACCTGCGCGTGACCGTGATCGCCACCGGCTTCGGGAACATGAGCGAGCAGCCGCGGACGACCGCCACCGAGCGGTCGAGCGGTCCTGCTCCGACCCGCCGCGAGGACTCCGCGCCGCGCGCGGCGGCATCCTCGTTCGGAGCTGCGCCGAGGCCCGAGCCGCAACCGGAGGCCCCGGAACCCGCCGCCCCCCGTGCCGAGCCCGAGCGCACGCCGCTGCGGGCGATGGAGGCCACCCACGGGACCCACCGCGAGCCGGAGGACGCGGACGGGGCCGACGAGCGGCACGAAGTCGCCGATGCGGAGCGGGCCCGGCGCGAGGAGGGCATCCGACGCCTGCTCGATCCGGCGGAGACCCCGTCGCCGCGCGCCTTCGGCGATCGGAACGAACCGCGCCGCGCTTCCGATCGGACCTCGAACGGCGACGGCGAGAGCGACGGGCAGGGCGGACGTCTGCCGAACCGCGACGACCTCGACCTGCCGACGTTCCTCCGCCGCCTGCGCGACTGAGCCATGCTGCGGCGCCTCTTCGGCAGCCGGGCCCGCGATCGCTACGGCGTCGGGATCGATCACTTCAATGCCGGTCGTCTCACGGAGGCGATCGGCTGTTTCGACGAGGCCGTCGCCGGCGGCGACGACGCCGATCCCGACGTCACGCTCGCCCGCTTCTACCGCGGCGAGGCCCACGCGCGGCTCGGACGCGCCTGCCTCGAGCACGGAGATCCCGCGCAGGCGCTGGAGCACGTCGACGCCGCGCTCGGCGACCATCCCGCCTATCCGGACCTCCACCTGCAACGAGGGATCGCTCTCCTCGAACTCGAGGACGACGTGGCGGCCGCGGACGCGGCCCGTCGCGCCCTCGAGATCAACGACGGTCTCGTCGATGCCGCGCTCGTGCGGGTGATCGCGTTGCTGCGCAGTGGGCAGACGTCGCGGGCGCGGGAGCTGTCGAGCGAGTGGCACGAGCGGGCGGGTCGACAGGGGAGCCCACTGGCCGAGCTCTTCCTGGATCCGGAGACGGCACTGGAGGGACTGCGCGCGCACCGTGCGCGGCAGGTGGAGCGACGCCAGGAGATCGAGCACGCCGAGGCGCTGTTGCACGAAGGTCTGTGGGCTCAGGCCCAGGGACGGCTCGAGCCCCTCCTGGAGCAGACGCCGCACTTCCCCGACCTCCGCCTGCGCATGGCCGCGTGCGTGGCCGCCCAGGGCGATCCCGAGACGGCGAGTGCCCACCTCGACGCCGCCCTCGAGCGAAATCCGGACTTCGCCGACGCTCGGGTCCTGGCCGGGATCGTCGACCTGCGCCGGTCGCGGGTGCGGAGGGCGGCCGAGCACTTTGCGCGCGCCGAGGAGCTGGGCAATGCCTCGGCACCCGCACGCTACGGTGCCGCGCTGTGCGATCTGCGCGCCGGAGAGCTCGACCTGGCCCGTCGTCGTCTCGAGACCGTGTGGGAGACCGAGCGACCGGGCATCGAGGCGCGTTTCCTGCGCGCCGCGCTCACCGCACTCACGGGCGATGCGGTGGCCGCCACGCGGCAGTACGCCGAGCTGGTGGAATCCACCGAAGCCGTGCCGCTGCTCCTGGACGTCGCGGCCTGGGGGTTGGGCTCCGGCCGGCCGGATCTGGTCCGCCGGGCTCTCGAGGCCTGTCCTGCCGGGGTCACACCCGCCGGCCCTGCGCTGGCACGGGCGCGCCTGCTGCGGATCGAGAAGCACGTCGAGCGGGCGATCGACGTCCTCGAGGCCGCCACGGCCGAGCATCCACGCCACTCGGGCATCCTGTGGGAACTCGCCCGGGCGCACGCCGAGCGTGGGGACGAGGAGGTCGCGTTACGGCGTCTGGCGAATCTCGAGGCGACCGAGGCACGTGTGCCGGGTTCGGCGGCCTTGACCGGCCGCCTGCTCCGGCGTCGGGGCGATCCGCACGCGGCGGTCGAGGCGCTCGAGGCCGGGGCGAAGGCCGAGAGCAGTCCGGACACCGCCCTCGAGTTGCTCCACGCCGTACGCCAGCTCGGCGACTCCGAGGCGGCCGACCGTCTCTGGGCGCACTGGGCTCCGTTGACGGAACTCGATCTCCGGTGGAGGTTGCAGGACCCGCAGCGGTGGTGGAGTCCGATTCCGGTGTGGCCGTCGTGGGCCGAAGAGGCCTCCGAAGCGTAGATCTCCGGGAACGCCGGCGCCGGTCCGGCGTTGGATGGGAGCGGTCGGACTCGATCAGGCCTTCGGGGCCGGAGCGAGCAGACGGCCGATCTCTTCGCGCAACTGGTCGACGGTGTAGGGCTTGGTCATGAACCCGTTGGCCATGTGCGAGACGCTCTTGCGTCGGTGATGGTCGTCGTGGCTGGCGGTGAGGATGAGCACTGGGATCTCGGTGAGGGCGTCGAGGCTCTTGATCCGCTTCAGGACCTGGAATCCGTCGAGCTCTGGCATCATCAGGTCGAGAAGGATCAGGTCGGGAGAGGTGTTCTTGGCCTGCTCGAAACCGGCCTTCCCGTTCTCGGCCTCCACGGTGGCGTAGCCGATCCTGGCGAGTTGCAGGCAGAGGATACGCCGGAGGTCGGGGTCGTCCTCGACGACGAGAACGAGGGGGCGATCGTGCACGGTGTCCATGGGCGACTCCCTGTTCGCTCGAATGCGAGTGCGATGACGACGAACTTTCGCAAGATGCATACCGTCGGTCGGGCCATGGTCCTGATCAGCCTGCTTCTGCTGCCCACACTGGTCGCGGCCCAGTCCCGCGACATGGTGCTCGACGACGAGCGACCCTGGGCGAGCGAGGCCGACCAGCTGCTGCGCGAGGGCCGGATCGGGGCCGCGCGGGAGGCCTACCGGGAGCTCACGAGCGAGCACGGCGACGACTGGGGGCTGTGGCTGCGCATCGCATGGGTCGAGTTGCAGTCGGGCAACGCCTCGGAGGCCCTCGACGCCTCCGAGCGGTCGGTGGAGCTGGCCGACGACCAGCTCGATCCCTTCTACATGCGCGCCCAGGTGCGGGCCGCCCTCGGCGATCCCGAGGGAGCCATGGCCAGCCTGCGCGAGGCCCTGGAGCGCAAGCCCGGTGACGTCGAGGTGCTGCGGACCATGGCCACCATGGCTTTGGACTTCGGCCGCTGGCCCCAGGCGGTCGGGCTGCTCCGCGAATTGATCCGGCTCGAGCCCGAGCGGGCGGACTATCGCGTCGACGTGGGACGCGTGTTGCTGAGCCGCGGGGAGTTCGACCAGGCGCTGGCGTCGTTCCGCGACGCTGCGGCGCGCGGGGCGGACGCGTCGATGTGCAAGGCTCTGGTGGGCAAGGCCCACCTCGGTGCAGGGCGCGAGGACGAGGCCGTCGAGGCGTTCCGGGAGTCGAACGCCATCGAACCCAACGCCGATGCCTGGGGTGGTCTGGCCACCGTCCATTCGCTCCGCGGGGAACGCGCGAAGTCGATCCAGGCCTTCCGCCGGGCCATCGAGTTCGCCCCCGAGGACCCGGATCTGCACTACAACCTGGGTAACGTCCTGGCCCAGAGCGAGCGACTGGAGGAGGCCGAGGAGTCTTACCGGCGCGCGCTCGACCTCGATCCCGAGTCGGCGCTGACCCACACGAACCTCGCCGTTCTGCTGCTGAACCGCTTCGCCGTGGCCGAGGCCGAGCAGCACCTCCGACTGGCCGTCCAGCTCGATCGGCGGCAGGCCTCGCCCCATCTCCACCTGGGCCGGATCGCGGGCGCGCGCTACGACTTCGAGGAGGCGATCGAGCACTACGCGGCCTACCGCGCGCGGGTCCGCGATCCGCAGGAGAAGCAGCGGATCGCCGAGGTGATCGAGTCGCTGCGCACCCGGGCCGAACGCTCCGAGGCCGCACGCGCGGCGGGCAAGGTCCACCTGCTGCAGCTCGTGGTCGAGACCGAGGAACGCGCTCGCGAGCTGATCGCCCGTCTGCGCCGGGGCGAGGACTTCTACGTGCTCGCCCACCAGGAGTCGGTGATCGCCGAGACCGCGGGGATCGACGTCGGCTTCATCGAGGTCGAATCGATCCAGGGGGTCTTCCGCGAACCGGTGCGGAGGCTGGCCGTGGGTGAGTTCACCGAGCCGATCGCCACCGATCGGGGCTACCACGTCTTCAAGCGCGTGGAGTAGTCTGCCGGCCGGAGGAGGCAGGCGTGAACCGACCCGCACCGGCGCTCACCGCCGACACCCACGTCCAGTACCTCAAGGGGGTCGGTCCCAACCGGGCCCGGCTGCTGCGCCGTCTCGGGATCGAGACGGCGCTGGATCTGGTGCACCACTACCCGAGCGACTACCGCCACCGCGGGGTCGAGAAGCCGCTGGCCCAGGTGCGGGAGCACGAGCGGGTCGTGACCCTTGGCCGAGTGCTCGACGTGCAGAACCGCCGGACCCGACGGGGACGGTCGATGGTCGTGGCCGTGATCGGCGACGGACCGGCGCGCCTTCGGCTCACCTGGTTCAACGCACCCTACATGGCCGACCGGCTGCGCGTGGGGCGCGACCTGGTGGTGGCGGGGGAGGTGACGTCGTGGAGTGGCCGCCTGCAGATGGTGAACCCCGAGACGGAGTCCCCTCAGGACGACCGTCTCGACGGTGACCTGACCGATCCCCGGCCCCAGGCCCGCTATCCGCTGACGGCGGGTCTGCGGCAGGGCACGATCCGCAAGCTCGTCCGGGCCGCCCTCGACGGCCTGCTGCCCACGATCCACGATCCGCTGCCCGAGGCGTGGCGAGGCGAGCTCGATCTGCTCGAACGCTCGCGCGCGCTCGAGCAGCTGCACCGTCCCGACTCGATCGAGCAGGTCGAACCCGCGCGGCTCCGCCTGGCCTTCGACGAGGCCTTCGCTCTGCAGTTGGCGGTGGGAATCCGCCGCGGGCGCCTGTTGCGGCGGCGGGCGGCCGTGGTGCTCGAAGAACACACGGGCCTGTCGACGCGCTACGTCCAGGGGTTGGGCTTCGATCTCACCGGCGCGCAGCGGCGGGTGCTGGCCGCGATCGCGCGGGACCTGCGCTCGGACACCGCCATGCACCGCCTCCTGCAGGGCGACGTGGGCAGCGGCAAGACGGTGGTGGCGATCGTCGCCATGCTCTTCGCGATCGAAGCCCGGGGACAGGCGGCCTTCATGGCGCCGACCGAGGTCCTGGCGCGCCAGCACGGCAAGCGCCAGATCCCTCTGCTCGAATCGATCGGGGTCCGGGCCGAGGTCCTCACCGGAAGCACGCCGGGTCCGGAGCGCCGCCGGATCCTGCAGGGGTTGGCCGACGGCAGTGTCCAGTGCGTCTTCGGCACGCACGCGCTGATCCAGGATGGAGTGGACTTCGCGCGGCTGGGCCTGGCGATCGTCGACGAACAGCATCGCTTCGGGGTCCTCCAGCGCGCGGCCCTGGCCCAGGCGGGCGCGCACGTGCTGGTGATGTCGGCCACGCCGATCCCACGCAGCCTCGCGTTGACCGTGTACGGCGATCTCGACCTGTCGGTGATCGACGAGATCCCGCCCGGACGGACGCCCGTGGAGTCCCAGGTCGTGGGCGCCAAGGGTCTGGACCGCGTCTACGCCGAGGTCACCGAGCGCGCCGCGCGGGGCGAACAGTCGTTCCTGGTGTTTCCGCTCGTCGAAGAGAGCGAGGCCCTGGGCATGACGAGCGCCGAGCAGGCCTACGAACAGCTCGCCGCCGGGCCCTTGCGGGGCGTGCGGCTCGCCCTGCTGCACGGACGCATGAAGCCCGACGAGAAGGAGGACGTGGCCGATCGCTTCGCGCGTCGGGAGCTCGACGCCCTGGTGGCCACCACCGTGATCGAGGTGGGCATCGACGTGCCGCAGGCCAGCCTCATGGTGATCCACCACGCCGAGCGCTTCGGGCTCGCCCAGCTGCACCAGCTCCGCGGCCGGGTGGGCCGGGGCCGGGCTCGGAGCCGCTGTGTCCTGGTTCCGAGCGCGGACGTCGGGCCGCAGGGCCGGCAGCGTCTCGAACGCCTCGCGGCGACCCGCAACGGTTTCGACGTCAGCGAACTCGACCTGTCGGAGCGGGGCATGGGCGATCTGCACGGCATCCGGCAGCACGGCGAGGTGCCTTTCCGCCTGCTCAACCCCCTTCGCGATTCGGCCCTCGTGGAGCGCGCGCGCGAGCTCGCCACGCGAGTGCTCGGCGACGATCCCGAGCTCACCGCGACCGAGCACCGGGACCTGGCCTCGTGGTTGCAGGAGATGGGCGATCGCAACCCCGTGTGGAGCGCCGCCGGCTGAACCGTCCCAAAGCGTCACGACGGCCCGATGAATTCCCTCAAGGGTTCGCTCCGGTCGGCCGAAGGCTCCGCACGACAGTACGTGTCGCTGGCCGCCGTCGATCGGTGGCCTGCGGGACGGGGACCCGGCAGGAGATTTCGAGATGGCGAAGAAGATTCCGATCGGCCGCGCGAAGATCGGCGACGTGCTCGCCGAGCCGGTGGTCCACGGCGAGGGACAGATGCTCCTCGTCGCGGGCACCGAACTCGGGGAGCAGCACCTCGAGATGTTGCGTCAGCGCGGCGTCCTGCTGGTGACCGTGGTCGACGAGGACGGACCGGCCGAGGCCTCCGCGCCCGGGCCCCTGGATCCCGAGCAGCTCAAGCGGATCGTCCTCGAAGAGGGCCGCTGGTTCGGTGACGCGCGGAAGGACCCGGTCCTCTCGGAGGTCTTCCGGTGGGTCGTCTCGCAGCGCAGCGGGGGAACGGCCGATGCGTGACCAGGTCGACAAGATCGTCAAGCGGATCCACGATCTGCCCACACTGCCGCTGGTCTACAAGCGCGTCAGCGACCTCCTGCGCAATCCATACACCTCGGCGTCGGACGTGGCGGCGGTGGTCAGCGAGGACCAGGTGATCGCCACCAAGCTCCTGCGTCTGGTCAACTCGGCACACTACGGCTTCCCCGAGAAGGTCGAGACCATCAACCGCGCCGTGAGCCTGGTGGGGATGCAGGCGGTGAAGGACCTGGTCCTGGCCACGACGGTCATGGATCTGTTCCACGACCACCAGTTGGAGAACTGGACCACCGCGGAGTTCTGGCGCCACAGTCTGGGCGTGGGTGTCACGACGAGTGCCCTGGCCAAGACCCTCGGCTACGGCGAGGAGGCCGAGGAGTACTTCGTGGCCGGCCTGATCCACGACATCGGCAAGATCGTGTGGATGGAGCACTTCCACGTGGAGCTCTACGAAGTGCTCGCGTTGGCCCACGAGAAGCGGATCACCATGTTCGAGGCCGTGCAGTAGGTCATGTACTTCACACACGCGCGGGCGGGCCGCATGCTCGCCTAGCGCTGGTGACTGCCCGACCGTATGGTCGTGACCATCGC
>CAZQHE010000028.1:0-24207 GCA_964593155.1 uncultured bacterium
CGACCACGTCCTCTGGCAGGAAGATCTCGGTGTTCGACTCCTTCGTGCGATCGAGGATCGAGCGCACCGTGTCGATCAGGGGCTATTCGACGATGCTGTCGCCGGTGTCGAGCCCGAGCACGCGGAAGAAGGTGAAGGCCATGCCCCCGCCCACGAGGATCGAGTCGACACGATCGAGGAGGTTGTCGATGACCTCGATCTTGCCACTGACCTTCGCCCCGCCGAGGACGGCGACGAACGGCCGCCGCGGGCTCTCGAGCATCGAGCCGAGGTTCTCGAGCTCCTTGTCCATGAGCAGCCCGCTGGCCCGCTGGTCGAAGTGGCGGGTCACGCCCACCGTCGAGGCGTGCGCTCGGTGCGCCGTCCCGAAGGCGTCGTTCACGTAGACGTCGCCGAACTCGGCGAGCTTCGCGGAGAAGTCGGCGTCGTTGTCGGTCTCCTCGCCGTGGAAGCGCAGGTTCTCGAGCAGCACGATCTCGTCGCGCCCGGCCCCGTCGACCACGGCGCGCGTCTCGTCGCCGATGCAATCGGGCGCGCAGTGTACCTTGCGTCCGACGATCTCCTCGAGCCGCTCGGCCGCCGGACGGAGGCTGAACTCCTCCTTCCGTTGACCCTTTGGTCGGCCCAGGTGGCTCATCAGCACCGGGCGCCCGCCGTGGGCCACGATGTACTCGATCGTCGACGAGGCGGCGCGGATGCGGGTGTCGTCGGTGATGTTCCGCTGGTCGTCGAGGGGCACGTTGAAGTCGACCCGGACGAGGACACGCCGGCCGTCGAGTTGGACGTCCTGGACCGTCAGCTTCTTCATGGTGCTTCCGTTCCGGCCTTCCGGCCGTTCGCGTGGATTCTCTGGCGGGACCCCTTCGCGTCGTACTCGGGCCGGAGACGACAACTTCTTGACGCGAAAGAACTTATGAAACCGACCAAGCAACCGCTCCGGCAGTCGGCAGTCTAGGGACCGATTCCGCTCGGTGTCAAGGTTGCAGCAGCCGGGGCGCACGACGAGCCCGGGCGAGTACGACGACGGCGATGGGGTTTCCCCGGGTCCGCAACGCGTCCACACAGGCGGCCACCGTCGCGCCCGACGTGATCTGGTCGTCGACGAGCACGACCGGGGCGTCCACCGCGATCTCGGCGAGACGCCCCACCCCGAACACACCGTCGACGTTGCGCCGACGCGCACGATCGTCGGCACGCCCGGTCTGCGACGGCGCCGGACGACGTCGTCGGACCAGGTCGACCCGTAATCGCGCGCCGCTCGCGCGCGCCAGGGCCACGGCGATGCGCCGCACCGGACTGAACCCCCGTCGACGGAGTCGCGCCGGGTCGTCCGGAACCGGCGCCACCACACTTCGTGGAGGCAGTCCGCCGCCGGCCAGGACGGCACCGACGAGAGCATCGATCCAGGGCGCGAGCACTGGCGCCTCGCCGCCGTACTTCACCCGGTGCAGGATCGCGAACCAGGCCGGGCAGTCGGCGAGCAGCGCGTGGACCGGCGTGCCGTCGGAGTGCGGTCGAACGACGAGTTCCGTGGCCGGACCGAGGCGTTCGCGACATCGATGGTGCACCACCGCACGTCCGTCGACCTCGTACCAGGAATCGGCCGGCGGTTCGAACCAGGCATCGCAGACCGCGCACCGCGGCGGCCACGCCAGGTCGAGGACTCCGCGGATCAGGGTCGTCCGCATCTTCGTGTCGCGCGATCCGGGAGGACACGAGGACGAAGGCGATCAGAACTCCAGGTCGAGCACACGGCCCATGGCCGCCACCGGTGGTTGGGCCCCGAACCACATCGAGAAGGCCAGCGCCGCCTGGGCCACCAGCATCCGTCGGCCGTCGATCGCGTCGATCCCCCGTGCGTCGGCCTGACGCAGGAAGGCGCTGGGACGATCGGCGTAGGTCAGGTCGACGACCGCGGTCGTGGCCGACACCGCCTCGAGCGACACCGGCGAGGGGTCGTGTTCGGGATCGAGCCCGAGGGGCGTGCACTGCAGCACGAGCGTCGCCGTCGCCGGAGCACGCTCGGGCAGGACCTCGACCACCGCACCCATCGACGCCGCCCAGTCCGCCCGCTCCGGGCGCCGGGCCAACACGCGGATCCTCCGCGCGCCGAGCGCGCGCGCACACACCACGGCGGCCCGCGCCGCGCCCCCGCTGCCCACGACCACCACGTGCTCGAGCACCGCACCCAGCCGCCGTCCCCGCCACGACTGCAGGGCCAGGGCGAGCCCGCGTGCGTCGGTGTTGTGCGCGTGCCACTGGTCTCGACGCCGCACGAGGGTGTTGGTGGCGCCGATCTCGCGGGCCTCGTCACTCACGTGGACGCACGACTGCAGGCCGCGCTCCTTGTGCGGCACGGTCAGGTTGAGCCCGAGCACGTCGTGGTCGGCCGCGGCGTCCAGGCACGCTCGGAGGTCCTCGCAGCCGACGCGGATCGCGGCGTAGTCGTGATCGAGTCCGCGCGCGTGCAGTGCGGCCGTGTGCAGCCGCGGACTCAGCGAGTGCGCAACCGGGTCGCCGAGCACCGCCAGATCGGGCCAATCCTTCGGAGCCCCGGCGGTGTCGGTCAACCGGCCGCGTTCGAAGACCAGCATGCCGCCTCAGACCTCGGACCAACGGGCCGAGACGTTCAACATCAACCCCAGCATGATACAGCTCGCGAGCATGGAACTGCCGCCCTTGCTCAACAGCGGTAGGGGCAGGCCGGTGACCGGGAGCAGACCCACGGTGATCGCGATGTTCACCAGTGCCTGGAAACAGAAGTAGGCGGCCACTCCGACCGCGATCATGCCGCCGAACGATCGCTTGCTGATCTCGGCCACGCGCAGCGCGCGGACGACGAGCAGCAGGAACAGCGCGAGCACGGCCACCGCGCCGAGCAGGCCCAGCTCCTCGCCGATCACGCTGAAGATGAAGTCGGTGTGCCGCTCGGGGAGAAAGGCGAGACCCTTCTGGCTGCCCTCGAGGTATCCCTTCCCCACCAGCCCACCGGAACCGATCGCGACCTTGCTCTGGAAGGTCTGGTAGCCGTAGCCGAGTCGGTCGGCGTCGCTGGGCGAGAAGAAGGCCAGGATCCGCGCCTGCTGGTAGGGCTGCAGCTTCTCCCACACGAGAGGGATCGCCAGGCCGGTCACCAGATTGCTCCCCATGAGCAACAGGTTCTGCAGGATGTACAGACGCGCGAAGTACAGCAGGACCATCAGGGCGATCACGTACAGCACCCACGGCCACACGTCGTCCAGGGTCTGCTGCGCGATGAACATGATCACCGCGCTGAGCACCGGCGAGATCAATGCCAGAAGCAGACGCGCCGGAACCCCGGCCCAGAACAGCATGGGGATCGCCAGCGCCGGATAGACCAGCGCGGTGCCCAGGTCGGGCTCGCGCACCACGAGCAGGAACATGGGCAACACGAAGGCCGCCGCACCGCCCACCATCACCTTGGCCGAACGGTCGGTCCGCCCCGCCAGGAACCGTCCCAGCGCGAGGATCAGCGCGACCTTGGCCACCTCCGACGGCTGGAAGCTCAACCCACCCAGCGACAGCCACCGCCGCCCGCCGCCGGACTCGACCCCGACCACCAGCACCGCCACCAGCAGGACCAGCGCCACGCCGTAGGCCACGTAGGCCAGGGTGTCGAAGTGCCGGTAGGGGATCAGCAGACACAGGAAGGCGACCACGGCCCCGACGAGCACCCAGGTCACCTGCGTGTGGAAGACCGCACGCGAGAGGTTCGACGGAACGATCTCGGCCGAACTCTGGAAGTCGACCGTGCAGCTGTAGACCGCGGCGAGGCCGACCGACACCAGCGCGGCCCACGCCACCAGCGCGAAGGCGTCCGCACGGACGAGGACGGACAGCAACCGACCCATCAGCGTGCCTCCCCGTCGGACGCCACCGCACCCTGCAACTCGAAGTACTCGTGCAGCACCTTGCCCACGATCGGCGCGGCCACCTCGCCCCCGTGCCCCGAGTTCTCCACGATCACCGCGACGGCGACCTCCGGGTCGCGCGCGGGTGCGTAGGCCACGAACCAGGCGTGATGATCGCCGAAGGGGTTCTCCGACGTTCCGGTCTTGCCCGCCACCTCGAAGCCGTCCACCTGCGCGAGACCGCCGGTGCCGAGGTCGTCGTGCACCACCGATCGCATCGACTCCTGCAGGAAGCGACGCACACGTGGCGAGCACACGGGCTCGGTCGACCGGTAGACGTGCCGGGCGTCGCGGACGCCGTAGGCGTTCTCGGTCACCAGCAGAACGTGCGGCCGGTAGAGGTAGCCGTCGCCGCCGATCGCCGCGAAGGTCCGCGCCATCTGCAGGGGCGTGACCAGGAGCTCTCCCTGTCCGATCGCCAGGTTCAGCTTCACGCCGTCGGTCCAGCCCCGCGGGCCGTGGCGCGCGTCGAAGAAGTCGGCATCGGGCACGAGCCCCGTCTGTTCGTGGAAGGACTCGAGCCCCGTCTCGTACCCCAGACCGAACCGTCGTGCCGCCTCGGCGAGCTGGTCCACGGTGAGCCGCTGCACGAGCTGATAGAAGTACGTGTCGCAGCTCTGCACGATCGCGCCCTCGAGATCGAGGACGCCGTGACCCGTCTCCTTCCAGCATCCGAAGAAGCGGTTGCCGAAGCGATAGCCCCCGTAGCAGGGCTCGAAGGTCTCCTCGGGATCGACGAGTCCCCGCTCGAGCGCGGCCGCGGCCGTGATCAGCTTGAAGGGACTGCCCGGCGGGTACACGCCACGGAACGCGCGGTTGAACTCGGGCTTGTTCGGATCGGAGCGCAGCTGCTCCGCCCGCTCGTGGCTGATCCCCCCGGTGAACTCGTTCGGGTCCACCGCGGGCGCGCTGGCCGCGGCCAGGACGTCCCCGGTGGCGACCTCGATCACGACGCCCGCGCCGACGTATCCGTCGAGCAGCTCCTCGAGCCGCTTCTGCAGGGCATGGTGGATGGTCAGGTAGACGTGCCCACCGGGGACGACGGGCACGTGCACGCCGGGGAGCTCTCCGATCACGTGACCCGCGGCGTTCACCTCGACCACCTTGCGGCCGTGTTCCCCGCGCAGCAGTCGTTCGGCGAAGGCCTCGATGCCGGTGCGCCCGATCATGTCGCCGGCGAAGTACGGGCTGTTCCTCCCGGTCTCGTCCCGACGGACCTCGCCCACGTAGCCCACCAGGTGCGAGGCCAGGGACTCTCCTGGGTACTGCCGCCGCGGTTCGACACGGAGCTGGACCTGGGGCAGTTCGACGCGGTGTTCCTCCACGATCGCGATCTGGGGCGGTTTCGCCCGGCGCACCAGGGTGACCCGGTCACCGGGCGGAGCGCGGTCGACCCACTCGAACAGCGCGTCGCGATCGAGGTCGAGCAATTCGATCAACCGGTTCAGCACCGGGTCGTCGGCGCGCACCCGTTCGCGCGGATAGGTGATCCGTGCCTGGTACTCGTTGTGGGCCAGGGTGAAGCCCGTGCGATCGCTCACGAGGCCGCGCGGCGCGAGCACCCGGCGGCTGTACTGCCGGTTCTCCCGCGCGAGTTCGGCGTAGTCCTGGTGACGGACCACCTGCATGGTGAACAGGGTGACGGCCAGCACGCCGAAGCCGATCGCCGCCGCCATCATCAGGGCACGCGCCCGCCACTGACGGGAGCGTTCATCCACGACGCACCTCCGCCGTCCGGTTCAGCACTCCGCCGGCCACGGCGCTCGCGATCACCCCGATCAGCAACGACACCAGACCCGTGTACACGGCCGCGGGCAACGAGTGCGTCACGAAGAGCCCGAGCAGACGGGCGACGTCGAGCTGGGTGAGTCCGATCAGGTAGACCAGGTCGTGCGCGAGCACGGACACCGCGACCAGCCCGAAGTAGAGCGCGGGTCCCTCGATCGCCAGCGACGACGACAGCTTCCCGACGGCCCAACCGACCAGGGTCTTCGACAGGGCGTCGAGGCCGAGGGTCTCGGGAGCGAGCATGCCCTGCAACAGACCCACCACGAACCCGAGCACGGCACCACCCGAAGGGCCCACCCGGAGCGCGACCAGCACGACGAGCAGGACCACGAAGTCCGGCGCGATGCCCATGATCGCCATGCGGGGCACGAAGGCGAGCTGGGCCACGAGGGTGATCGCCACGGCCACGGTCAGACGCATTCCGTTCATCGTCGCGCCCCCTCGCTGGTGTCGTGCGCGGCGGCGCGCTGACTGTCGGGCACGGCCGAGACCATGCCCTCGAAGCCGGCGTACCACGGACCGGGCCGCGTCACCACGTAGACGCGGCGCAGGGCACTGAAGCGAACCGCGCTCTCGACCTCGACCTCCTGGAAGAGTTCGCTGGGCGACGAACGCACGCGCGTGACGCGTCCCACGGCCAGACCCTTCGGCACGGTTCCGCCCAGGCCACTGGTGACCACCTCGTCGCCCACGCGCACCGGGTCTCCCTGCGGTACGTGATCGATGAAGAAGCGACGCCCGTCGTGGCGCAACAGTCCCGTCACACCGGTGCGTGCCACTTCGACGCTGATCCGCGAGTCCTCCTCGGTGAGCAACTGCACCAGGGCGAGGTCGTGTCCGAGCACCTGGCGAACACGACCGGCCAGACCGTTCTCGGTGATCACGGGCATCCAGACCTCGAGGCTGTCGGCCCCGAAGGTCTTGATCTTCGCCTGCACCGGGATCCGGCTCACCACGAGTTCGAGCACCTCGCCCGGGGCGAGCCGGCCCCGGGTCCGCTCGTAGAAGCCCGCGCGGGCCTCGAGTTCCTCGAGCCGCAGGCGTCCTCGTTCGAGATGCGCAAGATCGAGCTCCAGGGCAGCGACCCGCGCGCGCAGACGTTCGTTCTCGCGCTTGAGTTCCAGCAGGTCCTCGGCGAAGCGGTTCGTCCACTCGATCGGGGTGACCAGAGCGTGCAGCCACGCCGCGCCCCGCCGCACGCGGTCGGACTCGTCCCAGGTCGTCATCCAGATCGACAGCAGGACGCACACGGTCAGCACGAGTCTGTCGCCGACGCGCTGCAGGCCCTGCGGACGTTCTGCCATCTCAGTCCTTGCCGGAGTGCATGATCACGTCCTCGTAGGCCGTGATGTTGTCGAGAATCTTGCCCGTACCCAGGACGACGCAGAACAGGGGGTCGTCGACCGTGTTGATCGGCAGGTTGGTGGCCTCTCGGAACAGCTCGGGCAGACTGCGCAGCAGGGCGCCGCCGCCGGTCATGACGATGCCGCGGTCGACGATGTCGGCCGCGAGTTCGGGCGGCGTCTGCACGAGCGCGCTCTTCAACGCGTCGACCATCTGCGCCAGCGGCTCCTGCAGGGACTGACGGATCTCCTCGCTGCTGATGCGCAGCGTCTTGGGGATCCCCGCGACGAGGTCGCGTCCCTTGACCTCCATCTCGAGCTCGCCGTCGAGCTTGTAGGCGCTGCCGATCTCCTTCTTGATCATCTCGGCGGTCTGGTCGCCGATCAGCAGGTTGTAGTTCTTCTTCAGGTGGCTGACGATCGCGTCGTCGAGTTCGTCACCTCCCACGCGGATCGAGGTGTCGCAGACGATGCCGTTCAGCGCGATCACCGCGATCTCGCTCGTGCCGCCGCCGATGTCGATGATCATGTTGCCGCTGGGCTGATCGACCGGCAACCCCACCCCGATCGCCGCGGCGATCGGTTCGGCCACGAGGAAGACCTCGCGCGCGCCGGCGTGCTTGGCCGAGTCGCGCACGGCGCGCTTCTCGACCTCGGTGATCCCGCTGGGCACGCAGATGATGATGCGCGGCGCGATGAAGTGCCGCCGCCGCTGCGCCATCTGGATGAACTCGCGGAGCATGTGCTCGGTCACGTCGAAGTCCGCGATCACGCCGTCCTTGAGCGGGCGGATCGCTTCTATCTTGTCGGGCGTCTTGCCCAGCATGGACTTCGCGGCGTGACCCACCGCGTGCACCTTGCGGGTGTGCTTGTCGACGGCCACCACGCTGGGCTCGTTCAGGACGATGCCCTTGCCCTTGATGTAGACCAGCGTGTTCGCCGTACCGAGATCGATGGCGATGTCGTTGTTGAACAGGTTCGAGAACCGGTTCCACAGACCCGCCTGCTGTCCGTTCTCCGTGGACATTTCCTTCGCGTTCCCTCGCTGGAGCGCTGACCCCACGCGGGCCCGTGTCCGGGGCCCCCTCCTGTCGCCCGTGGTCCACTACCCCTCACACGAGGCGGCGTTCCCGCAGGCTGACCCATCGTCCGGCCCCGACCACCAGGTGGTCGAGGACCTCGATTCCCAACGTCTCCCCGCAGCGCTGCAGGCGGCGGGTGAGACGGACGTCGTCCTCACTCGGCTCCGGATCCCCGGAGGGGTGGTTGTGCGCCAGGATCAGCGCCACCGCCCCCACGGCGATCGCGTCGCGGAAGACCTCGCGCGGGTGCACGCCCGCCGCGTTGATCTGGCCCAGGGCCACCGTGGTCGCCTGCAGTGCCTGGTGCCGGGCACCGAGACAGAGGACCACCACGGCTTCCTGCTCGAGTCCGTCCAGGAGCGGTCCGAGCAGCGCCAGAGCCTGCTCCGGCCCCTCGATCGTCTGCACGTCGGCCGCCTCGGGCCGCACCGACCGCTTCCCGAGCTCGAAGGCCGCCGCGAGCGCCGCCGAGCGGGCCGCGCCGATGCCGTCGAGCGACTCCAGGACGGCCGGCTCGCACCGGGCCAGACGCTGCAGGGTTCCGAATCGCTGGAGGACTCCCCGAGCCAGGGCAAGGGTGCTGCCACGGCCGCTCCCCCCTCCGAGAACCAGGGCCACCAGCTCCACCGCGGACAGGGAACCGGCGCCGAGCCGATGGCAACGTTCCCGCGGACGCTCGTCCGGGGGAAGCTCGTGCATGCGCATGCCACGTCGAGGGAGGACGGGCCCACGCCGTGGCCCCAGGTGTGGACGGATTGGCTAAGCTGTTGATCTCAAAGCACCTACGTTCCCACGGCGGCGGCAGCATAGCAGAGCTCGCGCGCGGCATCAACCGGGAATTGGCCAAGGCGGCGGGGTTTGGACTACTGTTTGCCCGCGTCGGTACATCGACCGGCGAGGATTCCGGCCCCGATTGCTCCGGGGGTTCCGCGGCGGGGAGGTCGAAGCGGTTGCGGGTACGCGTCCTGAAGTTCGGTGGCTCATCTCTCGCCGGCGGTGATCAGATCGAGACCGCCGCGGCTCGCGTCTCCGAGATCACGCGCGCCGGCATCAAGGTGATCGTGGTGGTCTCGGCCATGGGCGGCGCGACCGACCAGCTGCTCGCGCTGGCCCGCCGCCTCCACCCCGAGGCGCCCGGCGAGGAACTCGACCGGCTGCTGGCCACGGGAGAGTCGCAGGTGGCAGCGCTCATGGCGTTGGCCCTGCAGCAGCGTGGCCTGGCGGGGCGCTCGTTCAGCGGCGGCGAGGCCGGCCTGGTCACCGACACCTGCTTCGGACGCGCGCGGATCCTCGACGTGAACCCCTCGCCCATCGCCGCCAGTCTCGCCGCCGGCGAGATCCCCGTGGTCGCGGGCTTCCAGGGGCAGACGCGCGACGGGCGCGTCACGACCCTCGGACGCGGTGGCAGCGACATCACGGCCGTGGCCCTGGGCCACGCCCATCACGCCGACCGCGTGGTCTTCTTCCGTCACGTCGAGGGTGTGCACTCGGCCGATCCGCGCATGCTGTCGCTGAGCTATCGGCTCGAGCGTCTGGACTACGACGCCATGATCGACCTGGCCGAGGCCGGGGCCGCGATCCTGCACCCGCAGTCGCTCGAACAGGCGCGCGCGTACCGATTGCCGCTCGAGGTGCGCGGAATCACCAGCACGTCCGACAGCACCTTCATCGGTGACGAGTCGGCGGTGAACCACCTGCCGGTGTGGATGATCGTCCTCAGTCATCCGGTCGCGGTGTTGTCGGTGGACTCGCTGCCCCACGACACGGGGACCATGGCCCGCCTGCTGCACTTGATCGATCGCACCGATCTGTGCGTCGACGGCTGCGTGCAGCCGACCGATTCGCGCACCGGACTCTGTCTGACCCTCACCCTGCCCGACCTCGAGGGACCTGCACTGCACGAACAGCTGTCGGACTTCCTGCGCGAGGAGCCGGGACTGAGCTTCTCGATCGAGCGGAGACAGCGCCGGGTGACGCTCGTCGGACGCGGCGTGGCGAGCCGGCGCGTGCAGGTGGCGATCGACCACGTGGCCCAGCGCATGGGCCCGCCGCTGTCGAGCTTCGCCGGACAACGTCACCGCGCCTTCCTGGTGCCCGACGCCGAGGGTCGGGGCTGGCTGGCGAGCCTGCACCAGGAGCTGATCAAGCGCTGAGCGGGACTCCGCCGGCCGCGCTCCGATGACGGAGCTGGCGGTACTCCCGATCCAGCCAGTTCTGAAGCGGGTGGTCGGGGAAGTCCCGGCGCGCCTGCTCGAACAACTCGAGCCCCTCTTCGGTGCGCTGCAGTCGGGTGACCAGGATCGTGGCCGCGCGCACCAGGCCGTGCACCGCATCGGGGTGGTCGAGGTGGAAGCGGTGCAGATCGAGGTAGGCGGTCACCGCGTCGCGCTCGCGTCCGAGCTTCTCGAGGAAATGCGCGACACGCTTCTGCTCGCGCAGTGGCAGATGGAAGACGGGATCGCCGCGACGGGCTTCCGAGTAGACCTCGCACGCGTCGCCCAGTCGCTGCTCCACCAGCGCCGCGTCGACCACCGTTCGGTACTCGCTCGACGAGCCGACCACGTCGCGCGCCACGCGCAGGGCGCGCGCGAGTTCCAGGCGGGCCTCGCCGTCGTGCGGCATCCGTTCGAGGTAGCGACGGAGCGCGCCGACCGCAGCGTGCGTCTCGCCCCGCTGCAGATGACGGCGCCCCTTCACCAGCCAGCGCTCGGTCGCCGCTCGCCACGGCATACCCAGAGCGAGACCCATGAACAGGCCCGTCGCCAGGCCCCCGAGGTGCGCGCCGTAACTGGTGCCACCGGTCGGACCGTTCACCAGGGCCATGACCACCTGCAGCAGCACCCACAGCAGGACCGCGGCCACCGAGGGCAACGTGGCCACCCCGGCCCGGTTCACGGCCTGCAGGGGCATGAAGGCCCACCAGGCGATCCGCACGCGGCCCCACGGGAAGCGCAGCATGAACAGGCCCAGGAGCCCGCTGATCGCGCCACTCGCGCCCACGAGCGCACTCCAGGCCGCCTCGGGCGCCAGGTTCATCACGACGGCTCCGTGGGTAAGGCTCCCCAGATAGCCCGTGCCCACGAAGAGGAGCAGGAACCCCAGCCGCCCGAGCGCGCGCTCCAGGGCCGGTCCGAACACCCACAGGTACAGGGCGTTGCCCAGGAGATGGATCCAGCCGCCGTGCAGGAAGATCGCCGTGGCCGGGGTCAGCACGTCCATCTCTGCCGGTCGGTAGGCGTAGCTCCACCACGAGACGTCGGTCAGCTCGCGCAGGGGATGGGCGAGCAGGTGGACGACGACCATCGCCGCGAGCAGCGTCCACGTGATCCACGGCGGACGGGCCCGCGCGACGTCGACGCCGACGGGGTAGTAGTAGAAGAAGTACACCAGAACTCGCGATCCGGGCGCAGGGGGAGCCGTTGCTCGTCCCCACCGCAAGGGGCGTTCCCGCGTCCCGGGCACCATCGGTGCTCTCCGGGGGTCTGGTGTCGTCGACCTCGCGCGACGACTACGGGGAACGGCGCTCCGCCGGCCGCCGTCGCCACAGTGTCGATCCGGAGCCGTCGTCACCGAAGTCGATGCGCCGAACTGCGGACAAACGCTCCATCAGGGGCGCGATCTCGCGCAAACGATCCCGCCGTACCGATCCGCGGCAGTGGAGCAGGCCCTCGCGCCCATCATGGATCCCCACGTGGTCGGCGGGGTCGCCGAAGAAGAGCAGATCGCCGGCCTGCCAGGCGGTCGCCTCTCGGGTGACCTCCTCGCCGACGCGCTGCTGCTGCGAGGCGTCGCGCGGCAGCCCGACACCGGCCAGGGCGAAGAGCAGCTGGACGAAGCCGCTGCAGTCGAAACCCAGCGGACTGCGACCACCCCAGCGGTACGGCGTCCCGGTGAGCATGCGCCCGTGGCGGAGCACGCCGCGGGCATCGGCGCGCACGGTGGCCTCGAGGCTCCGGGCCGGGATCCATCCCTCGTGGCCGTGCACGGTGGCGACCAGGCGCCAGTCCCCGCGCTCGGTGGTGTCGGCGTCGACGCGCAACAGTGGGGTTCCCAGCACGAGCGGAACCGCGGCGAAGGTGTCGGAGATCCAAAGGGTTCCCAGCGGCTCGGCGTAGCGGCCGCACCAGCGGGCCGCCCGCTCGGCCCGCTCGGTCTCGCCGTCGTCCTCGAGCGTCCAGCCGTGCACCCACCCCACGTAGCCGTCCTCGCCCGCGACCAGCCACCAGTCGTCGCGGCGCAACAGCCCGAGCAGGTGTTCGCCGCCCCGGATCTCGCTGATCATCTCGGCGCGGTGCGCGGGCTCGCCCCGCATCGGCTCGAGGATCGTGGTCGGGCGCAGCGGACCGTGCGGCTCGAGAGCGGCGACGCCGACCGCCGCCGCCGCGGATGGCGGATACGCGACGACCTCACCTCCGGGGTCGGCTCCGATCCAGGCGTTCTTCCAGTCGACGCCGGATCCGCGTGCGGCCGCGACCGCGTCGGATCGTAGAGCGGGATCGATCATCAGATGGCCTCGCGCCAGACGAGCCGGTAGGTCCCGAACCCGTCGGTGTCGCGGAAGTAGTAGAGCAGGCCGACGTCACGGTAACGCCAGACCTCGAAGCGTTCGTTCGACTCGAAACCCGGCGCCGAGGTCTCGATGCGATCGGGCGGACCGTGCAGCAGCCAGATCCGTCCGCGATCGCTGAGGGCCCCGTCGCGGAATCCGTCGCGCAGGTTCGCCCGCGCGTAGGCGACGCGGTGATGGTGCTCCTCGAGCGCCTCGTTGCGCTCCGTCGCCGGGTCCGGGTCGCGGCGATTCCAGAACGCCCGCCATCTCTCGACGCGCTCACCGGCCGGAGTATCCCGCAGACGCTCGAGTTCGTCGCGGTCGGCGATGATCTCGATCCGCTCGAGGTTGGCCTCCCAGCTCCGACTCTCGGTGAGGTCGAGCCCGCGGTTCTCGATCTCGACCTCCACCCCGTCGGCTCCCGGCAGGGACACCCGCACCCGGTTCTGACCGAAGGCCAGGCCCGAGCCCGGCACGCGGACGAGCGCGCCCGTCTCGCTGCCCGAGCGCGGAACCTCGAAGGTCTGCCGCCACCGCGACGTGGCCGTGTCCTCGTTCACCACGCGCACCGTGAGCAGATAGGTGGAGTCGGGAGGATCGTTGCGCAGGTCGAAGATGCGCAGGAGGATCCAGGGCGGCCCGGTGGCCAGGTCGAAGGGACCGCGTTCGTGGCGGTCGAAGGCGCCCGGATCGGGCATGGCGTGCCCCATGACCTCGACGGCGGTGGGGATCTCCGTGAGCGCGTCGTGCTGCCGGTAGAGCGTCGGGTGCCCGAGGGTCAGCCCGCCGCTGCGGAAACTCGCGTTCTCGACCGGGATCACGCGCCGTGCGCGCCGCTTCGTTCCTTCGATCTCGACCTGCAGCTCGATCACCTGCGAGCCGCGTGCGGCACCCTCGACCCGCCGAAGGGCCAGGCCCACGGTGCGGCGCAGGACCTTCGACTGTCGGGTCTCCTCGAAGTCCTCGGCGTAGGCGGTCCCGCTCCACTCGCGCAGCTGCACGGCGTCGCCTGCCACCCGCTGGATCGCGCGCAGCCGGTAGCGCGAGACGTAGCCCTGTTCCTCGCGGAAGAAGACCATGCGTCGGTAGGGAATGGAGACGGTCACCGTGGCGCGCGGCCGGTTCTCCTCGTCGAGGCCGGCCAGGACGTCGGCCTCGAACCAGGGAGTGTCGTCCATGGCCGGCGCCGGCCCCGCGGCTCCCGTGCACCCGGTGAGCGCGAGGAACCACGCGAAGACCGCCACCCCGACGGGACGAAGAACACTCGGCGGGATGGCGCGACCGGTCATGGCGTTCGAGACTTCACTCGCCGGGGGGACCGTCGTAGGCGATGCGTCCGTCGTGCAGGCGCACGACGCGCTGGGCACGGGCGGCCACGTCCGACTCGTGCGTCACCATGATGATGCTCAGTCCCCGACCGTGCAAGTCGTCGAGGAGGTCGAGGATCTCGGCCCCGGTGCGCGAGTCGAGGTTGCCCGTGGGCTCGTCGGCCAGCAGCAACGAGGGCTCGTTCACCAGCGCGCGGGCGATCGCCACGCGCTGCCGCTGGCCTCCGGACAACTGGTTGGGCCGATGGCCCGCGCGATCGGTCAGGCCCACCGAGGCCAGCGCGCGTTCGGCCCTCTCCCGTCGCTCCCGGTCGCCGAGGCCGGCGTACACCAGGGGCAGTTCGACGTTCTGCTGCGCCGTGGCCCGCGGGAGCAGGTGGAATCCCTGGAACACGAATCCGATCTCCGCGTTGCGAATCGCCGCCAGGGCGTCGTCGTCGAGCGTTCCGACGTCCCGGTCGACGAGGCGGTAGGATCCGGCCGTCGGGGTGTCCAGGCAGCCGATCAGGTTCATGAGCGTGGACTTGCCCGAACCCGAGGGGCCCATGATCGCCACGTAGCCACCCGTGTCGATCTCCAGCTCGACCTCCCGCACGGCGTGCACCGCGGTGTCACCCATGTGGTAGGTCTTCCCGAGTCCCTCGCAGGCGATCAACACGACCCTACTCCCGGTTCTCCGCCATGGCCGACGCCCCGGTGGCACGCGCGAGCTGCCGCTGGAACTTGATGGCGTTGATCTGCGCGTCGACCAGGTCACGCCGCGCCTGGGCCAGGTTGACCTGGGCGGTGATCACGTCGAGCTGCGTGCCCGCCCCCACCTTGAAGCGCTCGTTCGCCAGGCGCAGGTCCTCCTTGGACTGCTCGACGGCGACCGACGACACCTCGTGGGTCTCGATCGCCTCGGTCAGGTTGTTCCAGAGGTTCACGACCTCGAGCTCCACGTTCAGCTGCTGCTGACGGACCTGATACTCGGCACGGCGCCGCTGGGCCACCGCGTTGCGTGTGCGCTGCTGCGTGCGCCACCGGTCGAAGATCTGCCACTGTCCCTGGATCCCGTACGAGAGCTGCGTGTTCTCCTGCGCACCGAAGCGGAAGGGCGTCTCGGACTCGCTGCGCGAGTACTGGGCGAACACCTGTACCGACGGCCAGTAGCCCGAACGGGCACGTGTCACCCCGGCTCGGCTGGCCTCGAGCTGGTACTCGGCCGCGGCCAGGTCCAGGCGCTGCTGCCGCGCGGTGGCGAGCAGCGTGTCGACCGGCGCCACGTCGATCTCGGCCACCGCGGGAAGATCACTGCGGACGTCGAAGGGCCGCGCGCCCGGGATGTTCATCGAGTGCGCGAGTCCGAGGAAGGCGTTGCGCTCGCCGTTGCGTTCGCGCACCACGTCGAGCTTGGTCTGCTGGTGGCGCACCTTCGCCTGCAGGACGTCGCTGCGTGTCGAGATCCCGAGTTCGAAGTAGGTCTCCGCGCGCTCGAGCTCCTGCAGAGCCAGCTCCCGGGCGTCGATCGCGACCTGCACGCGCTGCTGGGCCCGGATGTAGTCGTAGAAGGCGTTGGTCACGTCTTCACGCAGCACGTCGCGCTGGTAGTCGAGCGTGGCCACGCTGGCGTCGTAGTTCGCGCTCGCCTGGGAGCGCTCGGCCAGGCGGTCGAACCCGTTGAACACGGTCCAGTTCGACGAGATCGACTGACTCTGGAAGGTCTGGTCGATGGTGACGTCCTCGACCCGGTTGGTCCGCACCTGGGTGACGGTGCTGAGCGTGTCGCCGCCGATCGTCACGATCAGGGGATTGCCCTGCGGATCGACGAAGGGGAAGGGGATGAGCTCCGGCCGGGTGATCGCCTGGTCGAGTTCGGTCCGCTCGCTCTCCTGGTACGAGGCGCTCACGCCCAGGTCGGGCAGCCACTGCATGAGAGCGGCCAGCTTGTCGGTCTCGGCGGTGAGAACGTCCTCCTCGTAGCCGCCCAGCACGACCGATCCGACCTCGGCCGCGCGGATGCACTCCTCGAGCGTGGCCGGCTGCCCGTCGTAGACGTCCTCCAGGGCGTTCTCGAGCGCTTCGAGCTTCTCGTCGAGCTGCGCGGTCGCGGTGCCGGGCAGCAGCACGGTGGCCGCGAGCGCCAGGACCAGAGCGGTTCCGAGCCTCGAGCCTCGGTCGTGAACGGACTGCATGAAGGCCTCCCCTTCGGATTCGGTCACCCGGAATCACCGCGACCGCCGGACGGTCCGGTGCCCGGACACTGTGGTGCTCTACGCGGGACGCGCGATCGGGTTACAGGGTTCGACGGCCGGAATCGATCGGACGCCACCCGTCCCCGGGAAAACGCACACGCCGGCTCCGAACGGGAACCGGCGTGCGTCGTCGATTCGGATCTCCGGCCGACCGGTCTAGAACAACGTGAAATTGTAGGGCAAGGTCACCCAGACCTCGACCGGGATGTCACGCTGCTTGCCCGGAGTGAAGGTCGCCCGCTGCGCGGCCTCGATCGCCGCCGCGTCGAGCACGGGGTGCACGCTCTTGGAGATCCGCGTGGCCTTCACACGGCCGTTCGTGCCGACCAGCACGTCGACCATCACCAGACCCTCGAGGCCGGCTTCGCGCGCGAACTCCGAGTACTCGGGCGACACGTAGTTGACGATCTCGGGCTTGGTGTCGAAGGCGACGAAGTCGTTGCCGGTACCTCCGCCTCCACCTGGGGGCGGCGGAACGTACTGGTCGAAGCTCTCCGGCAGGGTGTCGGCGATCTCGACGTCCTCTTCGACCTCGGCGTCGGGCGCGGCCTCCACCGGCACCTGCGGCTTCGGCAACTCCTGCGGAGGCGGCGGGATGTCGATCGTCTCGGGGATGTCGACGACCTCGACCGTCTCCTCCTTCAAACGGTAGGGCTCGATCTCGAGCTCGGGGCTGAAGAGGAAGATCAGCAGGTAGATGATGAACGACGAAGCGGTGGCGACCCGCATGTAGCGGCCGTACCGCGCCTTGAAGCGGTCGTTCTCGGTGGCCAGGCCGACGTGTTCCCAGCTCTCCGGAGGTGGACTGTGCGTCGCTTCGGACATGCGTCACCTAGAACTTTGGCTGGGCGCTCTCGACCTTGTTGCTGAAGGACACGCGCACCGCGTTGACCTTCTTCAACTCTTCCATGATCCGGTCCATGACCTCGTAGTCCGTATGGATGTCACCCTGGAAATTGACGATGGTCATGGGGTTCGACTCGTAGCTCTGCGCCATGATCTGGGCGGCGAGCTGCTCGTTGACCAGCTTGTCGTCGACCGAGATACGCCCGAACTGGTCCACGTAGATGTTGCGGATGTCGTCGCGCTTGATCTCGACGCCCGACTCGGCCCGCGGCAGGTCGACCTCGAGACCGTCCTCGGTCTTGAACACCGTCGTCACCATGAAGAAGATCAGCAGCAGGAAGACGATGTCACCGAAGGACGCCGTCGGGATCTGGGATTTGGTCTTCTGATTCCGTTCGAACTTCACGGTCGCCCCCCTACACGTCCATCATCTTGATGGCGACCTTGCGGCACTTCGCCAGCCGCACCTCGTCGAGCACCGCCGCGAAGATCCCGTAGTCGGACATGGGATGGTTCTCGACGATCACCACGAGCTTCGGGTTCGCGAGGAGTCGACGCTCGAGTTCGTTCTTGATCCCGTTGATGGCCATCGGTTGGCCGTCGAGCATAACGATGTTCGAAGCGGTGACCTCGAGCGACGCCGTGTTCGACTCCTTGATCTGAACGGTCTCTTCCTGCTCGGTCGCCGCCGGCAGCACGAAGGGCATGCCGATGTCCTGCTGGAAGACCGTCACGACCATGAAGTAGATGAGCAAGAGGAACACGATGTCCGCGATGGACGACATGTTCATCTCTTCGGTCGGCCGCCGGAACTTCTTGATCTTGACCGCCATGGTCCTGCTCCTTCACCGCGAAGGCCGCGCCTAGCGGTGGCCGATCTGCGTCAGCTCTTCGACCAGCTCGGCCGAGGTCTCTTCCATCTCGATGATGAAGCGGTCGATGATCGACAGGAAGAAACTGTGACCGAGCGACGCCGGGATGGCGATGATCAGCCCGCTGGCGGTGGTGATCAGCGCCTCGGAGATACCGCTCGCCACGAGCTTGGCGTTCACGTTGTCGGCGTTGGCGATGGCCTCGAAGGCCGAGATCATGCCGGACACCGTGCCGAGGAAGCCGAGCAGCGGCGCGGTGTTCGCCACGGCCGACAGCGCCACGAGCCCGCGCTCGAGGAAGGCCATCTCGATGGTCCCCGAGGTCTCGATCGCCTTCTCGACGGCCTCCGGACCGCGCTCGGCGCGCAGCAGGCCGCTGTGGAGGATCGCGGCGATCGGGCCACGGGTACGCTCGCACACCTGCGCGGCCTCGTTCACGCCCTCGCTGCGCAGCGTGGTGATGACGTTGCCGATCAGGCGACGCGTATTGGTGCGGGCCTTCGCCAGGGTGAAGGCGCGCTCGAGGATCACGGCCAGCGCCAGGATGGCGGCCGCCAGCAGACCCCACATGAAGTTCCCACCGGCGACGAAGAGCTGACCGGCCCCGCTCTGACCGAGAGGAGTCTGCTCGAACCACCCCATGATGCCGCTGGGAGCTTCTTCGACCTGGACCATCTCGTCGATCGAGTCCGACGCCGACCACGCGAGCGAGTCCGAGGTGTTCATGATGCCCTCGATGTTCAGCGAGATCTCGTCCTCGCCTTCCTCCTGGGCATGGACCGGGGCGACGAACGCTGTCGCGACGAGCAGCAACGCCGCCATCACGGTCATCGGGAACAGACCTTTGCGAGCCATGATGTGGCCTCGTCCTTTCTCGAGGTGGTACATCCGAAGTCCGGGGGCCCCGCCCGGTCGAGCCGAGGACGGGCCGGTTGTCCGACCTCGACCACCGCGCGCGGGCCGCGTGGTTCGGCGAGTGTCGGTCGGTGTCGGGTGCCGGTCTCACGACGACGCCCGCACTCGGTCGGCGATCCGCCAGGTCGCCGACGGCGCGAGGCGGAGGACAGAGTCGCGGGCGAGGGCCCCGGCCGGGCGGCGACGCACGGTTCCGGCCCGGAGCGTATGGATTCCGGTCACAAAACGGAGCGGAGTATAGCCATCCCGACCGAGACGGTCAACCCCGCTTCTTCCATCCAAACTCTTGGCCGACAAGGAATTGCGGACGGGATCGTGCCGGCGCTTCCGGTGGGTCCGCCCACGCCCTGATCGGTCGTGCGCAATGTACGACCACGGCCGGTACCGGGGCAAGTCCCCGCCGGAATGCGGGGCGATTCAGTGGTGCGCGGAGACGTTCGAGTAGTCCAGCGAGTACGAGCCGATCCCCATCCGGTCGACGAAGAGAAAGCGGAGATCGATGTTCTCTCCCCATACCGTGGTGTCCTCGAAGAGCGGATCGCCCACCGATTCGTAGCGCCACAGCTCGAAGCTGCCCTCCTGGCCGATCCGGGCCTGCTCCCGACGGCGGTCGCGGGCGGCCTCGGTGTCCGTGCGCGGGGTCCGGAACAGACCGGACTCGCTCAGCTCGCCGCGGATGTTCGTCCCGGCGACGTCGAGCGCGAAGGCGTTGTGGACCTGGCCGATCGCCTCGTCGAGGTCCACTCCGCTCGAGGGGATCACCTCGACGTCGATCGCGGCCGGGGGACCGTAGCGGATGTAGATCTTGCCGCGATCGGTCAGGGGCCCCCGCCGACGGTGCTCCCCGTAGAACCGGGCGGTGTGGGCGACCCGCGAAAGGAAGCGTTCGTAGAGCTCGTTGCGCGGGGTCCCCGGGGTCGGATCGCGCTCGTCCCAGAAGTCCTGCATGTACTGGGTCTGCGCCGACCGGCTCATCTTGCGCACCCGTGCGAATTCGTCGGGCCCGAGCACGAGCTCGGCCTCCATCAACACGTCGTCACGGGCCTGCAGGGCCCGCTCGATCCGCCAGCTGACCACGAACTCCGACTCGACCACGATCTCGTCGGTCCAGGCGGGAAGAAGGCGGAGCACGTAGTGCCCGTCCGGGAGCGCTCCGAGGGGCACGCGGATCACCGCCGCGTCCACCGCAGCGTCGGGACGAAGGGCGATGCCCTGCTCGTCCATGGTCCCGTGGGTCGCGTCGACGATCTGCAGGTCGAACCGCGACTCCGCGTCGCGTGGCGCCCCGCTGATCTCCACGTAGGTCTCGAGCGTGTCCTGCGAGACTCCGTACAGACGCTCGGGATGCGGAAGCGACCCCCCTCCGCCGTCGACACGGAACTCGGGGTCGCTGAGCCGAGGGCCGTCGTCCGGCCACACCGGTACCGACAGCACGCCCTCGGCCCGGGCCCGACGCTGGCGTCCGTCGAGGGTGACCAGGTCCAGGGTCGCCGCCCACCGCCCGGCGCTCGCCGGAGCGGAGATCTCGAGGAGGTCGAAGGTGTTCCGGATCCCCCCAACGCCGTCGGTCCGCGGCATCTGCACGCGGAAGACCTGCGTGGTGTCCACCGCCACCACTCCGCGGCGGGCGAGTTTCAGTCCGACCGCGACGTCGGTGGTCGTCTCGTCTTCGAGCCGCAGCTCCGCGTGGTCCAGTCGGACGACACAGTCCACGCGCGCGCTTCCGTCGGCCTCGAAGAACACCGGCAGGTCGGCCAGGAAGCGGAAGTCCCCTGCGCCCTCGAGAGGGGAGCGCACACCGGCGCCCACCGGGACCGACCAGGAGAGGACCACGAGGACGAACAGCAGACGGCGCACGGCGGCTCCCCGGAGAGGAGGGTCGTCAGATGGTTGTACCCGTACGCAACGGCACGGGTTCCGACGAACGGACGCCGGCCGGATCGGTTCCGGCCGGCGTCCTCGATGGCGGCGGCTCCGCGGCGATCAGTAGGTGATCGACATGGTCACGCGATGGACGTTGCCCAGTGCGTCCATGTCCACCCAGCTGTAGTCGAGGTCGACCCAGCTCCGCGAGCCGGTGTTCACCCGGAAGCCGGCCCCGGCGGCCAGTCCGTCGGTGTCGTAGTTCAGGTTGTACCCGCCGCGCAGGAACATGACGTCGTTCATGTTGTACTCGAGCCCGAAGTTCGCACGCTCGGCGTTGTCCACCGGGTGCGAGAACTCGCTCGACGCGATCACCCGCTGGTTGCCCACGCGGATCGGCTCGAAGGCGAAGCCCACCTTGAACATGGTAGGCAGACGCGCCGGCCGCTCGTCGAAGGTGATCTCCGAACCGAGGCTGTTGATCGACATGCCGATCTTCATGCCCCGGATCCCGATGCGGTAGATGATCCCGACGTCGGCGAAGGCCGAGTTCACCGTGAACTCGCCGAGGCCGATGTTCATGTAGTTCACCGTCACGCCGGCGGAGAACTTGTCGGTGAAGAAGCGCGAGTAGGTCAGGCCGAGGGTGGCCATCCCCGAGTCGAACTCCTCACCGTTGCCGTCGGGCTCGAAGGCCGTCCGCACGATCTGCGGGTCCATCCACACCGCGCGCCCGCTCACCGCGAAGGTACCCGGGATACTGCGCGGATTGAACACGAACGCACCGTAGGTCAGGTTGATGTCGGCCGGCCACTCGACCTGGCTGAACATGACCTGGCTGTCGCGAACGCTCACGATGCCCGCCGGGTTCCAGTACACGGCCTCGGCGTTGTCGCCCACGGCGGTGTAGGCCGAGCCCATGGCGGTGGCCCGCGCGCTCACGCCGATCTTCAGGAACTGCGCGCCGAAGGTCCCGACCTTTGCGAAGATCTCCGCCGCGTGGGCGGCCGGCGCGACCCCGATCGACAGGCCGACGCCGACGGCCAGGGCCAACAGTGTCTTGCGCAGCTTCATCGAAATGACCTCCGCTCTGCGCGAGCGATTCGCGGACCCTCGGGCCCGACGCTTGCACGACTCCATCATCATCGAACCACCACGAAGCGACCGACGACCCGTTCGAAGTCGGGGTCCGAGGACTCGACCGAATACAGATACACGCCGCTGACGATCTCCTGACCGTTCCGCGACACGAGATTCCAGAACGCGGACCCGCCGGTGTTGCTGAACCCCTCGTTGCCGACCTCACCGAAGGCCGCGCCGTCGTGCTCGATGGTCTGCACGAGGTCGCCGGCCAGGGTGTAGATCTTGATCGTGTTCCGGGCCCGCGGCAGGTTCGCGAACATCACACGCACGCCCGTCGGGTCGTCCGCGTTCGGGCTGAACTGGCTGAACTCGGCCAGACTCTCGCGCGTGGCGGGGTTCGGCACCACGTAGATGTCCTGCCCCCGTTCGTCACGCTCGCCCTTCGTCTGGGCCTGGGCCTTGGGCACCGCGAAGGCGAAGTTGCTCTGCGCGTCCCCGGCCAGCCCCGGCCCGATCGGCAGCAGCCCCTCTTCACCGCTGCTGTCGGCATTGAAGTCCGAGGCCGTGACCGAGTAGAAGTACGCGTGCCCGTTGAAGACGTCGCGATCGACGTACTCGTAGAAATCCAGGCCGATCTCGACGAAGTAGGCGGTGTCCGCCGGAGCGTAGTTGTCCTGGTACTGCGCCAGTTCCGGGTACTTCTGCCCGATGGCCGAGACGTTGCCCGTCTTCGGGTCGATGTAGCGCAGGAACGTGGCGGGGTCGATGGTCGGCCCGAGCAGGGACTGGAACTCCGGATCCTCCACGATCCGAGACACCAGATCGCGCGCCGGCGCGTGCCGGTCGTACTCCGGCGTACCGGGCCGGTACATGCGCGGGGTGTACGAGATCACGTCGAGGCCGGTGTTCGCCCCCAGCGGCAGGCGCTGCGAGATCACCTCGTCACCGACGAAGCGCCGGTCCTCGAAGAAGTTCACCCTGTCGAACTCGGCGATCAGGCTCCAGAGCTCGCTCTCCGGCCCGTTCTCGATCGAGCTGCCGAAGGGACGTTCCCAGCCGTCGGCACGCCAGACCAGGTACGACTCGAAGTCGACCTCCTGCAGGCGGATGTCCGGGACGATCTCACTGACGTTGCTCCAGAAGATGTGCACCTGGTTGTCCGATGGAACCAGACGCAGTCCAGGGGGCTGCGGCGCGAGGCCGACCAGCCAGGTCACGTGGAATTCCTTGCCCTTCACGCCGGTGCAGCCCGCCAGCTCCGACTCCTCTAACTCGTCGTCGTTGGCACAGTTCAGCGCGTCCCGGCGCTGCTCGACCTGGCAGTCGGCGTTCTGGTAGAAGCAGCCGTCGTCGTCGAGATCGTCTTCGCTCACGGGCGGCGGGAACTCGTCGTCGGGTCCCAGACCCGCCGTGTCGCACGGGCTGAAGAAGAGGTCGAAGATCTCGTTCGGATCCTCGAAGTCGTCCTGGCAGACCCGGGTCTCGCGGCCCCGGATGCCGGTCTCCTCGTCGAGATCGCGGTCGAACCAATTTCCGAAGTAGGTCAGCGCCGCCTCGGCCGCGTTGCGCTGCAGACCCGCCAGGCCGGGGCCGATCACCATGGCCATCTGGAACTCGAGTTCCTCACCCTGGGCCAGGCCCGAGAACGGTCCGGTGGAGATCAGGATCCGGTAGTCGTTCGCCTTCGACTCCTCGTCGGGCGCGGGGAAGGGATCGAACTCGAAGCGCGACAGCAGCTCGTAGCGCTCGGCGTCGTTGCCGGGGTCGCCGCCGCGGTCGAAGGGTTGGTTGCCGGCGAACTGCTGGAAACTGGTGATGCCCACCTCCACCGGCGCCTCGACGCCCAGCGGATCGATCGGGTGGTCGAGGAACATGATCCCGATGTAGCCGTCGGCCTGTCCGCCGTCGGCGTCCTGGTCGTACATGTAGGCGACACTGATGGGGACCAACGACCGGTCGATGGCGCGGACGCGCCCGTCGAAGAAGCCGGGCATGTCGTCCTGCGCGATCCCTCCCGCGCCGCGGGGACCGATGTCGCAGTCGGCGAAGAAGCCGACGTAGACGTCCTGCAGATCCACGGAGAAGTTCTCGGTCGGGATGATCGTGAACTCGAAGCCGATGAAGTCGTCGACGTTGTCGTTCTCCCAGGCGAAGCTCTCCTGGATCACACGGACGTTCAGCGGCTCGTGGTCCGGGTTGGCCTCGATCACCAGCGGATCGTCGTCGCGCAGCTCGGTGCGGAAGTGCTGGTTGCTGATCGCCGCGTAGTCCTCGTCGATCAGCCCGTCCTCGTCGTCGTCGAGACCGTTCAGCGGATCCTCGTTCTCGAGACCGTCGCCGTCGTCGTCGAAGTTCGGATCGGGATACCGCGC
>CAZQHE010000028.1:24307-29607 GCA_964593155.1 uncultured bacterium
GCGTCGCAGAAGCTGCAGTTCACCCCGGGCAACGAGCCGATGAGACCCCAGTTCGTCATGTGCAGCTGGATCTCACCGACGTTGTGCACGAACTCGCCGTCGAGCGTGTACGGACCGCGCGTCTCGCCGCGCCCGAACTCGGGCTCGACGACCTCGCCGTCGGGACCGTACTCGAGAGCCGACACCGTCGGGGTCCACCCCACCGACGCGATGGCCGCCGCGGCCACCGCGAGTCCCGTCCGGCCGAGGTGGCGACGGAAACGGCTCCGCCCCGGATCCTTCAACCGCATCGTCATTCGCTACGCCTCCTCGCCGCCTAGAACCGCCAGCCGATGCCGACCCGGAAGAGCCGGTGCTGCGAGAACACGCGGGGATCGTTCAGGGGGACGAAGTCATCGATGTTGTCTCCGTCGACGTCCTGCAGGTACGCGTTGCCGTACTTGCCCGTCTCGGTCAGATAGGCGACTCCGGCCTCGGACGCGTTGTTCACGCCGACACCCGGGAACAGCCCCGGCTGCAACGACGCCACCGCGTCCTCGTTCAGCAGGTTCAGGCCCTGCAGGTACAGCGTCAGGTTCTGACCGTAGAAGTTCACGTTGCGCTCGGCCTGGATCCGCAGACTGTAGGTCGCGGGCAACCGCTCGCTGTTCTCGAGCAGCGGATCCTGACGACGCTCGAACCGGAAGAACGGCGTCCACGGGAAGCCACTGCCGTAGTCGAACGTGATCGCCGCCGCCCACTTGTTGGGCTCGGCGATGCGCAGGTTCATGGCCACCGAGTGGCGCTGGTCCCAGTTCAGCGGCAGCTCCTGGTTCGGCAGGAACTCTAGTTCGTTCGGGTTCGAGCCGAACTCCTGACTCGACGCCACGCCGTCGGCGAAGGCGTAGGTGTAGGCCAGCTCGAAGGCCCAGCGGTTGTGGAAGCGCCGCTCGAGCGTCAGCTCCAGACCGCGGGCGTTGCCGTAGGCCCGGTTGATGTACCGATCCAGGATGCTCCCCGTGGCCTCGTCGACGACCTGGGTGGCCGAGATCAGCCCGAAGATGTCCTTGTTGTAGACCGCGAACTGGGCCGCCAGGAAGTCGTTGAACTGGTGCTTGATGCCGGCCTGGTACTGGATGGTGAGCTCGGAGTCCAGGTTCGGATTGCCCAGCGTGCTCGAGTTGCCGACCACGTCCTGGCTGGCGAAGAGCACGTCACGACCGGGGAACTGCACGAAGCGCCCGTAGTGGAAGTTGAACGCGTCCTTGTCCGTGATCGGGAAGGCGAAGCCCAGACGCGGACTGATCTGGTGCTTGTACTTGAACACGTTGCGGTCGAGCTCTTCGTTGTCGACCTCGATCTGCGCCTCGCTGCCCGGGGAGAACATGTCCCAGCGGAAACCACCGCTGAGGACCATGCCCTCGTACTCCCAGCGGTCCTGCAGGTAGAACGAGGCCTCGGGGTTGAAGGTCTGGAAGATGTTGCGCGACGTGCCCTGCTGGGCCTCGCCCGACAGACGGTTGATCGAGATCACGCCCGGGCTGTTGATCGAGCGCCGCGACAGGTCGTTGTAGACCACGCGCAGACCGGCCTTGAGCTTGTGGCCCGCGTAGCGCTGACTCGTGATGTCGAAGTTCAGCGTGTACTGCGTCGTGCGCTGGTCATTGTAGAACGGGAAATCGCTGCCCGTGGTGACGAACACCGGGTTGTCTGGATCGCTGTAGTAGTCCCGCTGACCGATGTACTGCTGCGTCTCCCCGTTGAAGATGTCGGGACCCCGCATTCCGCCGTGCAGATATTCGAACTGCGAGGCGTCCTGGCGGACGTCCTGCAGCAGGTCGAAGGACACCCGCG
The DNA here is from genome assembly GCA_964593155.1 of uncultured bacterium. Taxonomy (GTDB): domain Bacteria; phylum Krumholzibacteriota; class Krumholzibacteriia; order JAJRXK01; family JAJRXK01; genus JAJRXK01. The sequence continues at coordinate 26,141 of CAZQHE010000028.1, forward strand.
ACAGCTTGAGCTCGTAGAAGGTGTCGTCGGTCAGGGTCTGACGCCAGAACAGCTTCATCTGCTCGCTGTAGCGCTGGTTCTGCTGACCGAGGTCGGCCGAATTCACGAACTGGTAGCTCGAGTCCTCGGGCACCGTGCTGAACAGACCGTCCGGCGACCGCGCCCCCACGAACACCGGCTGGGCGATCGCCACCCGCTCGGTCCCGCGGATGTCTCGAAGGCGCAGGATCGGCAGCGGCTGCGTGCGCGCGCCGGATCCCGTGCCCGTGGTCACCGGCCGCGTCACGGCCAGGTTGTTGATGTTCTCGACCCACGGGCCGTAGAAGAAGGTGCCGTAGCCACCGTCGTAGATCAGGCGGTCGCCGAGGTCGATCAACAGCGGCAGACGCACGAGCTGCCGCACGTAGCCCTGGGTGTCCCAGTTCAGACGGTAGGGCTCGCTCCGCGTGTAGTTGCCGATGTACTCGGCGGTGGCCTTCTTCTTCCCCTCGTCGAAGGTGTAGGCGAGCTTCACCGAGCCCTTCACGTCGTTCTGCTGTCGCCGGCGGTACTTGAACAGCTCCATCCCGAACAATTCGACCTTCGTCTCGGGACGGAAGGCCCGATTGAAGTTCTCGTTGTCGGTGAAGACCATGTCGCCCGAGATCCAGTAGGTCAGGTTCTCGGCCAGGCCGGTCGGACCCCCGAAACCGAACTCGAAACGATCGTAGTTGGTGAAGGTGCGGTCCTGGCGCCCGAAGTCGTCGGTCGTGAAGCGGGCGTTGAACTCGAAGTCGTCGGGCTTGCCCTCGCGGGTCTGGATGTTCACGACACCGCTGAGCGCGTTGCCGAACTCGGGATCCTGCCCACCGGTGACCGTCTCGATCTTGCCGACCGAGAAGGTCGACACCGAGATCGCCGAGCCGCCGAGCGGATCGTCAACGGCCACACCGTCGACGCGGAAGGAGATCTCGCCGGAGCGCCCGCCGCGCACGTGCAGCTCGCCACCGCGGCTCACGACACCGGCCTGGCGGGCGACGGCCTCCTCGACGGTGTCCACCGCGTAATCGGTGAGGTCCTCGCTGCCGATCGTGTACACGGTCTCGGTGTCCTTCACCTCGACCATGATCGCGCGCGACTCGACCACGAAGGCGTCGAAGGTCTTCGCGATCGTCACCTCGAGATCGTACTCGACGTTCACCGTTTCGCCGGCGGGGACGGTGATCTCCTCCTCCACCGGCTTGAAGCCCAGGTAGAGGATCCGGAGGACGTAGTCACCGGCGGGAATGCCCCGCAGGAAGAAGCGGCCGCCGCCGAGGGACATGCCGCCCCACTGCGTGCCCTCGGGGATCTTCTCGAGGACGACGTTCGCGTAGTCGAGAGGCTCTCCGGTCTCCGCGTTGCGAACGACACCCTGCACGCCGCCGGTCCCCTGGGCGTGGACGTCGCTCGTCACCACGAACGACACGCACACGGCGATCAGGATCGCCGCCACCCAGCGGGGAAATCGCGCGAGCCGACCTGGTTGCGGCATGACTGAGCTCCTTCGCACGGCCGTCTGGCTCCGTCTTCTAGCCCAAGGGAGCGTCCACGGGGGATCGGCGCGGGTGCCGGAACACCGCTGGGCAGTGATGCGTTGAATCCATCGGACAGGGCCCCGATCTCATCGGTCCGGGTGGGGCGGACGGTAGGGGTCGATCTCGGAACTCCGGCTCTCTTGCCCACACGCAGCGAGAGACGAATCACCGTACGGCGAGACCGTCGCACGCGTCCAGACTCGTTCCGGTACGACACGCTCTTTCCGGCACCCCGACGTGGCGAGAAGGGGGGCCGGGCGGCCGCGGCGGAGAGCCCGCGGTGGACCCGAGGTCCGACATCCGCGCGGAATATACGGGCCGGAAAATTCCGTGTCAACCCGCCGCCACAGGACCCAAGTGCCTGATCCCCAAGAGTTTGCACGCGCGACCACGAGCCGGGGACGAGTCGGAGCGCCCATCGCACGGGAGTGCAGCGTCCGATCTCACGGGATCGCAATCGAACGATCGGCTCAGGAGCCGAATCGCGAGCCCAGGACTCCGTCGGGGATGGCATTGCGCAGGCGGCGCGTCACCTCGTGCTGCGGACGAGCGATGATCTCCTCCACTCCCCCTCGCTCCACCACGCGCCCGGCGTCGAGCACGGCCACCTCGTGGCTGACGTGCTCGACCACGGCCAGGTCGTGCGCGATGAACAGCATGCTCAGGCCCAGTTCACGCTGCAGCCCGGCCAGCAGGTTCAGCACCTGGGCCTGCACCGAGACGTCGAGCGCCGAGACCGGCTCGTCGGCCACGATCAGCCGCGGCTCGAGCGCCAGCGCCCGCGCGATGCCGATCCGCTGACGCTGCCCGCCGCTGAACTCGTGCGGGTAGCGATCCGCGTGCGACGGACGCAGCCCCACCATCTCCAGCAGCTCTCGCACGCGTCGGGCGCGGCTGGCCCGATCCCCCACCCCGTGCACCCGCAGCGGCTCCTCGAGTGCCGCGCCCACCGTCAGTCGCGGGTTCAGGCTCGAGTAGGGGTCCTGGAAGATGATCTGGGCGTGGCGACGGAAGCGCCGCAGCTCCGATCGGCCCAGCGCCAGGACGTCGACCCCGCCGAGTTCCACCGTTCCCGCGGTGGGCTCGACGAGCCGTAGCACGCAGCGGCCGATCGTCGACTTCCCAGACCCACTCGCGCCCACCAGCCCGAGGGTGCGGCCGGGCATCACGTCGAGATCGACGTCGTCGACGGCCACGACCTCGCGCGCGGGACGCCACGGCAGCCCACCGCGCATGCGGTACACCTTGCGCAACCCCCGTACCCGCAGCAGCGGTCCGTTCGGATCGATCCGCGGCTCAGGCATCGGTCCAGACCCCCTTGCGGCGCACCGCGTCGTGCTCGAAGCAGGCCGAGGCATGGCCCGGATCGACCTCCACCGCCGCGGGGTCGTCGGTCCGGCACCGCGGCACCGAGAACGGACACCGGGGATGGAAGGCACACCCCTCTGGACGCTCGAAGACGTCGGGCACCTGCCCCTCGATCGAGGGCAGCGATTCCTGCCGCCGCCCGAGCACCGGCCGGCACGCGAGCAGTCCCAGGGTGTACGGATGTGCGGGGGCCTCGAAGACGGTGCCGCACGGCCCGGTCTCGACGATCCGCCCCGAGTACATCACGGCCACGCGCTGCGCCCGCTCGGCGGCCAGGGCCAGGTCGTGGGTGACGAGCAGGACGGCCAGGTCGAACTCCTCGCGCAGACGGTCGAGCAGATCGAGGATCTGCGCCTGCGTGGTCACGTCGAGCGCCGTGGTCGGCTCGTCCGCGATCAGGAGCTTCGGGCGCAGCGCGATGGCCATCGCGATCACCACGCGCTGGCGCTGCCCGCCCGAGAGCTCGTGCGGATAGCGGTCGGGCGGGAAGCGCGCCGCGTCCAGCCCGACCCGCGCCAGCACCTCGCGCGCCCTGTCGCGGGC
>CAZQHE010000028.1:29617-36343 GCA_964593155.1 uncultured bacterium
CGGACAGTTCGTGCGGGAGTTGGCGCGCGCGCTCGTCCGGCCGGTCGATCCCCACCTGACGCATGAGGTCGACGGCGCGCTCGCGCGCGGCGCGGCGGTCGAGTCCGCGGTGCAGACGCGCGACCTCGGCGATCTGCTCCCCGCACGAGAACACCGGGTTCAGGCTGGTCATGGGCTCCTGGAAGATCATCGCGATCTCGCCGCCCCGGACCCGGCGCAGCACCTTCGGTGGCGCGGTCACCAGATCCAGGTCGCCGTACTCGATGCGCCCGCGCGCGATCCGCGCCACCGGCCGCGGCAGCAGCCGCAGCACGGCCAGCGCGCTGAGGCTCTTGCCGCAGCCGCTCTCGCCGACCAGGGCCAGCGTCTCGCCCCGGCGCAGCTCGAGGTCGATCCCGTCGACGGCGTGCGCCCGCCGCCGGTCGACCTCGAGGGCGACCACGAGATCGCGCACGCGTAGCACGGTCCGGTCGTCGCGGGCGGGGCTGGGGTCCATGGTGGCGTCCTCTCCCTCGATCTCAGTCGTCCAGGGTCCCGGTGCCGGGCACCGGCCGCGGATCGAGCGCGTCGCGCAGGCCGTCGCCGAGCAGGTTGAAGCCGAGCACCGTGAGCACGATGGCGGTTCCGGGGAACAGTGCCAACCACCAGGCGTCGAGCAGCGTGTCGCGCCCGCTGCGGATCAGCATGCCCCAGCTCACCCAGGGATCCTGCACGCCCAGACCCAGGAAGCTGAGGAAGCTCTCGGCCAGGATCGCGCTGCCCACGCGCAGCGTGGCCAGGGCCAGCACCGGGGGCAGGATCGCCGGGAGCACGTGGCGGGTCACCAGCGCCGTCTCGCCCAGGCCCAGCGCCCGGGCGGCCACCACGTACTCGACCTCGCGCTGCTGCAGCACCTGACCGCGGACCACGCGCGCGATGCCCATCCACCCCGTGCTGCCCAGGGCCAGCACGATCCACACGGGACCGGGTTCGACCAGGGCCACCAGCAGCAGCACGAGGAACAGCCGCGGAAAGGCCAGCGCCAGATCGGTCAGCCGCATCAGGAGACCGTCGACGAAGCCTCCCGTCCAGGCCGCGACGGCACCCAGAACGAGTCCGAGTCCCACGCTGATGATCACGCTGGCCACGGCGATTCCGAGCGAGACCCGGGCGCCGTGGACGACACGACTGTAGAGGTCGCGCCCCAGGAGATCGGTGCCCATCCAGTGCTCGGTGCTCGGAGCCGCGTAGCGATCGGCCACGGGATCGCCCAGAGCGTCGGGCGCGTGCACCGACAGCAACGGAGCGAAGACCGCCACGAAGACCAGCCCCAGGCACAGCGCGGCACCCGCCCGGGCGAGGGGATCGTCGAGCCGGCGCCACGCCCTCCGCACCCTGTCACGAATCACCGGCCGCGACCACACGACGGCCCACAGGAGCGCCCCCCAGCCGGCGACGAGGCCGGCGGCCCCCTCGCGCCCCGACAAGAGGTCGATCGCCCCGGATCCGTGCAGGACGAGCAGCAGCGGGCCCACCGCGGCCCCGGCCATCCACGCCCGCGACCTCACGTGCGCGTCCGGATCCGCGGATCGACCCAGGCATAGGCCAGGTCCGCGAGGAGGTTGCCGAGGACCACCATCACCGCCGAGACGGCGGTCGTGGCCAGGATCACCGGGTGGTCGCGCGCCAGGAGCGCCTCGACCGTCACCCGGCCCATCCCCGGCCATCCGAACACCACCTCGGTCGCCACCGCCCCGCTCAGCAGGAAGGGGATCCCGAGCCCGATCAGGGTGACCAGCGACACCGAAGCGGGGCGGAAGGCGTGCTTGCCGAAGACGGTTCCCGGATCCAGACCCTTGGCCCGCGCCGTCCGGACGTAGTCCTCCTGCAGGGTCTGCAGCATGGAACTCCGCAGGACGCGCGCGACCGAGGCCGTTCCCGCCAGACCCAGCACGAACACGGGCATGGCCAGATGACGGACCTGGTCGAGCAACCACACGCCGAAGCCCACCTCGTCGAGCGCGGCGGTCGGCGTCCCCCCGCTCGGCAGCCAGCGCAGCTGGTAGCTGAACAGCAACTGCAGCATGAGTCCCAGCCAGAAGGCGGGAAGACTGTACAGCACCAACGAGACCACGTCGGTCGCCCGCGAACCGAAGCGGTCGCGACGCCGCGACCACCACAGTCCCAGCGCCGTTCCCACTCCGAAGTGCAGGACCAGCGCGGCCACCGTGAGCTGCAGCGTGCGCGGCACCGCGTCGGCGAGCACCTCGGCCACCGGCCGCTGCCGGCTGAGGCTCACCCCCCAGTCACCCTGCAGCACCGAGCCCAGCCACCGCACGTAGCGCACCGGCGCCGGCTGGTCGAGGCCGTAGGCGCGGCGGAGCCGTTCGATGTCCTCGGTGGTGGTCTCCGGGCCACGCCACAGGTCGACGGGATCACCCGGCGCGAGGTCGACCACGAAGAAGGTGACCGTGAGCACCCCCCACACGAGCAGCAGGGAGGAGAGCAGGCGTCGGAGAACGTAGACCGTCATGGCACCCCGCGGGACCCGGCAAGGTGGCGTCAGGCACGCTCCGTCGTCAAGCGCGATCGCCCACCGCCGGGTGCGGTACACGATTTCGACCAACCTCTCCGCTCAAGTCCGACGGTCGACCGCACGATACCCTCCACCACGACTCCAGACGTGCCGTGCCGGCGGAGTCCGGCGTGGCCGCGCATCGAAGCTCGACATCAGGGAGCGTCCGACGTGCCTCGCCCCCGCCTCCGCGGCCCCCGCTCGGGTGCCGCCGCGGCCCTCGTGTGCGCGCTCGTGCTCATGCACGGATGCACGATCGAGGAACCGACCCTTCCCACCTACGAGACCGAGTGGTTGATCCCGCTCGGCGAGTACGACGAGACCGTCGCCGAGATCATCGAGGACGAACCCGACTTCGTCGTCGGCACCGACGGCTCGATCGCGCTGACCGCGTCCGGAGAGATCGACGGCGTGGCCGTGGGAGACGAACTCGACGTCGAGGTCGACGGCTTCGGCTTCGACGCCGCGATCGGCAACGTGAGCCTCGAGGCCAGCGATCCGATCGGATTCGACCACCGTCTGGGCGACCTGTATTCCGACGCCGAGACGGCCGACGGCATGACCCTGCCGGTCCCCCCGTTCACCTTCGACCTCGCGAGCGACCCGCAGGACATCCCGGGCTTCCGCTCGGCGACCCTGGCCAGCGGCGGACTCCGCGTGCGCGTGGCGAACGGGCTCCCCGTTCCCGTGGGCGGCACGGCCCCGCCCGAGCAACTCGAGATCGCCCTGGTCGACCCCGTCACGGGCACCGACGTCCTCGCCTTCGCCGTCGACGCCGCGATCGGCTCCGGTTCCGAGTACGAACGGATCTTCGATCTGAGCGGGCAGACCCTGCCCGACTCGGTCAACGTCACCCTGGTCGGGGGCAGCCCCGGCAGCGCCACCCCGGTCCCCATCGACGCCGACGCGCGCCTGGCGGTCGAGGTCACGACCCTGCCCCTCGAGGTCGCCACGGCCGAGGCCAGCTTCGGCGAGCAGAGCTTCCGTGACACCACCGCGGTCGACATGCCCGACTCGGTCCGGATCCGTTCGGCCGAGGTCGGCGCCGGGCAGCTGAGCTTCCGGGTGCGCAACGACCTGCCGCTCGACGCGGTGGCGACGATCGACATCTCCGCCTTCGTCACCCCGGCGGGTGTGCCGCTGCAGATCGTGCTGCCGCTGAACGCCGAGTCCAGCGAGACCCGCACCATCGACCTCACCGACTACACCCTGGCCTTCGACGGCGGCCCCGGCGAGGACCTGCACGTGGTCGCCGACGTGAACGTGCCGGGCACCGACGGCACCTACGTCGAGATCTCCTCGTCCGACGTGATCCGCGTGACCGTCGATCCGATCTCCCTGTCGTTCCGGTCGGTGACGGGGATCGTCGATCCGATCACGATCGACCTCGAGTCCGAAACCACCGAACTCGACATCCCCGACGACCTCGACGACCTGCAGTTGCAGCGCGCCGAACTCGCGCTCGGTTTCACCACCTCGCTGGGCATGCCGATCGCGATCCGTCTGCACCTCGAGGGAACCAACGCCCGGGGCGAGATGGTGCCCCTCGACGCCGACATCGACCTGCCCGCCGTGAGCGGCAGCGACCCCGAGGTCGTCAACGTGGTCCTCGACGAGCAGAACAGCGACGTGGTCGCCTTCCTGAACAACCTGCCCGAGACGGTGGTGTTCGCGGGAACGGCCAGCGTCGGCGACGGCGTGTCGGAGGGCACGGTGGCCGCGTCCGACTCGGTGGCCGCGCGCTGGGCGATCCAGGCCCCGATGACGGTGGCCCTGCTGGCCCAGGAGATCAACGGCGACGCCACCGAGCTCGACCTCGACGAGGACACGCGCCGCGACCTCGACGAACGACTGCTCGGACTGACGCTCGAGGCCGACGTCACCAGCACGCTCCCGGTCGAGGCGGTGGCCTACGTCGGGATCGCGTCGGATTCGACCAGCACCTACGCGAGCCCGGACCTCGAACTCGGCCCGATCACGATTCCCGCCGCCGGCCCCGCCCGTCCCGACGGGGACCGCGACGGCGTGGTGGCGAAGACCGTCGTCGAAGTCGCGGAGAAGGACGTCCCCGTCATCACCCAGCCCTTCGCGTGGCAGGGCGTCCGCCTGGTCCTGCCCGGCACCGATGGCGAATTCGTCACCCTGCGCTCGACCGACGAGGTCCGGGTCCGGGGATTCCTGCGCGCCCGGATCCTGATGGGAGACGTGGAAGAATGATCCAGCGGAGACGAACCCCGTCGCGGGCGGCCACCGCCCTGCTGGCGACGCTGATCCTGTTGGGCAGCGCCGCGACCGTGCACGCCACGGGTTCGGTGCGCTCGGCCGGCATGGCCGGCACCGTGACCGCCACCGTCGACGGCGTCGAGGGTGCCCAGGCCAATCCGGCGAATCTGGCGTGGTTCGACAATCCGGGTGTGGCCATCGAGCTCCTGAGCACCCAGGCGCTGATCGGCAACAACGGCATCGACCTCGACCTGTACAACGCGTCGATGAAGGACCACCTCGACGACGCGGACAAGAGCGCGATCCTGACCTCGATTCCCACCGATGGCCTGTCGGCCGAAGCGCACCTCGGGGCATCGGCCATGGGCGTGCAGGTGGGCCGGGTGGCGGTGACCTTCAGCGGGATCGCCGACGCCACCACGAACCTGCCGCACGACGTGTTCGCGTTGTTGCTCATGGGCAACGCCACGGCCGACTCGATGTCCTTCGCCGACGCCGCGGGCGAGGCCATCAGCCTGGCCACCGCCCGCGTGAGCACCGCGGTCACCGTGGGCCACAGCCGCTGGGGTCCGATCCACGCCGGCGTCGGTCTGGCCTACCTGCAGGGTCTGGCCTACGCGCGTCTCGAGGAGGTCGACGGCACCCTGGTCACCCGCACCGACGGCATCCACGGTGAGGCCCGCGGGCAGTTGCTGACCGCCGGCCGCGGCACGGGCTTCGGCCTGGACCTCGGCGCCGCGGCCGAAGTCGGGCCGAACTGGCGGGCGAGCCTGGCCGTGCACAACGCCTTCGCACAGGTCCACTTCGACCAGGACCTCGAGGTGCGCACCTTCCTGGCCACCGTCGACACCCTCGACCTCGAGACCGTCGAGGAGACCGAGAACGAGGACGATCTCGTCCGGTCGGAGGACGAGCTCCTCGAGGCCGCGCCCTTCACCGTGGACCTCCCGCGCGTGCTCAACCTCGGCGTGAGCCGGGTGACCGGCCGCACGCGCGTCGGCCTGGAGTACGAACAGGGCTTCGCCACGCGCGCGGGCGCGACGACCACGCCGCGCTTCAGTGTGGGCGCCGAGTGGCGGGCGCTGTCGTGGCTGCCGCTGCGCGCGGGCGTATCGGTCGGCGGACGCAGCGAGAGGCGCGCCTCGACGGGATTCGGCCTGCACGTCGGGGGCTTCCGTCTCGACGTCGCGGCCTCGACGGTGGGCACGTGGTGGCCCGGCTCGCCGCGCGGCGTGTCACTCGCCGTGGGGACGGGCCTGCAGTTCTGACCCGTGTCGGTTCCGACCGATCGGGTGCTCGGCGTCGTGTGCGCGCTCGACGCCGGTCCGGAGGCCTTCGCCCAGATGACGGGCGAAGGCCTCGCCCCATCCCTCGGCGTCGAATCCCTCGACCGCCAGATCGGCCAGCGTGATCGTCCGCGCCCGCAGCGCGTCGACCTCGCCGCCGTCGGAGTGTCCGCGGAGGAAGCGCGGCAACTGCTCGTGGCCGGCTCCGGTCAACAGGCTGCCGTGCTGCAGGAAGGCGTGGCGGGTGCGGCGCAGGGCACTGCCCACGAGCTTGCGCCCCTCGACGGTGATCTCGTGTCCGCCCGCGGCGGAGAAGCAGGCGAAGCCGGCGGGCCGTCCCTCGCCCCCGCGGCGGGCATCGACACCCAGGTCGACCAGCGATGCGCTCAGGGCGACGGCGATCGCGTCGTGGATCTCGAGCACGCGGCGGCCGAGCCCCTCCACACCCAGGCGCGCGACCACGGCGTAGGTGATCTCGCGGTGGTGCAGGACCGCCGCGCCTCCGGTGGGCCGGCGCACCAGACCCAGGCCCGCGGCGTCGAGCGCGTCGGTGTCGACCTCGGCGTCGTCCTGGTGAAACCCGAGCGACAGGGCCGGGGGATCCCAGGCGTAGAGCCGCAGGCAGGGGTCGAAGTCCGGGTCGGACTCGGCGCGCTGCAGGAG
>CAZQHE010000029.1:0-36146 GCA_964593155.1 uncultured bacterium
CACCACCGGCCTGTCCGGTCTCGACGTCCCGTCGTCTTCGCTCGGACTCTACGGACCCGGCGTCGCCGTCTTCGACTTCGAGAACGACGGCGATCTCGACATGTTCGTGCCGAACGACCGGTCGGGACACCAGCTCTACCTGAACCAGGGCGACGGAACCTTCGTCGACATCGCCCCGTCGCTGGGACTGGACTTCACCACCGAGCTGCCGCCCTTCGAGGATCGGACGAACCCCTTCGAGGAAGATCCGACGGCGATGATGCCGAGCTTCGTGGACACCGACAACGACGGTGACCTCGACTTCTTCCTCACCTGCTGGAACAGCTACAACCGGTTCTTCGAGAACGTCGACGGCGTCTACGTGGACCGCACGCACGAGAGCGGCCTGGACGTCGTGGGGCACTCGGCGACCGCGGCGTGGGCCGACTACGACCGCGACGGCCTGCTCGACGTCTACGTCACCGACTGGGGTGGGCGCGATCGCCTCTTCCACAACCAGGGGGACAACCGGTGGTCCGATCGCTCGGAGCGGATCGGGATCTACGACGACATGAACGACCAGGACCGCGCCGCGTGGTCGGCGATCTGGTTCGACCACAATGGCGACGGATGGCTCGACTTGTACGTGGGCAACGATTACGGGCAGCCGAATCAGCTGTACATGAACGAGGGCGGTCAGCGGTTCCGCGATCGCTCGTACACCCACTTCCCCGAGCTGCAAGACCCAACCCGGACGATCTTCCAGAACAACGCCACCATGGGTCAGACGCTGGGCGACTTCGATCGCGACGGCGATTACGACATGTTCGTGGCCAACAGCCTGGTGAACGACCTCTACGAGCGGCGTGGGAACGAGTATCACGACCTGATGGAGGATCCCGACACCCCGCGCGAACTGAAGAATGCGCTCAAGAACAACGACATCGGATGGGACTGCGAGTTCGTCGACGTCGACAACGACGGCTGGCTCGATCTGTTCCTGGTCAACGGCTACATCTTCCTGTGTCTGTACGACGACCCCCTGAATCCCGATTGCGCGAGTGAAGGGCAGCCGCAGCAGCCCAATCTGCTGTGGATGAACGACGGCGCCGGCGGCTTCGTCCGGCTCACGGAGGAAGCGGGGCTCACCGACCTCGGATGGGGCAAGGCGGGCGTCTGGGCCGACTTCGACCAGGACGGCCGGCTCGACGTGTTCGTCACCGACAGTGGCGAGCCGAACAATCCGTCCGAGCACGGTCTGTGGCGCAACATCACCCAGGAGACGGGCAACTATCTGCGGGTGCGCCTGACGGGAACGGTCAGCAATCGCGACGCGATCGGCGCCCGGATCCACGTGCGGATGGGCGACGTGGTGCTCATGCGTGATCGTTGGTCGTCGACGGGCTATCTGAGTCAGGACGGACCCGAGGTGCACTTCGGCGTGGGCGACGCGACCGTCGTCGACGAGCTCACGATCACCTGGCCGCGCGGCCAGGTCGACGTGTTCGAGAACGTCGCGGTGAACCAGACCCTGTACATCGAGGAGGGGAGCAGCGGGACCGCGGTGTCGAACCTCCCGTCGCCGATCCTCTCGGGCCGGGTCGAGGACGCCGGACTGCGGCTGCGCTGGAACGTGGATGCCGACTTCGATCGCTTCCTGGTCACCCGGTCGTCCCCCGGCCAGGTGGCGGGGACCATCGCCACGCTGCCCGCCGAGTCCGGTCGCAGCGTCTACCAGTTCGTCGACGCCGCCGTCGAGCCGGGGCGTACCTATCACTACCGCGTGCTCGGCGAGATCGACGGCCAGCGCGTCGAGAGTGCATCGGTCACGCTGAGGGCCGCGCCCGGCGCCGACCGTCTGCAGGTGGCCGGGGCCACGCCCAATCCCTTCAACCCGCGCACCACAGTGCGCTACCGCGTGCCCGACGACGCGGGCTCGGTCCGGCTGCGGCTGGTGGACGCCGCGGGTCGCGTGGTCCGCTCCTTCGAGGCCGGCGTTCGCGGCGCGTGGCAATCGCTCACCTGGGACGGGACCGATGCCCAGGGTCGGGCCGTGGCGAGCGGCACCTATCGTTTCGTCGTCGAGGCCGACGGCCGTGTGCGGTCGACCTCGCTCACGCTGGTGCGTTGATCCGGGGAGCACGCCATGAGATCCGAAGTCCGCAACACGCTGCTGCTCCTGGCCGGCCTTCTGGTCGTCGGTCTCGCTGGGTGTTCCGGTGACGACTCGCCCACCGATCCGGGTGACACCGGCCCCGATCCCGAGGCCGAGCTGACCGAGCGGATCCGCAGCGAGCTCGAACTGTGGCCGCTGCCGGAAACCGTGCCCTATCCGCCGGACAACCAATCCACCGACGCGGGCTACGCCGACCGGGTGGAACTGGGACGACTGCTGTTCTTCGACCCCTTGTTGTCCGGGCCCGAGGACATCTCCTGCGGTCACTGCCATCACCCGGCTTTCGCCTGGGCCGACGGCCGCGGGCTGGCGATCGGAGTCGGTGGTGACGGTCTGGGCCCCGATCGTCAGCGCGGTCTGCCCCGCGGCGAGGCCAGCCTGGAGACCTGGGAGTTCTTCACGCCCCGCAACTCGCAGACCATGCTCGATGCGGCGCGCAACCTTCCGTTCGAGAACGGCGAGGGTCCGTGGGACGGGCGCATGTTCTGGGACGGTCGCACGTCCGGACTGGAGGCGCAGGCCCGTTCGCCTCTGCGCAGCCGCGACGAGATGCGTCACGACACCTACACCACGCACGACGCGGTGGGCGAGGTGATCGACAAGCTACGGGGCGTGCCCGAGTACGTGCAGATGTTCATGGACGCCTTCCCCGGCGTGCTCGACGAGCTCGGTGTGCCGGAGGAGTTCGAGGAATTCGCCATCAACGGCAACACCTACTCACGCGCCGTCGCCGCCTACGAGCGCGAGCTGTTCACGGGCGACAGTCCCTACGATCTCTTCGCCCGTGGCGACGACGACGCGCTCACGCCGTCGCAGAAGCGCGGCCTGTGGCTGTTCCACGAGGTGGGATGCGTGGACTGCCACAGCGGTCCCACGTTCAGCGACTTCGAATTCCGGGCCCTGGGTGTGAAGCAGGGCGGGCCGGGCAAGCCGCCGATCCACGAGCGCGGCGACGGGTCCGACATCGGTCGTTTCGCGGCGACTCCGGAGGCGCAGCTCGATCCGGACAACCGCTGGGCCTTCCGCACCCCGTCGCTGCGCAACGTGGCGTTGACCGCGCCCTACTTCCACACCGGTGGGGTGGGTACGGCCGGCGACGCCGACTACCAGACGCTGCGGCAGGTGGTCGAGTTCTTCGACCGCGGTGGCAACGACGAAGGGCTTCCGCCCGACGCGGTGCATCCCTTCGTGCGTCCGCTCGGGCTCGAGGAGTCGCAGATCGACGATCTGGTGGCCTTCCTCGAGAGTCTGACCTCGACGCGGATCCTGAGCCCGTACATCGATCCGACCGTACCGGCCGAGGTGCCCAGCGGTCTGGCCCCGCCGCCGGTGCTGCCGCCGGTGATCGGCAACTGAGACCTTCCCTCGCGACGGCCCTCCGGGACTTCCGGAGGGCCGTCTTCGTGCTATCCTGCGCCCGTCTCGTTCCCGGACGCGTGCGCCGTGCCCCGAGCCCTCTGTCTGCAACACGTTCCCTTCGAGGGGCCCGCCCGGCTCGCGCCGTTGCTACGCGAGCGCGGCTTCGAGGTCGTGGTGGTGCCGGTATTCGAGGGGGGCGACCTGCCGCTTCCCGGAGACGGCGACGTCGCGGTCGTCACCGGCGGACCGATGAGCGTGAACGACGTCGCTCGCCACCCGTGGCTGGACGGGGAAGTGCGGTGGATCCGTGCGGCGCTCGACGCCGGTCGCCCGATTCTCGGCATCTGTCTCGGGTCGCAGTTGATCGCCCAGGCGCTCGGTGCCCGCGTGGCGCCGAACGCCGAGCGCGAGATCGGCTGGTTCGGTGTCGAGCCGGTGGCCGACGAGGCGCTGGCCCGCGCCCTGACCGCGCCCCCGCGCGTGTTGCACTGGCACGGCGACCGGTGGGAACTCCCCCGCGGGGCACGGCTGCTCGTGCGCAGCGAGGGCTGCGACCACCAGGCCTTCGCGGTGGGAACCGCGGTGCTGGGGATCCAGTACCACCTCGAGATGGACCACGACGCCGTCGCTGCCCTGATCGAGAACTGCCCGGAGGACCTGGCCCCGGGGCGTTGGGTGCAGAGCGCGCCCGAGATCCTCGACGCCGACCTCGAGGCGTCGCACGCGGCCCTGGAGACCGTGGTGGAGGAGTGGTCGCGTTCGTGGTCGTGCTGAAGGAGCCGTCGCCGTGTCCGACGATGCCGTCGTCTTCCTGAACGGAGGCTTCGTGCCGCTGGCCGAGGCCCGGATCTCTCCCGAGGACCGGGGCTTCCTCTTCGCCGACGGGGTCTACGAGTCGATTCGCTACTACCCGTCGCCCCCTGGCGGGATCGGGGTCCTCTTCGAACTCGAACGACACCTGCAGCGTCTGCGCGCGAGCCTCGACGAGATCCGTCTGCGCGGCGTCGACGTCGACGCCCTGGGCGCGGTGCTTCCCGAGTTGATCCGCCGCAACGGGCTCGAAGGCTCACCGGCGAGCATCTACGTCCAGGTCACGCGCGGGGTGGCGCCACGCACGCACGTCTTCCCCGACGCGTCGACGCCGCCCACGGTGTACGCCCGCACCCGGTACTTCGATCCGCCGATCGACGCCTGGCAGAACGGAGCGGCCGCGGCCACGATCGAGGACCAGCGCTGGGGCCGCTGCGACGTCAAGACCATCGCCCTGCTGGCCAACGTGCTCGCGAGCGAGGACGCGCGTCGAGCGGGCGCGCGCGAGGCGATCTTCGTGCACGACGGCGTGGTCACCGAGGGATCGCACACCACCGTGGCCTTCGTGCGCGACGGCATTTTGCGCACGCATCCCTCGGGCAAGCGGATCCTGCCGAGCGTGACCCGCGAGGTCGTGCTGCGGTTGTGCGGCGAGCTCGGCGTACCGGTCGAGGAGCGGGCGGTGGCGGTCCAGGAATTTTCCCGCCTCGACGAGGCCTTCGTGATGGGGACCACCACCGAGATCATGCCGGTGACCACGATCGACGGACGGCCCGTGGGCGACGGCCGGGTCGGGCCGATCACCCGCCGGATCCAGGATGCCTACTTCGCCCTGCACCCCTGAGGCGGGGATCCACGGCGGGGGCGCATTCGTCCCCCGCCGTGGATCGGACGCGCTCAGCGCATCGAGCTGGCAGGGGCCCGGTCGGCCACACCGGCGAGGTCGAGCAGGAAGGCGTAGTTGCGTGCCGTCTCCTTCTGCCGCGACAGGCGGCCCGAGGCGCCACCGTGGCCCGCTTCCATGTTCGTGTACAGGAGCAGGCGGTTGTCGTCGGTCTTCGTCGCGCGCAGCTTGGCCACCCATTTGGCCGGCTCCCAGTACTGCACCTGGCTGTCGTGCAGGCCAGCCGTGACGAGCAGGTGCGGATAGTCCTGGGGCTCGACCTGGTCGTAGGGCGAGTAGCTCAACATGTACTCGTAGTAGACCGGGTCGTTCGGGTTGCCCCATTCGTCGTACTCGAAGGTCGTGAGCGGAATCGTCTCGTCGAGCATGGTGGTGACCACGTCGACGAAGGGCACCGACGCGATCACGCCGTCGAACAGCCCGGGGGCCATGTTGATCACGGCACCCATGAGCAGTCCGCCCGCGCTGCCGCCCCAGGCGTACAGACGGTCCGGGTCGCCCCAGTCCTTCTCGGCGAGGAAGCGGCCGCAGTCGATGAAGTCGGTGAAGGTGTTCATCTTGTTCAGCAGCTTGCCGTCTTCGTACCACTCGCGGCCGAGCTCCTCGCCACCGCGGATGTGGGCGATGGCCCACACGAAGCCGCGGTCTAGCAGGCTGAGGCGGGAACTCGAGAACGTCGCCGACATGCTCGATCCGTACGAACCGTAGCCGTAGAGGAGCAGCGGATTCTCGCCGCGGTCGATCATGTCCTTGCGGTACACCAGCGAGATCGGCACCTCGGTGCCGTCGCGGGCCTCGGCCCAGAGGTAGCGGCTCTGGTAGTCGTCGGGGTCGAAGTCGCCGACGACCTTCGTGCGCTTCTTCAGCTCCTGCGTGCCCGCGCGCATGTCGTAGTCGTAGGTCGTCGACGGCGTGGTCATCGACGTGTAGACGTAGCGCAGGGTGTGGGTGTCGACCTCGGGGTTGGTGGTGATCCAGGCCGCGTAGGTGGGATCGGCGAACTCGATCGCGTAGGCCTCGCCCTCGTCGGGGTGGACCACGATGTGCGGCAGGCCGCCGCGGCGCTCGCGCACCACGAGGAAGTCCGAGAACAGCTCGAACTGTTCGATCAGCGTGTCGTCGCGGTGCGGGACCAGGTCGGTCCAGTTCTCGCGGCCGGTGTTCTCGCCGTCGACCTCCATCAGGCGGAAGTTCCGGGCGTCCCAGTTCGTGCGGATCACCCAGCGGCCGGCGGCGTGGTCGATCGAGTACTCGTGCCCGCGCTCGCGGGGTTCGAAGACCCGCCAGTCGCCGTAGGGCTCGTCGGCCGGAAGGATCCGGTGCTCGGTGGTGAGTGTGTGCGACGAGCCGATCACCAGGTACTCGCGCGACTTGGTCTTGGTCACGTAGCACGAGAAGATGTCGTCGGTCTCCTCGTAGACCAGGGTGTCCTCGTCGTTCCGTGCGACGTCGTGACGCCAGATCTGGTAGGAGCGCAGCGTCTGCGGATCCTTGGCGGCGTAGAAGAGCACGCGCGCGTCCTCGGCCCAAACGATGTTCGGGGTGACGTCCTCGATCGTCTGGTCGAGTACCTCGCCGGTCCCGAGGTCCTTGAAGTGCACCGTGTACTTGCGCCGGCCGACGGTGTCGACCGCGTAGGCGATCATCTGGTTGTCGCTGCTCACGGTCAGCCCGCGCAGGGCGAAGTAGGAGTGGCCCTCGGCCAGCGCGTTCGCGTCGACCATGACCTCCTCGGGCGCGTCCAGGTCGCCCTTCTTGCGGCAGTAGATCGGGTAGTCCTTCCCCTCTTCGTAGCGAGTGTAGTACCAGTAGCCGTTCAGCTCGTAGGGTACCGACGAGTCGTCGGGGTCGAGGCGGCCGACGATCTCGTCGAAGAGACCTTCCTGCAGGTCCTCGGTGTGGGCCATGACTTCCTGGGCGTGCTCGTTCTCGGCCTCGAGGTAGTCGATCACCTCGGGATCCTCGCGGCCGCGCAGCCAGTAGTAGGGATCGACGCGGGTGTCGCCGTGGATCGTGATCTCGTGCGGGCGGCGATCGGCCTCCGGCGGGGTCGGCTCGTCGGCGAGGGCGGGGGCGGCGACGGTCCACAGCAGGGTGCCGAGGACGACGGCGGCCATCCGGCCTGCCGCGCGGCGCTGGATTCGGATTCGATGCATGGATGAGGACTCCGGGCTGGTATCGGTCGGTTGCTTCGACGAAGGTCGGCGAGGATAACACGAACGGTTGTGATCTACGCGATCGCGCTCGGAGCGGTTACACTGCCGGCCTTTCGCGGGTTCCGGGCGGGATTCCGGAGCTGACTGATCATGATGTTGACCGGTCTCGTCGGGGACGGGCCGGGGATCGTGGGCGAGGGCCGATGCGCGAAGCCGACCGTTACACCATCGCCGAGGAGATCGCCCACAGCATCACGCACGGGGTGGGCCTGCTGCTGGGAATCGCCGCGCAGGTGCTGCTGATCGTCTTCGCCGTGCGCTTCGCGACGCCGATCGCCGTGGTCGCGGCGAGCATCTACGGCTCGACGCTCGTGATGCTCTACGGTGTGTCCACCCTCTACCACGCGCTTCCCCGGGGCCGGGCCAAACGCGTGTTCGAGGTGCTCGACCACTCGGCGATTTTCCTGCTGATCGCGGGGACGTACACGCCCTACATGTTGGTCAAGATGCCCACTGGCTGGGGCTGGTCGATCTTCGGGGTGGTCTGGGGGGTCGCCGCGGTGGGGATCGTGCTCGAGGCGGTGTTCCAGGGGCGCGGTCGAAAGGTCCAGCTCGCACTGTACCTGATCATGGGCTGGATGATCGTCGTCGCGATCGAACCCCTGCTGGGCTCCCTGCCGACCGGCGGCCTCGTCCTGCTCGGCGCCGGTGGGGCTTTCTACACACTCGGCGTGATCTTCTATCAGTGGCATTCCCTGAAGTACCACCACGCGGTGTGGCACCTGTTCGTGTTGGCCGGCAGTGCATGCCACGTGTTCTCGGTGCTGTTCTACGTGGTGGGGCCGCGATCGGTGGAGTGAGCTCGGTGCTCGATCGAGCCGCCGTGCGCCCGGGCCGGGAACCACGGGCGCACGGCACGCCCCATGTCTAGAAGGTGAACCACACCCCGGCCCGGGTGGCATTCTGACCGAGGGTCTCGATGGTGGTCAGGTCGTCGCCGTCGCCCTGGGGCGAATCCGACTGGACGGCGATCCCGTGCTCGAAGGTCAGGCCGAAGTGATCGGCCAGGCGGACCTCGGCGCCCAGGTTCAACTCGCCACGGATGCGGTTGTCGAGTCCGGTGGGCGACAGGTCGTCGTAGCTCGCGAAGGCGATGGCCGGGCGCACGTAGAAGTAGCTGTCGACGTAGTCGTAGAGGATGTAGGTGGCACCGCCCTCGACGAAGAAGTCCGTCGCGGTGTCCGTGTCGCCGGTGCCGTCGACCACGACGTCACTCGCCTCGAAGCCAAGGCCGACGTCGACGGCGAAGCGATCGGTGGTGAAGTACCGGACGCCGACCGGTGCGTCGGCGCTCGAGAAGCCCAGGGCGACCTCGCCCCGGCGCTCGGCGGCGCCGGCCACCGAACCCAGTGCGAGGAGGGTGATCAGGGTGGTCGCGGCGATTCCACGCAGCATGGTGGATTCCTCCCTCGGAATCGTGGATGGGGGCGTGCTCTCGGAGCGTGAATCAACGGTCCCCAGTGTGTTCGATGCGGACACGAACGCACGCGAGCCCGCCCCGATCCTGACCGGGGGAGTTCACCCAGGAGGGAAGAGGCGATCCGGAATCGTCGGAGTCGTCGCTGCAGGCGGCGAGGCTGCGGGGCGACCACCGCGCAGAATGATCGAAGCGGATCATGGACGATCCGGGTCGCGAAGTGGCAGGGTAGGATTTCCCGGTCACCGAGATCGTCGCTCGCTTCGCGCCGCCGGGGCACGGGACCGACACCCTTCCTACCGGGTCGCTCGGGTTCCGATCGTCCAGACGATCCGCACAGTCGAGGCTCCCTGTCCTACCGTCATGGTCCTGGTGCAGCGCACGCACCGGGCGGAGGACGTGCCATGCCATGCCCGCTGGTCGGAGAGAGTCCGTCCATCCGAAAGCTCCGTGATCGGCTGCAGGTGATCGCGCGGACCGAGCCCGGTGTGACCATACTCATCACCGGTCCCTCGGGGTCGGGTAAGGAGCTGGTCGCACGTGAGATCCACGAGCTGAATCCGAAGACGCGGCGCGGAGCCTTCGTGCCGGTCGATCTGAGCTACGTGCCCCGTGAGCTGGCGGGCAGTCGGCTGTTCGGACACGAGCGGGGTGCATTCACCGATGCCCGCGAACGTCGCGCCGGTGCCTTCGAAGAGGGGCGTGGGGGCACGGTGTTCCTCGACGAGGTGTCGAGCATCACGCTCGAGTTCCAGGGCATGTTCCTGCGCGTGCTGCAGGAACGCGAGTTCGCTCCGCTCGGTTCGACCAAGGTCTTCCGGACCGACGCCCGGATCATCGCGGCCAGCAACGAGAACCTCTGGGACAAGGTCCAGGCAGGGTTCTTCCGGCAGGACCTCTACTTCCGGTTGAAGGTCCTGGAGGTCACGGTCCCACCGCTCGGCGAACGCGCGGAGGACATTCCCCTGCTGGTGAGGCACTTCATTCGCAAGCACGCGCCCTCCGTGGGCTGTGATCCGGACCTCACCGTCGACGACGAGGTCTTCGAGGTCCTGGCCACACGCCCCTGGCCGGGGAACGTCCGCCAGCTGGAGAACGTGATCATCCACAGCCTCGCGCTGGCGATCGACGATCGTGTGCTGCGCGTGGAGCACCTGCCACCCCAGGGACCCGAAGAGGTGGGTGGTCAGAGGTCTCCACTCTCGCGCGACCTGCTCTCCATGTCCTACCCCGTGGCCCAACGCGAGGCCTTGCGCCGGTTCAAGGTGGCGTACTGGACGCACCGGCTGCACGCCTCGGGGGGAAGCATCGCCAAGACGGCGCGCGCCGCGGGCATCCTTCCGTCGAGTCTTCATCGCATGGTGAACGAACTCGGACTGAAGGGCCGTTACGAATCGGGTCGTGTCGAAGAAGCGTGAGTGTCGCTCGGCGTCGAAGGATCACACGCATGTTATGCGAACGAAACATGGTCGTTGGGATTCGGGCTTCACGTCGCACGCACGGCAGGTCGCAGTGGTGGTCTATCTCACCGAAGCTTCGTCACTTGGGTGAATGTCGTCGTCGACGTCATCGCTGGTACGACGGTTGCCCCAGCAAGAGGCAGACGGTCGTGCTCCGCACGACACCCTCACAGCCGATTCCCACGTTCGGGTTGCTGGCTCACGACGACGTAACGACCCCTTCATCGAAGGAGAGGATCCCCCCATGTGTGCGCTGAGAAATCGGTCGTACGGCGCTCCCGCTCTCTTCCTCGCGCTGGTTGCGCTCCTGGCGTTCACGACGACGCCCGCGCGTGCCGGATGCATCGACGTGTCGATCGACGACGAGATCACGGTCGATCCCGGTGAACGCGTCACCGTCCCCGTCTTCGTCTCCGACGTCGACCAGGGTCTGCATCCGATCTTCAGCTATCAGATCGAGATCGAGTACTGCCCCTACGACACCCGTGGAACCCTGGAACTCGTCGACGTCACCGACGCGAACACGCTGCCCGCGTCGCTCGCGTGGCGTCCCCCCGTCTGGTCGGAGGACGACGGCGTGATCCGTATCGTCTCGGCCGGCGACCAGCCCCTGCCGGGCGGAACGCAGGGCACTCTCTTCAACCTGGTCTTCGACGTCAGCCCGACCGCCCAGGGCTGTGACGTGTGCGACCTGGTGATCCTCGACGTCCTGTTCAACGAACCCGATCAGGACAACGTGGTGTGCATGGGCAACGGGCAGGTGGTGCTCGATCACTACGCCTGTCTGGGCGAGATCGAGTTCTGGAACCAGAACTGGATTCCGCTGCCAGGAAGGTGGCAGCGCCGGCCCATGCAGGAGGTCAAGACCCGGTTCCTCGGTGATTGCGAGGAGCTGCCGTCGCGCAGCACGGCCTTCACCGACGAAGAGGGTCTGTTCACGCTCAACTGCCTCTTGACCTGCACCGACCAGAACACGGTGACGCCGACCCGCTTCTACGACCAGAACCCGCAGGAGCGCGAGCGGATCACCACCATGGACGCCTCGCTCGTCCTTCAGTACGTGATCGGATCGCGGGCGGCCGGCGTGTGGAACCCCGACAATCCCAACGCCGAATTCCTGCGTGACGACTGCGAGGTGAACCCGCCGGAGGTCGCCGCCGACGTCTCGGGCGACGGCTCGATCTCGGCCTACGACGCCTCGCTGATCCTGCGTTGGTACGTGGGTGAGATCCAGCGCTTCCCCGCCGACGAGGAGGACCTGTGGTTCTTCTACAACCGGGAGACCTGCGAGGTGGATCTCGGCACGTGCCCCGCTTCGAGTGGAGATCTGGGCGACGAGGTCGAGGGTCCGGACTTCGTCGGGCTGCTCCTCGGGGACGTGAACGGAAGCTGGGGTGACGAGGACGCCACCTCGGATCCGTCGGACGTCGATCCGCTCTACCGCAGCAACGAACCCACCGTGGCGACGCTCCGCCTGGGCGAGGTGCGTGAGGACGGAGACGCGGTGATCGTTCCGATTCTCGCCGAGGGCAACGCCTCGATCGCCGCCGGTGCGATCACCTTCGCAGTGGATCCGTCGGTCCGCTTCGACGGCGTGCGGTCGCCCCGCGGCAACGGCGTCGTCACCGCGGGTCATGTGGAGGGCGACGAGCTGACCGTGGCCTTCGCCACGGGGGAGGCCTTCGACGCGAGCGGAGCGCTGGTCGAACTCGTGTTCGACCGGAACGGCGACGTCTCGATGCTCGACGCCGAACTCAACGACGGTGCGGTGACCGTGGTCATGGAGAACCGTGACGTGACGTCCAGCACGGTGCCCCGTCGCACCAGTCTGGTGATGCACGGCAACCAGCCGAATCCCTTCAATCCCAAGACCTCGATCTCGTTCTACCTGCCCGAGGAGCGCCGGACGACCGTCCAGGTCTACGACGCCTTCGGTCGGGTCGTGCGGACCCTGGCGATGGACCGGACGATGCACGGCGAAGTCTCGCTCGAGTGGGACGGAACCGACGATCGCGGCGGTACGGTCGCCAGTGGTGTGTACTTCGCTCGGGTGAGCGCCGGCGAATGGACGGCTTCGCACAAGATGGTGCTGAGCAAGTAGCTCCCTTCGTCCGACCGGGGGGCGGGCCGCGGTCCGCCCCCCGGTTCCCTCGTGCCGGCCCCGGCCGAACCGCGCCCCGTGCGATCAGGAGGAATCGTGAACTGCGGTCTTCCGCGCGGAGGGAGCCTCACCGAGGTGACGACGACGCCCGTGCGCGTCACCGCGTTCCACCGCGCCGCCCTCGCCCTGCTGGTCTTCTCTTCCCTTCTTCTGTTGTCGGCGACGGATCCGCGGGCGGCCGTCGTCGTCCGTTCCTTCGACACCGGCGACTTCCCGGTGGTCGAAGCCACCATCGACGTCACCGACGCCGACGGACAGCCGGTCTGCGACCTGACGTCCGACGGCATCGACGTCACGGAGAACGGTGTGCCCGTGCTGGATCTCGAGGTGGAGACCGACGTCGGTCCCAGCGGCCTCCGACGCGTGGTGCTCGTCGTCTCGGCGGGGCTGCGAGCGGCGGGTGGCAGCCTCGAGTGTTCGCGCGAGAGAGCACACGAGATCCTCGACTTCCTCGGTCCCGGCGACGAGGTCGGGTTGGTCACCGTGCGGAGCTGTGCCACCGTCGACGTGACCCCGACCACGGACCACGACGCCGTACGGACGGCTCTCGACGGTCTCGTCGCCGATGGCGGTGCGGCGCTGGTCGACGGCCTGTACCTCGGTCTGCAGACGGTGTGCGACGCCGGGGGCGGCCAGGTGATCGCCCTGACCGACGGCATCGAACTCGACAGCGACGTCTGTCCGGTCGGCCCCGACGGCTTCGCCGACGACACCCTCACCGACGACGTCCAGGAACTGGTGGCACTGGGCACGTCGTGCGACGCGCGCCTCGACGTCCTCTCCGAGCGCGACGAGAACCGCGGTTGGCTCCGGGACACCGTCGATGGTCTCGGCGGACGCGCCGTCGTGTGCGACGACGCCACCGGCGACGACCTCCAGGGTTTCCTGGGCGATGGTGCCATCCAGACCTGCCGGACCACGGTCCGCTTCACGTCGCCCTCGGGATCCGGCGGGGAGTCGGATCGCACCGTGGAGATCTGTGTGCCTGCCTCCGCGCCACCGCGGTGCGACACCTTCGCCTACGCCGTGGCCGGGCTGTTCCTTCCCGCCGACCTCGCCGGCGCCTTCGAGGGCTGCCGTGATCCGTCGCGGCCGATCACCGTCGGAGTGGGGGTGTCCCCCGGCGAGGACGAGGTGGTGGCCGCACGGCTCGAATTGACCGAAGTCGACCCCGGGGACGACACGCTCGTCGTGGACCTGGTGGCCGATCCCGACGCGACCCGTTTCCGCGGGACCGTTCCCGCCGGTCGCCTGGGCTTCGACACCGTGTACGAGGCGGTCTTCGTCGCCGACACCGTCCAGGGGGCGACCCTGCGTCTGCCGCCCGACGGAGCCTTCACGCTTTGCACGTTGCCCGACGAGGACGAAGCCATCTCCCTGGCCGTGCCCCGCGTGCAGACCCGCCCCGGCGTCGAGGTCGAGGTGCCGGTCGAACTGCGGGGGCTGCGGAGTTCCTTCGTGGTCTCCTACTCCCTGGAGCTCGATCTCGGTGGGGCGCCCGTCACCGGTGTCGTGGGCTCCCACGCATCGACCGTGGCCGCCGACGCCGAGTGGGGCCCGCCTGCGGCGGCGTTGACCGACGACGGTCGTCTGTTCGTCTCCGGAGCGGGCGCCTCGCCCATCGCCACGAACGGTGTTCTGGTCGTCCTGCGTCTCCGGATGGGGCTCGGTGGACCGGGTGGCTGCCAGCCCCTGACGTTCCTGGCGGCGACGTTGAACGAGGGCGATCCGCCGGTGGCCGAGACCATCGACGGGCAGATCTGCGTCGACACCCGGTGTGTCGATGCGGTGGTGCGGACGTGGAAGGCGACGGAACCGGTCGCCGGCGTGGACGTGCGGCGGATCGACGACGGAACCGAGGTCACGACCACCGATGCGGAAGGGGCCTACTCGGTCTGCGTCGGTGACGACGAGATCCTCGAGTTCGAACTCGTCCGCGCCGCCGACGGCCCGTTCGGCGTGTCTCCCCTCGACGCATCACTCGTGTTGCAGTCGACGGTGGGTCTCGTGCCGATCCCCGATCCCGACGCGGCCCTCGACACGACGTGCGACGACGAGCCGGTGCATCCCGACGTGTGGGCCGCCGACACTTCGGGCGACGGCACGGTGACCGCCTTCGACGCCTCGCTGATCCTCCAGCGCGTGGTCGGTCTCATCGATGCCTTCCCCGCCGGTGCCTGGCGTTTCACGTGCTCCCCCTTCGAGGTCGGAGGGGCCGAGTCGGTGTCGGAGCACCACGCGGTGCGGGTGGGGGACGTGAATGCATCCTGGACCGCCGACTCGACACCGTCCGTGATGGCTCGGGAGTCGGTGCCTCGCACGCTGCGGTGGCGGTGCCTCGACCACGAGGGCCGGCGCTGGGCCCTGGTCGTCGAAGGCGGCGACCCGTTCCATGCGGCCCTGGTCACCGTCGACGGTGTCCCTCGTGACGCGTCCGTACACACCCGCGGATCGTGGTCCAGCGCGATGCGCGTCGACGGAGAGCGTGTCCGCGTGGCCACCGCCGGGGTCCGGGCAAGACGCGCGGGAGAGGATCTCCTGGTCGTGGCCGCGACCGAGCCCTGGAATCCGCGATCGACCTCCGTGGAGACCGACGACACCGTCGCCACGATGATGCCGAGCGACGGAACCGGGTCGCTCTCGACGCCACGGGGCATCGGATTGGAGGTGGCCCCGACCGAGGACGGACCAGGAGTCCGGATCCGGTGGAGTCTTCCCCGGTCCGCGGCCGGTCGTCTGCAGATGTTCGACGTGCGCGGTCGCCTCGTCGACGAGATGCGGCTCGACACGACCGTCGGAACCACGACCTGGAACGCCACCGACTCCGACGACCGTCGCCTCGCACGCGGCGTGTACTTCGTGCGGCTCCAGGCCGACGGCGGATCGGGTCTCGTTCGCAAGATCGTTCTCCTCGAACCCTGAACGTCACGTGGCGGGCGGCCGCGATGTGCCGGTCGTCCGCCCCACCCCGAACCCTCCTGCGAAAGGAACGATCGTGCGCGCCCTTGTTCCGATTCTGGTGCTCTTGTCCATCGTGTGCGCGGTGCCGGGCCACGGAGCGGCACAGGATCTACCCATTGATCTCGTCACCGACATGCCCGACTCGACGATTGCCCCCGGCGAGACGCGCCGGGTGGTCGTCGACTACTTCGGATCCGACGGCGACGTGGAGGTCTTCGGGATCGCCCTCACGATCCGGTTCGAGAACCTCGAGATCGTCGACGGCTCCGTGCGTTCGGGTCAGGACGTTCGCCCACAGTGGGGTGATCCGATCGTCCGTGTCGAGGACGGCGAATTGCGGACGGCGATCGCCGGGGTGACCGAGATCGTCGACCCGCGCTATCTGCTCGAATTCGAGGTCCGGCGCCCCGAGGTCGACGGACCCGAGGCCCCACCGTACGTGCTCGAGATCGTCCGGGCGGTGATGAACGAGACGATCGTCGTCCGTGACGCCACGGTGACCTGGGGACGCGTGAAGTCGTCCTACGACCCGCGCCGATGACCGCCGAGAGAACCCGAACGGCTCTGTGAGGCGTGTGCGCGGCGGCGGCGGCCGGATCGGTCCGGCCGCCGTTGTGGTCGTCGTGGGTGCAGAGGTGCGAGCGGTCCTGGCGGACGACGAACCGGCGTCACCCACCCATCAACGCCTTCACCGCACCCCAACTGCTCGCGTCGCCGTCCACCACGCGATCGACGTCGAAGCTGATCGTCAGCCCGGTCAGGTCGACCGAGGCCGGTTCGTACCAGCCGCAGGCGAGGATGAAGGGATTGGCTCCGACACGGATCCGCAGCGTGAGGACCGGATCTTCTCGCAGGTAGTCGAAGCCCTCGCCGCAGTCGGAGGTTCCGCTCGGTTGGAACGAACCGAACCACCACTCGCCGACGGGCTCGCCCTCGACGAGGAACATGTTCTCGGCGTAGAAGAACCGATCGCCGCAGCCCTCGGGCGTGTCGATCGCGAAGGTGACCCGGGGTGTTTCCGGGCTCCGGGAGCACGGTTCGGGTTCACCGAAGCAACAGCGGACGATCCCGTCATTGCGCTGCAGCGTCGCGGCCAGTGTCGCCCCGCGGATGACGGTCACGTTCGCCGGGACGTCGACGGGGACTTCGATCACGTGCTCGACGGGTCCGTCGGTCGTCTCGGACCACGATTCGTAGGTGCCGTCGAGCGAGGGGATCGACAGGGTCCAGGCCTCGGCACGGGCCGCGGAGTGCGCGAGGCAGAGTGCCAGCGGGAGGAGGAGGAACACCGGCGGTCGACGGAGCGACAAGAGGGACCTCCGAGCGTGAGGGGTTCCGTGGCAGCCCCTGGATGATCCTGTCCCGGGATCGCGCTCGTCAAGGGTTCCCCGTGGGCCGTCGGTCGTCGCCGAAGCCTAGAACCCCGCCGCCTGTCCGTCCTTCCGCGACTCCGACGCGCCGATCAGCACTCCCGTTTCGGGGTCGCGCATCACGGCCTGGTACCCACCGTAGGGCCCCAGCGCGAACTGCACGTCGTGGCCGGCGGCGAGCAGGGCGCGGATCGCGGCGTAGTCGAAGCCGGTCTCGAGGTTCAGCGTGCCGCCGTCGGTCATGGTCTCGCCGGTGGGCTGGCTGCTGCCGCGATGGCGGATGCGCGGGGCGTCGCCGGCCTCCTGCAGGTTCATGCCGAAGTCGACCAGGTTCATGACGATCTGCGCGTGGCCCTGGGGCTGCATGGCGCCACCCATCACGCCGAAGGCGATCCACGGTTCGTCGTCGCGGGTGACGAAAGCGGGGATGATGGTGTGGAAGGGACGCTTGCCGGGCTCGTACACGTTGCAGTGGCCCTCTTCGAGCGTGAACAGCTCGCCGCGGTCCTGCAGGACGAAGCCCAGGCCCGGCGGGGTCATGCCGCTGCCCATGCCGCGGTAGTTGGACTGGATCAGGCTGACCATGTTGCCGTCGCCGTCGGCGGTGGCCAGGTACACGGTGTCGCCGTCCTCGAGCTTCGGGTCGCCGGCGTCGTAGCTCCGTGCGCGGCGGTCCATGTCGATCAGCGCGCGCCGCTCGGCCGCGTACTCCTCGCTCACCAGCGCCTCGATCGGAGCCTCGCAGAAGTCGGGATCGGCGTAGTAC
This sequence comes from uncultured bacterium, assembly GCA_964593155.1. Lineage (GTDB taxonomy): Bacteria > Krumholzibacteriota > Krumholzibacteriia > JAJRXK01 > JAJRXK01 > JAJRXK01. Next base: position 17,580 of record CAZQHE010000029.1, read on the forward strand.
TTCGCGCGGTCCTCGAACACCAGCTTCTTGGCCTCGGTGAACAGGTGGACGTGTTCGTAGCTGCCGAAGCCGTGGCTCGCGAGGTCGTAGCCCTCGAGGATCTCGAGGATCTGGTTGGCGGCGATGCCCTGCGTGTTCGGCGGCAGCTCCCACAGTGTGACGCCGCGGTAGTCGGTGCCGACGGGCTCGACCCACTCGCTGCGATGGTTCGCGAAGTCCTGGTACGACAGGAAGCCGCCGTTCTCCTGCATGAAGTCGGCGATCGTGCGGGCGATCTCGCCGCGGTAGAAGACGTCGCGTCCCTCGATCGCGATCTTCTCGAGCGTGTTCGCCAGGTTGGGGTTGCGCCAGATCTCGCCCTCGCGCGGCGCGCGCCCGTCGATCGTCATCTGCTCGGTGAAGCCCGGGTACTCCGACAGGATCGGCACGCTGCGGTTCCAGTAGTGGGCCACCAGTTCGCTCACCGGGAATCCCTCGCGGGCGTAGCGGATGGCCGGGGCGAGGACCTGTTCCATGGACAGCAGGCCGAAACGGTCGTGCAGTTCGAACCAGCCGTCGACGGTGCCGGGCACGGTCACGGGCAGCGGGCCGTAGGGCGGGATCGAGTCGTGCCCGTTCTCCTCGAACCACTCGAGCGTCAGCGATTGCGGCGAGCGCCCGCTGGCGTTCAGGCCGAACAGGGCGTCGCTCTCGGCGTGGTAGACGATCGCGAAGAGATCGCCGCCGATCCCGTTACCGGTGGGCTCGACCAGGCCGAGCACCGCGTTGGCCGCGATCGCGGCGTCGATGGCGTTGCCGCCCGCGCGCATGACCTCGAGCGCCGCCTGCGTCGCCAGCGGCTGACTGGTGGCGGCCATGGCGTTCAGGGCCATGACCTCGGACCGCGTGGCGAAGGTCTCGCCGGTGATGCGATCGGCTCCGTCGGCAGTGGGGGCGATCACGGCGAGCGCGAGCAGGAGGGCGACAAGGCGGGTCATGGAGAGCTCCGTCGGAAGAGGGAAGTCGACGGGGCAGCATAACGGATCGGTGCGTGCGACAGAAGGGTCCGTCGTTGAGCCCTCTCCGCACACGCCGTAGACTGGCCTCCGCTGCATTCCTCCTGCGCGGGACGCCTACTTGGCCGACTTCACGCTCGCCGATGTCTTCTGGGCCGTGGCCTTCCTCCTGCTGATGGTCGGCGGAGCCTCCTTCTTCTACCGCCTGGCCCGGCGCTCGGAGAGCGACTTCTTCCTGGCCGGCCGTGGTCTGCCCTGGTGGCTGCCCGCCTCGAGCGTGTTCAGTACGCACACCGCCACCGACACGCCCATGTGGATCACCGGTGTGATCTACAGCCACGGTCTGCGTGGACTGTGGTTCACCTTCTTCACCGCGTGGACGGCGATCGGCGCCTTCGTCAGCGCGCGGATCTTCCGTCGTTCCCTGGCCTACACGCAGGCCGAATGGCAGACGCTGCGCTTCGAGGGCCTGGGCGCGGAGATGCTGCGCGGCTGGATGGCCGGATGGCAGGTGTTCATGAACATGTTCATCCTCGGGTGGGTGGGCATCGCCATGGGCAAGGTGTGCAACCTGGCCTTCGACTGGCCGGTGTGGGTGGGCCTGGTCGTCCCCAGCGTGATCTGCGCGATCTACACGCTCGCCGCCGGCTACTGGGGCGTGGTCATGGGCGATTTCCTGCAGGGCATCGTGGCGGTGTTCGCGATCGTGCTGGTGTCGCTGGTGGGCGTGGCCGCGGCCGGTGGGCCGACCGGCGTGACCGAGCGCGTGGTCGAGCTGGGCGAGACCTGGCGACTGGACGCGTTCGCCTTCACCGGCTGGACCAGCGGCGAGTTTCCGGCGCTGTGGTTCGTGACCATGCTCGTCATCGCCGTGCTCGGCGGTTTCGGCATGGGCACGAGCATCGACTGGTACGTCGAAGCGCAGCGGATCCAGAGCGCGAAGACGGTGCGCGACGCCACCTGGGGCCTGTGGGCCGGCGGCGCGATCACGCTGATCCGCAACGGCTTCTGGGCCGCGGGCATCCTGGCCTTCTTCACGCTGGCGCCGGCGATCACCGAGACCTCTTCGTACGAACTCGGCTGGTTCCGTCTGGGCTTCGAGCTGCTGCCGGCCGGCCTGGCCGGGGTGTTCTTCGGGGCGATCCTCGCCATCCACCTGTCGACGATCTCGTCGCACCTGAACCTCGGTGCTCTGTACTTCACGCGCGATCTGTTCCAGCGCTACCTGCGGCCCGACGCCGGCGAGCGTCAGCTGGTGTGGGTGGGCCGGGCGTCGACCTTCGTGCTGCTGGTGGGATCGTTCTTCTACGGGTTGATGATGGAGGACATCACCAGCTGGCTGATCTTCGCGTTGTGGCTGATGATGGCCGGCGTGTGGCTGCCGAACGTGCTGCAGGTGATCTGGTGGCGCTTCAATGCGTGGGGCTACCTGGGCGGTTGGATCGCGAACCTGGGCGTGAGCTGGCTCGTGGTGTGGGTGCTGCCCGAGTTCGGCGTGATCCCGATGCTGGAGGACTACCAGCAGTTCTGGCTGCTGCTCGCGCTCGGTGCGGCCGTGTTCCTGCCCGTCACCCTGCTCACGCCGGCCGAGAGCATGGACCACCTCGTGCGCTACTACGTGATGACCCGGCCGCTCGGATTCTGGGGCCCGGTGCACCGCGAGGCCGTGCACCGCGGGCTGATCGAGGACGAGCCGACCCGCGCACGCTCCGAAGGACAGCGCCCGCTGATCCGCCGGCAGTGGACCGCCGCCGAGGCCCAGGACTGGACCCGCGAGGACTGGATCGCGATCGTCCTGTCGCCGGTGGTGATGGCGCTGCTGATGCTCGGCGTGACCGGAACCCTGTTGTTGCGCGTGGAAGGCCTGGTCGCGCTCGTGCTGTCGGTCGCCGGTGGGCTGCTGATCAAATGGGTGATCGATCCGAAGCTCACCGCGGTGTCGGTCGAGTACGAGGAACAGCAGGCCGCCTACCTGCGCGAGCTCGAGCAACGCAACCGCTGGTCGGCGACCGCGGCCGAGGAGGTCTGAGCGTGGATCGTGGACTCGCCATGGTGATCGGCATGACCATCGCGTACCTGGCGTCTTTCGCGGGACTCCTGCTGGCCTGGTGGAGCTACCGCCGGCGCGGACCCCGCGACCGCGGCCGGAAGGGCGACGACCGATGAACGAGTTGCAGCCCCTGGCGGCCGAGCCCGTGTTGCAGGGCTTCGTGTGGAGTTGGGTGGTGCCGGCAGCGCTGTTCATGGTGTCGTTCGTGGCGACCTGGATGCTGTACCGGCACTTCTCGCGTGGCGGGGACTGAGTCGTTCACGGCGGTGGAGGCGCGGCGCCTCTCCGAATCGCGCCGGGCGCGATGCCCATCGCCCTCTTGAACGCTCGACTGAACGCGGCTTCGGAGCGGTAGCCCGCGCGCTCGGCCACGTCGACGATCGAACTCGACGGTTCGCGCAGCCAGTCGACGGCGGCCATCATCCGCCAGCGCGTGACGTACTGCATGGGCGTCTCACCGGCGAGTTCGCGGAAGCGCGCCGCGAATCCCGATCGTGACATGCCCACCGCCGCGGCGAGGGACTCGACCGACCACGGTTCCGCCGGATCTCGGTGCACCAGTGCGATCGCCCGCCCGATGCGGGGATCGCGCAGCGCGCGGATCCAACCGGCGTCGGTGGAGTCGTCGGTCGCCATCCACGTGCGCAGGGCCTGGATCACCAGCACGTCGGCCAGGCGCGTGATCACCGTCTCGCCGCCGGGTCGCAGTTCCTTCGCCTCGGTGGCCATGAAGCGGAGCGTGCCGTGCAGCCATTCGACCTGGGCGCTGCTCCAGCCGTCGACGCACACCATCGGTGGCAGCAGGTCCATGAGCTGCCGAGCCGCGGGATCGTCGAAGTGCACGGCCCCGCACACGAGGGTGGTGGGGGCGCCGCCGCCGCCGTGGCGGATCAGTTCGTAGCGATCGCTCAGCTCCACGCGGGGGATCGCGAACAGATCGTCCGCTGGTCCTCCGGCCTCGCTCACCAGTCGGTGGCCGCGTCCGTGCGGGACCAGCGCGAGTGTGCCCGGCTGCAGCATGCGCGCCGGTGCTTCGTCCATCTCGAGCCAGCAGCGGCCCTCGGTGACCACGTGGAACATCAGGGTGTTCGGCAGCGGCGGCATCTCCATGCCCCACGGCGCGGTCAGCTCGGACAGGGCATAGAAGGTTCCGCCCATCCGCAGCATGTGGAGGACTTCGCCCAGCGGGTCGCTCGAGGCCCAGAAGTCCTCGGTGGGCGGGTCGGGGAGCAGCGGTGTGTCCATGCCGGCCATGCTCGGGCATCGGACCGGATCGCGCAATGGAGAATGGACGATCGAGCATCGATATTGGACTCAGTGGCATGGATAGTCCGTTCCTGTCCCGGTAGCTTGGACGAACAGCAATTGAGCCCCCTGAATCCTTGCCGAAAGGTGGATCCCATGCAGTCCCGTTCGTCCGAACCGACTTCCCCTTACGAGCAGCGCCCCGTCCTCGTCGTGGGCAGCACCGGCAAGACCGGCCGCCGCGTCGTCGAGCGCCTCGCGTCGCGGGGGCTCCCCGTGCGCCACGGCTCGCGCCGCGCACCGATCCCCTTCGACTGGGACGATCCGCAGACCTGGGCGCCGGCCCTCGACGGCGTGCGCTCCGCGTACGTGACCTTCCACCCCGACCTGGCGGTGCCGGGCGCGCCGGCGGCGATCGAGCGGTTCTCGCGGTTGGCGACCGAAGCCGGCGTGGAACGGCTGGTCCTGTTGTCGGGGCGTGGCGAGGCCGAGGCCCAGCGCTGCGAGCGGATCGTCGCCGCGTCGGGTGCGACCTGGACCGTGGTCCGCGCGAGCTGGTTCGCGCAGAACTTCAGCGAAGCCTTCCTGCTCGACGCGATCGTCGACGGCACGGTCGCTCTTCCCGTGGACGACGTCCGCGAACCCTTCGTCGACGCCGACGACATCGCCGACGTCGCGGTAGCCGCGCTGACGACCGACGACCTCGTCGACCGGGTGGTGGAGGTCACCGGGCCGCGGCTGATGACCTTCGCCGAAGCGGTGGGCGAGATCGCCGATGCCACGGGCCGCGACGTGCGATTCTTGCGGATCCCGCACGAGGACTTCCTCGAGGGACTCGGCCGGGCCGGGGTGCCCGAGAACGCGGCGGGCCTGCTCGACTTCCTGTTCCGCGAGGTTCTCGATGGCCGCAACGCCTCGCTCACGAACGGTGTCGAGGAAGCCCTCGGTCGTCCTGCCCGTGACTTCCGGGAGTACGTTGCACGCACGGTGTCGACGGGCGTGTGGTCGACGGAGGTGGCACGATGAGCGGGTCCGACGTCGTGGGTGTCGTGTCGATCGTGACGGCGGTCGGCTGCGGGCTGATCGCCGGGGTGTTCTATGCCTTCTCGAGCTTCGTCATGCGTGGTCTCGACGAGCTGGGCGCCGCGCCCGCGGTCGAGGCCATGCAGTCGATCAATCGCACGGTGCTGCACCCCTCGTTCCTGGGAGTCTTCCTGGGAACGGGGGTGCTCTGCATCGGCCTGGTCGTGGCCGCCGTCGTGATCGACGAAATCGCCGGTGCGGTTCCGCTGGTGGTGGGCGCGGCACTCTACCTGGTCGGAACGATCCTCGTCACCGGGATCTTCAACGTGCCCATGAACGAGCGGCTGGCGGCGATCGATGCCGGTGGTCCGGCCGCCGAGACCGAGTGGAAGACCTACTTCCGGCGGTGGGTCGTCTGGAACCACGTCCGGACGGCGGCAGCGGTCGTGGCATCGGTGGCGATGGTCGTGGGGCTGGTGTGAGAGGCGTTCGGGCGATCTTCGGAATGATGCGCAGTGATTATTGACCGACGGTCGGTCAATAACTAACTTGCGGACCGTTCCGGATCACTTCCTTCCCACAGAGGAGTCCCCACGATGACCGGATCGCCCCCCGCCAGAGCCCGACGCGGTGCTCGGATCGCTGCCCTTCTGGTCTTCGTCCTGTTCTTCCCCCGGCCCGCGCTCGCGCAGGGCTGGGATCTGTCCCTCGGCGTCGCCGCCGTCACCGAGCCCGTCTACCCCGGTTCGGACCGCTCCTATGTGGCCCCGACCCTGGACTTCCGGGCCTCGTCGAGCCGGGGCGCCTGGTCGTGGTCGGCGTCGCTGCTGCAGGGCGTCGACGTCACCTGGTTCGACCCCGACCGCGGATTGTTGGTCGGCCTGAACGTGAACCAGGGCGACGAGCGCCACAGCGACGTCTACTCGGTCGCCGGCTTCGAGATCGAGCACGGCGACGAGACGCGTCGACTGCTCGCGGGTTCGCCAAGTCTGTCGAACGCGGTGAACACCACGGTCACGCTCGGGACGCTCACGCCGATCGGGATCGTGGGCGGAACGGTCGCCTACCACCCGACCGAGGTCGCGATCGACGGCGACGACGAGCTCCGCCACGGCGCGCTCTTCTCGTTGCTGCACATGATCTCGATGCCCGTCGGGCAGCGCTTCGAGGTGGCGACGCTGGCGCAGCTCGAATTCATGGACGGGGAGTTCGCGCGAGCGTGGTACACCGCGGTGGAGAGCAACGACCTGCACGGTCCCTTCGACGCCGGCGCCGGGCTGCGCGACGTCCGGCTCGCGGCCCAACTCCGGTTCGCGGCCACCGACCGCGTGAGCGTGTCGGCCGTGGTCGCGCACACCCGTCTGCTCGGCGACGCGGGCGACAGCCCCTACACCGTCACGCGTGACCAGATCGCGGCGAGCGTGCAGGCCGACTACCGCTTCTAGACCACCTTCGTCGAGGAACGACGTCGTGAACGCAGCGAAGAAGACCCGCACCGTGAAGAAGCCCGAGATCCGTCGCCAGGAGATCGTGGCGACCGCCACCCGGTTGTTCCTCGACAAGGGCTACGAGCGTACGTCGACGACCGACGTCATGAAGGCGCTCGAGATCGCCAAGGGCACCATCTACCACTACTTCCCGTCGAAGGGGGCGTTGATGGAGGCGGTCGTCGACCAACTGGCCGACGACTACGTCCAGCGCCGCGTCCGGATCGTGGAAGAGATCGACGGAGACGCCATCGTGAAGATCGAGGCCTTCTTCGCTCCTGGTCACCGGACCGACGAGGAGACCCGGAACACCGAACACCTGCACTCCGAAGACAACGTCCGTCTCCACACGCGCCTGCTGGCGGTGCTCGTCGAGAAGATGGCCCCACCCTTCGGCGAACTCATCGCCCAGGGCTGCAGCGAGGGTGTTTTCCGCACCGAACACCCGCTCGAAGCCGCCGAGCTGTTGCTCGCCGGTGTCCAGTTCCTCACCGACGACGGGGTCTACCCCTGGGATCGCACCGCCATCAAGCGCCGATCGCTGGCGTTTCCCGACCTCGCCGAAACCCTGTTGAACGCCCCGGCCGGTTCCTTCGCCTGGTTGTCGAGGACGGCCGAGGACGACCCCCACGACGGATCGCAGTCGGATCGCGATCCAGGAGAACGGTCATGAACGAACCGAGCCCCCGCTCCTCGATCCTGTCGAGTCCCTGGACCTTCTTCGCCGTCACCTTCTTGTGGACGTGGGCGCTCTGCGGCGTCCTGATCGTCTTCGACCTGTCAGACCGACCGGCACTTTCCGGAGCCCTGTTGCTGGGCGCGATGATCGGCCCGGGTGTCGCCGGCATCTACTTCACGCAACGAACCCGGACCCGCGAGCAACGCCGCGACTTCTGGCGTCGCGTGATCGACGTCCGTCGCCTCACCTGGCCCTGGGTGGTCGCCGTCGTCGCGATTCCCTTCGGCCTGCAGGTCGTGTCGGGTGTGATCGACGGGCTGCTCGGCGGCGCCGGACCATCCTGGGGCGAAGCAGCGGGTGCGTTCCTCGCCGACCCGGCGACGCAGATCCTGTCGCTGTGGATCATCAGTCTGGTTCCGTTCTTCGAGGAGATGGGTTGGCGTGGCTACGCGCAGGATCGACTCATGGAACGCCACGGTGCGGTGGGAGCCAGTGTGATCCTCGGCGTGGTGTGGTCGGTGTGGCACCTGCCGGCGTTCTTCGTGCCGGGCACCTACCACGCCTCGATGGGGTTCTTCACGCTCGAGGCGCTGTTGTTCTTCGTGGGCGTGGTCGCGCTGAGCATGGTCGTGTCGTGGATCTACATCAACACGCGGCGCAGCATCCTGATCATGGTCGTGCTGCACGCCATGGTGAACCTTTCGGGAGAGCTGATCGCCCTCACCGAGCGCGGTGAGGTGTTCTTCACGGTGGCCTGGATCGTGGCGGCGGTGGCGATCGTGCTCGCCTGCGGCCCGTCGATGCACGCGGGACGCATCCGTTGGTCCCGCCGGGTGCCCGCGGCCACCGCGCTGCTCGTGGTCGCGGTGGGTGTGGCGGTCGTGGCCCCGCGCGCGGTCGCGAACCCCATGATCGACGACGAAATGACGCGAACACTCGACGAAGTGCGCGCCGAGTACGACCTGCCGGGGATCACGGCCGCCGTCGTGCTCCCCGACGGATCGGTGCACACGGCCGCGAGTGGCTTCGCGGACGTCGAGCGCGGGATCGCGATGCGTCCCGACACGCCGATGCTCGCCGCGAGCGTGGGCAAGACCCTCGTCGCGGCCACAGCGGTCGCTCTCGCCGACGAGGGTGTGGTCGACCTCGACGAGCCGATCGCCCGATGGCTCGCCGATCGCCCGTGGTTCGAGCGTCTGCCGAACCACGCGACGATCACGCTGCGCCATCTGCTCGACCACACGTCGGGCGTGGTCGACCACGTGCACGACGAAGCCTTCCGGGAAATCTTCGCGCGCGAGTGGGGCGACCCGTCGGCGGACTTCTCGGCGGAGCGGTGGATCGGGCTCGTGCTCGACCGGGAGCCGCTCTTCGCGCCCGGTGAAGGCTTCGCGTATTCCGACACCGGCTACCTGCTGGCCGGACTCGTGATCGAAGCGGGCGCCGGTCGTTCCCTGGACGATCTCGTGCTGGAGCGTTTCGTCGAACCTCTCGGCCTGACGTCGACGCGACCGTCGGACCGACGCGATCTACCGGGGCTGGCCTGCGGTCACGTGGCGGCGGACAACCCCTTCGGTCTCCCGCGGCGCACACTCGACGTGCGGGGGATGATGGTCTGGGATCCCGCGATCGAAGGCGCCGGCGGCGGCTTCGCGAGCACGGCCCGTGACCTGGCCGTCTGGGCGCACTGGGCCTTCACCGAGGGGCCGACCCGCCCGTCCGTCGCCGCTCCGGAGCCTTCGGCCGGGGTTGCGTCGGGCTACGCACTCGGCGTCGCCTTCCGCGAAGGAGGTGCGTTCGGACCGACCTGTGGGCATGCGGGATGGATCCCGGGAACCGTGACGAGCGTGCGCTTCCACCGCGACCACGGGGTGGCCGTGGCCTTCCAGGTCAACACGGACGTGGAAGCCGATTCGTTCGTTCCGGCGCTGGAGCGCCGTCTGGCCGGCCTGGCCGTGGAGGCGGCCCGTCGAACGGGTCGCTGAGCCGTCTCAGCCCACCCGCACCGTCCCGACCTCCGGCAGATGCGTGTCCCACCATCCAGCGGCGTCGTCGTCCGACCAGCGTCCGGCATCGGTGCACGCCGCCAGCCGCCGTGCGAGATCGCGTGCGCTCTCCGGCCGCCCGTCGGGATCCTTCGCCAGACACTCGACGATCACCGACTCCAGGTCGTCCGGCACGTCGAGTTCGAAGCGCGCTGATGGCCGCACCGGTTCGTCACGCGCGTGGGCCACGGCCTGCTCCATGGCCGATCCCTCGAACACCGTCTGCCCGGTCAGCAACCAGTAGGCGACACAGCCCAGTGCGTAGACGTCGCTGCGAGGGTCTGCCTCGGATCCCATCGCGAGTTCGGGGGGCATGTAGGCCGGCGTACCGATCGCCTGGTGCTCGACGGTCATGCGGGTGACGTCGCCGGTCACGGGGGTTCGTTGCTTCACCAGACCGAAGTCGAGCACCTTGAGGAAGTCGGTCCGCAGGCCGTAGCGGCAGGTGTAGAGGTTGGCAGGTTTGACGTCGCGGTGGATCAGGCCGAGCGCATGGGCCTCTTCGAGCGATGCGCAGGCCTGCCGTAGCCAGGCGATCACGCGGGCAGGTCGGGCCGGTCCGAAGCGCCGCACGAAGGCGTCGAGGTTGATGCCCTCGAGCAGTTCCATGACGTAGTAGAGGGTTCCGTCCGGGGTCTGGCCGTAGTCGAAGATGGTGATCGTGTGGGGGTCGTGCAGCTGACTCGTCAGGTGCACCTCGCGTTCGAAGCGTCTGCGCGCGACCTGCGACGATCCGTGATCGACGCCCAGGGTCTCGGGCCGGATCAGCTTGATCGCCGCGGGCCGGGCGAGCATGCGGTGTTCGGCCCGCCACACCTCGCCCATGCCCCCGGTGCCGATCTTCTCGACGAGCTGGTAGTTGCCCATGCGTCGCGCCTTCGACAGGTCGCGCGCGAGCGAGTACACGACGCGTGATCCGAAGATGGCGATGCCGGCGCAGATGAAGGTGGGCACCGTGGCGTCGATCACGTAGGGCCAGGCCCAGGGTTCGATCGCCTCGGGAACGCCCCGGATCCACATGGCGGCGATCAGCACGGCCGGGACCGTCGCCGCGGTCGCGAGGGTGGCCACGACGGTGCGCAGCATGGGCATGGGCACCATGAGCGGGAAGACCAGCAACCACACCCCGACCCAGGTCACGCCGTCGGTGTAGAGCAGCCGCAGGCCGACCTCGTCGATCGGCGCGACGACCAGCTCACCGGCCTGGGCGGGGTCGATGCCCATGGCTTCGGCCACGCGCTGCACGAAGCGCGTTCCGTGATCCAACCAGAGGAAGACCGTGGAGAAGATGCCGAGTCCACCGAGGATCTGGAAACCCACGGCGAAGTCGGGGAAGACGCGGGCCGGCACGACGCGGCGGCGGCAGAGGTACCACACGGCGAGACCGGCGACGATGCACGCCACCGTGACCGCGTCCATCACGGATTGGTACACGGGAAGCGTCTTCCCCAGGTGGACGGCGCGGTGGAAGAGGAAGTTCGCCGCCCACCCGCCGGCGTAGACCAGGCCCATGCCGCCGAGACGGCGGTACATCTGGTCCTGGATCTCCGGCGCCAGGCCGGCGAAGCCGGAGGTGCTGCCCGCGCCGAGCGCGACGGCCTCGACACCGGCGTGGGGGGTGCTCTCGCGAGCCATGGTGCGTGCGGCTCCGGAGAAGGGAACGGATCGACGGGGGGCGAGTGTATCGACGAGATGCGGTCCGCACAAGCCGGCACGGTGGTTGTCATCCAGGCCGGAGCCGTCGATGATGACCGCCCGTTCCCGTTCCGACTTCCGTTGCGAAAGTGGGTCCGATGTGTTCCGCCTCGTCACGAGCCTCCTCGTCCTCTCGTCGGTGCCGGCCATGAGTGCAACCCCTTCGTTCGACGCCGACTCGGTCGAGCGTTTCGTCGCGCTGGCCCTGGACTGCGTGCACCAGGAGTACCCGAACAAGATCGCCCACGTGATGAACGGCCCCGACGACGTGGGCGAGCCGCACGAACTCACGCCCGCCTTCTACGGCTGCTACGACTGGCACAGTTCGGTGCACGGACACTGGATGCTGGCGCGTGCGGCGCACCGATTCCCGGACGCCGCGTTCGCCGCACCCGCCCGCGCGGCGCTGGAGCGGAGCCTGTCCCCGTCGAACATCGAGGCCGAAGTCGCCTATCTACGCGGCGAAGGACGCGCCACCTTCGAGCGTCCCTACGGTCTGGCGTGGCTGCTGCAATTGGCGAACGAACTACGCGCGTGGGACGACGGCGACGCGCAACGCTGGGCGCGCACCCTGGAGCCGCTCGAGCAGGAGGCGGCGCAACGGTTTCGCGACTGGTTGCCGAAGCTGACCCATCCCATCCGCACCGGTGAGCACAGCCAGACCGCGTTCGCGCTCGGACTGGTGCACGATTGGGCCCTGCAGGCCGGTGACGAGGATCTCCGTGCGTTGGTCCGCGCGAAGGCACTCGCCTTCCATGCCGACGACACCGCGTGCAACCTGGCCTACGAGCCGTCGGGTCAGGACTTCCTGTCGCCGTGTCTGGCCGAGGCCGACCTGATGCGTCGCGTGCTCGACCCGCCGGCCTTCGCGGCGTGGCTCGATGCATTTCTCCCGGGGATCCCGACCGACGGGGTCGATGAGGCCTGGCTGCCGGTGGCGATCGTGAGCGATCGGTCCGACGGCAAGCTGGCGCATCTCGACGGACTGAACCTGAGCCGCGCGTGGATGCTCGAGGGGATCGTGACCGGACTCCCGGACGACGACCCGCGCCGCGCGTCGCTCGACGAAGCAGCCCGGCGGCACCGCGAGGCCGGGCTGGTCGCGGTGACCGGGGAGCACTACGAAGGTGGTCACTGGTTGGGGAGCTTCGCGATGTATCTGGTGACGGGCGTGGGGCGGTGACGCCGACCGGGCCGACGGCGACCGCGGCCTATTTCAAGAGCGAGACCTTGCGGGCCACCTCGCCTCGCGGCGACGTCGCACGCAGATGGTAGATCCCGCTCGGCAGATCCTGCGGATTCCACGTGAGTCGGGTGACCTCGTCTCGCGCGATCCCCTCGAACAAGGTCGCCACCCGACGACCGCGACCGTCGTAGGCCCGTACGGCCAATCGTTCGTCCGGTTCGCTTCGTACCGTGACGCGTGTCGTGGGATTGAAGGGATTCGGTCCGACCGAGATCGCCAGACCCTCGATCCGGGCGGGCGGCGCGGAGACCGCGGCTTCGGTGTATCGGATCCGTTGAACGGTCCCCCCGAGCGTCGACACGAAGACGACGGAACCGTCCGAGGTGATGGTGAAGTCCCCGCCGTAGCTGAGTCCGCGGGCCCAGTCGGTCGTGGTGGGTTGCCCGGCGACGGCAGGTGCGATCGACCACGACTGGTCCTGTCCGGTCAGACGGCGCAGGTAGGTCTTGAAGAAGTCGGTGTAGAAGACGTCGCCTTCGTACTCGGTGGGCCATGGATTCGACGCGCCGTCCGGTGCGCGGTACACGAAGGCGGCGACCACCGAGACACCCTGGTCCCGGGGGTAGTCCCAGATCGGTTCCAGATAATCGGGATCGGTGGGTGGGGTGCAGCCGTCCTCGGGCGTGATCGACAGCGTGCCTTCGCGGAACGGCCAGCCCAGATCCAGCCCTGGCCCGTCCACGCGGCTGATCTCTTCGCGCGAGAGTTCCCCGACATCGCCGATGAACAGGGTGCCGTCGACCGGATCGAGGGTCATGCGGAAGGGGTTGCGCAGACCCTTGGTCCACACGAGCGAGGCGATGTCGCCCTGACCGACGAAGGGGTTGCCCGTGGCCACGAGGTCGGCGCGGTCCACGGGCCCGGTGGCTCCGAGTCCGGACACGTCGAGCCGCAGGACCTTGCCCTCGAAGCGGTCGTTGTCGGGCACGGCGCACTGCGTCTCGTCGTCTCCGATCGAGAAGAACAGATGACCGTCCGGGCCGAAGAGCAGGGTTCCCCCGTTGTGGTTGCCGGCGACATCGGGAATTCCCGTGAGCAGGTGCACCGCGGTTCCGAACTGGAGGTCGGCCGCCGATCCCGAGGAGAGCGTACCCGTCGCGGTGTACCGTGTGAGCCGCATCTCACTCGGGCTGTCGTTCGTGTAGTGGCAGTAGATGTACGGTCGCTCGGGCCAGCTCGGGTCGATGGCCAGACTCAGCAACCCGGCTTCGTTGTTCACCAACTCCAGGCCCGTCACGGTGAGGACGGGCGAGGAGACCAGGCTTCCGTCCTCGAGGATCAAGCGGATGTTCCCGGTGCGCTGCTCGGCGACCAGCAGACGTCCGTCGGGGAGCTGGTCGACGGCGACGGGCTGGTCGAGTCCGCTGGCGACGGTCTCGGCCTCGAAGCCGTCGGGAGTCGAGACCGCGGCGTGGGAAACCGTCACCGCGGCAGCAGTGAAGCAGGTGATGGCGAGGAGCAGTGCGCAGGTGTGGATCTTCATCGCGTAGGTTCCGGTGGTGCTGGAGCCAAGGGTGCTGGGTCGAATCACGGACCACAACTCTAACAGAATCGTCGGACTGTCCGCCAACGGCCGGTTTTCGAACTATGGCGAAAACGTGGATCTCGTCATGCGTCCTCGTGACTGCCCGAAGGGGGTTGCGCTTGCCTCGGGCGGACCACGACACTGCGACAATTCGTCCTCCTGATCACGGAGACCCGTATGGAACGGATCCATCCTCGATCGATCACGCACTGGTTGCCGGGCGTGCTGCTTGCAGCTGCTGCTGCCCTCGCCGTCATCGCACCCGCGGCCACCAACTGATCGCCGTGTCTCCCGACAGACCCTCGAAGGTCGCCGAGACCGTGAAGAAGCTCGGGCTCGAGTTCCCGGTGCTGTCCGACGCGCCGGCGGACGCCCTTGACAGGAGATTCGCGGGATCCGCATGTTGGTTCACAAGTGAAACAGCAATCACTGGACGGCCTCGTCGCGGGTGCCCGGTACCATGCCGGGGCCGCCCTCCCCTTGCCGAGGAGCTCGCCATGACCCTTCGCGCCTGTCTGGTTCCTGTCCTCGCTCTCTTCCTCGCCACAGCCTTTGCTTTGCCCGCCACTGCCGAGGATCTCTTCTACGATCTCACGCTCTCGACCTCCGAGGTCGTGCCCCCACCGTCCACGCCGCTGAGCGGGGCCGCGGTGCTCACTCTCGAGGTCGACGCACTGCGCATCTCCGGAGACGTGATCGTTCCGATCGCCCAGGACTATGAGGTCCATCTGCATCTCGGTCCGGCCGGTGAGAACGGCCCACGCTTCGGGACCTTCGACCTGATCAGTCCCACCTTCGGCGATCTCGATCTCGACCAGACCGCCCTCGACGCCATCTACGCGGGAGAGGCCTACATCGAGGTCACCCTGGTCGGCGACGACGCGGGCATCGTCCGCGGTCAGTTCCCGCCCCTCGCCGTGCCGGGCGACGAGTCCAGCGTGGGACGTCTGAAGGCCGAGATGCTGGCGGTTCGTTGAGCGGATCGCTGCGGTACGTCCGTCCGGGAGCCCGGTGCGGCTCCCGGACGGGTCCTGTCACGGTCGGGACTGCCGCACGTAGGAGTTTCGTGGATCCGTTCGCCCGCTCCCCCTGGATCCGAACCGACCATGACCCTGAACACGTGGCCGCCGGTTCACTCGATCGTCGTGCTCGCCGTCGGCGTGATCTGGATGACCGGTGCCCTGCCAGCGTTCGCCCAACTCCCCGACGACCCCACCGAGGTCCGTCCCCTCCTGGTCGGATCCGAAGCCCCCGACGCCCCGCTCACCACGGCCGACGGCGTGGCCACCACCCTGCACGCCGTCCTCGGCGACGCCCCGGCGATCGTGGTGTTCTACCGCGGCGGCTGGTGACCTTTCTGCGTCGCGCAACTCGGTGAGTTGCAGAGCGTGGTCGAAGACCTGGCCGAGCGGGGTCACCAGCTGATCGCCGTGTCTCCCGACAGACCCTCGAAGGTCGCCGAGACCGTGAAGAAGCTCGGGCTCGAGTTCCCGGTGCTGTCCGACGCGCCGGCGGCGGCGATCGAGTCCTTCGGGCTGGCCTACGTGCAGACCGACGATCGCTACGCGAAGCTGCTGGAGGATTCGTCGGGCTTCGACCACCACGTCCTGCCGGTGCCGGCGGTGGCGCTGGTCGACGAGGAGAAGGTCATTCGCTTCCTGCACGCGGATCCGGTGTACCAGCGGCGGTTGCCGGCGGAGGTCCTGGTGGCGTTGGCGGGTGCCTGGGGCGGTGAGGAGTGAGGCAGCGCCACCGCTCGACCCCCGGGGCGCGAACGGTGGCACAACCCACGGCACACCTCACCGCACCAGTGTGACCTTCCGCGTCTGCTGGACGGCTTCACCGCTTCCCTCCACCACCAGCCGGGCCAGGTACACGCCCTGTGCGACGTCCCGGCCGTCGTGATTGCGGCCGTCCCACATCCGTTCGTGCCGGCCGGCGGGCTCGGCGCCGTCGACGAGGGTACGGATCAGCCGTCCGCGGACGTCGAACACCTGCAAGCGCACGTGGGCGTCGCCGGGCAGGCCGTAGCGGAAGAAGGCCATCGAGGACGTCGGATTGGGGTGCGGAGACGACAGGAACACCTGCGTGGGCACGTCGTCGGGGCCGTCCACCGAGGTGACGATGTCCTCCGTGCAGTCCAGGCACCCGGTCCGCTGGGCGTCGTAGCCGACCATCGGCCACGACCAGGTGGGCTCGGGTTCGGGCGCGGAGCCGACGTCGAACACGTCGAGCCGGTCGAACGACAGGACGACGACCTCCATCCGGCCGTCGAGGTCGATGTCGCCCAGGGCGGGGCTCTGCTCGGTGGGCGCGGCCATCGTGCGCGGCCAGCCGGTGGGCACGGCGCCGAGGTTCTCCCAGCAGTGCACCGAGAATCCCGAGCTCACGAGCACGTCGGGACTGGGGCCCAGGACGTTGCCCACCACCGGGGGCGTGTACACCGGACCTCCGGTGGACTTCGGGTAGTTGAGTCCCGGGTCGCCGTCGGCGAAGACGATGTGCACTTCGCCGTCATCGCGGACGAACACCAGCTCGGGCGCGGTGGTGCCGAGCAGGTTCACGACGGACACGCTGCGGATCGCACCCGGCGCGCCCGTGTCGTAGGGAAAGACAGCCGAGTAGTCGGACAGGTCGTGGTGGAGCACGCGCACCTTGCCGTCGGTGGCGGGCACGACGATCTCGAGGTCGCCGACGGCGTCGAGGTCGCCCAGCGTGGGCCGGTCGCTGAACTGCACGCCGGCGAAGCGGCGGAAGGCGATGCCCTCGTCGGAGTCGAGCCGCTGCACACGGACCCACTCCGAACCCTGGGCCACGACGATCTCACCGACACCGTCGCCGTCGAGGTCGCCGATCGCGGGACCGAAGGTGAAGGGATTCACCGGACTGCCCCAGAGTGGCGACACGTCCACTCCACTGTACTCGAAGGCGCGTAGCGTCTGGTCGCTCGTGGCCACCACGTAGCGGGGGAAGGGTGGACCCAGAGCCCCGATCGCCACGTAGGCGTTGGTTCCGGTGCCCAGGTCCACGGGCCAGCCCTCGGCCGTGGTGCCGTCGGCGTTCAGGGCGAACACGCGGCCGTCGGTGGTGCCGGTCACGATCGACGGCGTTCCACTCCCGTTGAGATCGCCCACGGCGACGGGGGCGTCGAGCGGGAGCGTCGCGCCCAGCTCCACGGGCCAACCGTCGACGTAGGTTCCGTCGTGGTTCAATACGTGGATCCCGCCGCCGACCGTTCCGAAGACGATCTCCTGCTGGGCGTCGCCGTCGACCTCCGCGATGGCGGGCGGGGTGTTGCCGCCGCCGCTCACGGGTACCGGAAAGCCGACGTCGGGAATCGGCCGTCCGGGATCCCGCCGCCATTCGGCGTCGAAGTAGACGTGACTGTCGCCGTCGCGGAAGACCTCCCACACCACCGCGCGCCGTCCGCCCCGCGTGGGATCGCGCGCGATGTCCATCCAGCGATTGATGATCTCCCACTCCTGGATCGACCAGCGCTCGCGTGAGGACACCGATGCAGGATCGCTCACGTTCGTGCGAACGGTCGAGATCTCGTAGGGGGGATGGCCGTCGAGATCGTTCGTTCCCATTGCCCAGACGCTTCCGTCGGTCGGGTCGAGGTCGAGGGGCACGTCGTTACCGATGTCGATCGGCAGCGGCGCACGGTCTGCCGGCGACCACGTGACGCCGGCATCGGACGACCACAGCAGTTCGGCGTTGCCCTCGGGGGCCGTGCGGTTCTCGGTCACGTAGAACAGCACGGTGTCGTCGGCGATCGACGCCACCACGTCGTTCAGGATGAGGAAGTTGCCGTCGTTGGCGCCGTCGAGAACGGTCTGCGCGCTCCACGCACTCGCCCCACCGTCGGCGTAGTTGCCGATCCGGCGGTGGAAGAGCGCGGCATCGAAGCCGACGCCGAAGAACTGGTAGCCCAGATGCACGAAGCCTCCGCTGCCGTAGGACAGCTCGGGCTTGTAGTACCCGGCGGCGGTGGTCGCCGAGTAGCTCACGGTGCGGTACGGCGCTTCCCAGCTCGCACCGCGATAGATCGAGCGCGTGAACCAGTTGTCGGCGCCGTCGTCGTCCCACCCCTCGGCGGCCAGGTACAGGTAGTAGCTGGAGAACGCGCCCGCGTCGCTGGCGAGCGTGGCCTCGCGGTACTCCACGCCGACCTCGTCGAAAGCGACCACCTTGGTCCACGTGGGGCTCGCGGCACCGAGATCGACCCATGCCACGCAGATCTGGGATTCGTTCCGCGAGGTCTCGAACCGGTAGAGATCCTGTCGGTAGGCCACGTAGAGTCGGTCCTGCGTTCCCTCGGCCAGGAGGGCGTCGACGAGGAACTGGGCCCGGTCGGTCGAGGGGTCGTCGTAGCTGGTCCACCGCTGGAAGGTCTCGCCGCCGTCGGTCGACCGGTGGACCTCGATGAGGTCGGCTCCGAGGCGGAGACCGGTGATCACGTAGATCGTGCCGTCGCTGGCGATGTCGAGGTAGACCTCGGTCTGGGTCGCCGGATTGAAGACGAGTTCGTCCTCGCCGCCCAGTTCGGCGGCCATGGGCTCTGCATCGCCTTCGGC
>CAZQHE010000030.1:0-35790 GCA_964593155.1 uncultured bacterium
GGCCTGCCCGGTTTGCGGCTCCGGCTTTGACAGTTACTCCACCCCGGGATAGACTCACCCATTCCCTCGAGACACCCGCCAAACTGCGAACAACCGGGGAAAGACCCATGAAACAGAGAAGCCTTCCGAGTGTTGCCATACTGCTGCTGGGGCTGTCCCTACTGGCCGGTTGCGGGTCCTTCCGCGAGACGTTCCCGCCGCGGTCCGCCGCCGCATCGGCTTCCATGGCGCTCACGACCGCGTCGGTCGCCGGCAGCGCCGTGCCCTCGGGCATGTTCACCTCGACGAAGAACTCGCCCTGCGTGAGCTGGGGGATCAGCTCGGTGCCCATGCGGCCGAGCGCGACGATCGAGGCCGCGAAGAGACCGAAGCCGATCAGCAGGGTGACCACGCGCGCGCGCAGCGCCCCGCGCAGAAGTCCGTCGTAGCCGCGCGAGACCGCCCCCATGGTGAACACCGGTCCCCGGAGTTCCTCGGTCGTGCCCATCGCCGCTCGCACCCGGCCGCCGATCGCGCTGGCCATCGGAATGACGGTGATCGCGACGAGCAGAGAGGCCAGCAGCGAGAAGGTCACCGTCAGCGCCTGGTCGCGGAAGAGCTGTCCGGCCACGCCCTCGACGAAGACGATCGGCAGGAACACGGCGACCGTGGTCATGGTCGAGGCGACGACGGCCGCACCGACCTCGCTCGTACCCTCCACCGCCGCCCGTGCCAGGTCGCGCCCGCGCCGCCGCGCGCGGTGGATCGACTCCAGCACCACGATCGAGTTGTCCACGAGCATGCCGATACCCAGCGTCAGTCCACCCAGCGACATGATGTTCAGCGAGATGTCCATGCGATACATGAGCACGAAGGTGGCCACGACCGACAACGGGATCGACAGGGCGATGATCAGCGTGCTGCGCAGGTCGCGCAGGAACAGCAGCAGGACGACGATTGCGAGCAGCCCGCCGATGACGGCGGCGCTGCGGACCTCGGCGATGGAGTTCTCGATGAAGGTGCTCTGGTCGAAGAGCACGGTCATCTCCATGCCGGGGGGCAGCTTGCCGTCGTTCCAGTCCGCGATGCGGTCCTGGAGCGCGCGCGCCACGGTCACGGAGTTGGCGTCGCCCTCCTTGTAGATCGAGATCTCGACCGACTCCGCACCGTCGACCCGGGTGATCTCCTCGCGTTCCTTCGTGCCCATGCGCACCTCGGCCACGTCGCGCAGGCGCACCGAAGCGGCCTCGTTCTGGAACACGACCAGATCGGCGATCTCCTCGACGGTGTCGAACTCGTTCACCGTGCGCACGAGGTACTGCGACTCGCTCCCGCGCAGCGCGCCCCCGGGGAGGTTCACGTTCGAGGCACCGACCACGCGGCGGACCTGTTCGAGCGGGATGCCGAGTGCGGCCAGGCGCTCCTGGTCGACCTCGATCTGGATCTCGTCCTCGAGACCACCCTTGACCTCGGCGCTCGCCACCCCGTCCAGCGTCTCGAAGTCCTGTTTGATCTGCCGTTCCGACAACCGACGCATGGTGACCAGATCGTCGCTCCCGTGGACCGCGAGGCGCACGACGGGATCGAGCGAAGGATCGAAGCGCAGTACGATGGGGTCGTCGGCGCCCTCGGGCAGGATCAGCCGGTCGAGCTTCTCGCGCACCTCCATGGACAGCATGTCCATGTCGCTGCCCCACTCGAACTGCAGCGTGACCTCGCTCACGCCGGGCCGCGACACCGACCGCATGGTGGTGAGACCACGGAGCACGCCGACCGCTTCTTCGACGGGACGGCTGACGAGGGTCTCGATCTCCTGGGGCGCGGTGTCGGGGAAATCGGTCTGGACGGTGATCGACGGGTGGCTCATGTCGGGGAAGAGTTCGATCGCCAGTCGCTGGTATCCCACCACGCCGAAGACCACGACGGCGAGCGCGGCCATGATCACGCTCACCCGGCGCCGGACGGCCAGGGCGATGAACTTCTTCATCGAGCCCGGGCCTCGCCTTCGAGCACCCGCACACGCTGACCGTGGCGCAGCGAGCGCTGACCCTTGACCACGACGTGCTCCCCGGCGCTCACGCCCTCGACGATCTCGACGTGTTCGGCGTTCGAGAAGCCGGTGCTCACCGCGCGGCGCTCGGCCTTGCCGTCGACCTCGACGAACACGACCGTCTCACCCTTCTCGGTGACGACGGCGTTGCGCGGCACGAGCGTTCGGTTCTCGCGTCGCTCGGTGACGATGTGCACCTCGGCGAAGTCCCCGGGCCGCACCGAGGCTGGGTACTCGGGGATCTCGACGGTGACCTTGATCGTTCCGCTGTTCGGATCGATCACCGGACTCACCCGGTCGATGGTGCCGTCGAGGCGCGTGCCGTCGCTGTCGAGCACCAATTCGACGGCCTGCTCCGTCTGCAGGCGGCGGAATTCCTTGCTCGGCACGTGGACCTCGGCCAGCAGCGGGTCGAGATCCGCCACGCGGAACAGAGGCGAGCCCACGCTCACGTTCTGGCCGGGGTCGACCAGGCGTTCGATCACGCGCCCGGAGAACGGAGCGCGCACCGTCGTGTAGCTCAGTTCGAGTTCGGCCAGTTCCTGGTCGGCCTCGGCGCTGGCGAGGTCGGCCTCGGCGGTGTCGAACTCCTCCTGGCTGACCAGGCGCTTGTCGACCATCCCCTCGAGCCGTTCGAAGCGAGCGCGCAGGTTCGCGGTGCGGGCCTTCGCCTGCTTCACGCGCAGACGGTACTCGTCGTTCTCGATCTGCAGCAGCGGCGCACCCGCGCCGACGGCATCGCCCTCCTCGGCCGTCAGCTCCTGCACCAGTCCCGACACGCGGGCGAGCACCTGGGCCTCGGCCTCGGCGCGCAGGGTGGCGGTGGCGGTGTAGGTGCTCGCGATGGGCCCGGTCACGGCCGGCGCGATCGCGATCGGCACCGGAGGTTGTTCGGGTCGGCCTCCGCCGGGACCGTCACCTCCGCGGCGGCCCTGACTCTGGGCATTGCTGTCGTCGGCTCCGCACCCGGAGGATCCCAGGGCGAGGGCGGCAACGGCGAGAACGGACAGGGCGAGAGCGGGGGTCGTGCGAATGCGCATGGGTTTCGTTCGCCGGAGTTTGGAGACGGACGGGACCGGCGCGGCTCGCCGGGCACAGGTCTGGGTTCGCGAGGCGGGATCTCCTGGATCCAAACGGAAGCAGAAGGAAGCGGCGGGCGCATGGTCCCACCGTGAACTTTTCTTCACATGTTCACGGGTGGGGGCCGCCGGAGCGCCGGCGACCCCCGGACCGGGAGCGGCTCAGCGCTCGCCCGAAGCCTCGCCGGCCCGCTGGAGGCCGTCGGGCAGCGGTTCGCCCTTCACGTACGTCTCCAGCCAGCGCTCGGTTTCCCACATCATGTGGAGCACGGACTCGCGGGCGCGATAGCCGTGGCTCTCGTGGGGGAGCATGACCAGCCGGGCGGTGCCGCCCAGACCCTTGAGCGCACCGTAGAAGCGCTCGCTCTGGATGGGGAAGGTGCCCGAGTTGTTGTCGGCCTCGCCGTGGATCAGCAGGATGGGCTCGTCCACGTCGTCGGCGTGCATGAACGGCGACATGCTGAAGTAGACGTCCGGCGCCTCCCAGAAGGTCCGTTCCTCGGCCTGGAAGCCGAAGGGGGTCAGCGTGCGGTTGTAGGCCCCGCTGCGCGCCACGCCGGCCGCGAACAGGTCGCTGTGGGCGAGCAGGTTCGCGGTCATGAAGGCGCCGTAGCTGTGCCCGCCGATCGCCATGCGGTCGCGGTCGCCGACGCCACGCTCGGCGAGAACGTCCACGGCCGCCGCGGCGCTCGCCACGAGTTGCTCGACGTAGGTGTCGTTCGGTTCCTCGTCGCCCTCGCCGATGATCGGCATGCTCGGGTCGTCGAACACCGCATAGCCGCGGGCGACCCACATCACGGGCGACCACCAGCCGATGCGGACGAAGCGATGCGGCGAGTCGGTGACCTGCCCGGCCGCGTCGGCGCTCTTGTACTCGGTGGGGTAGGCCCACAGCAGCGTCGGCAGGGGCCCGTCCTCACCGGGGTCGTAACCCGCCGGCGTGTAGAGCGTGCCGGTGAGCATGACCCCGTCCTCGCGCTCGTAGCGGATCAACTCCTTCTGCACGCCCCGCAGTTCGGGCGTGGGGTGTTCGAAGAAGGTGATCTGCGCGGCCTCGCCGTCGTCGAGGTCGCGGACCACGTAGTTCGGCGGCTGGTCGGTGGTCTCGCGACGGGTGAGGATCCGCTCGCCCCGCTCGTCGAGCACGGCCATGGGCATCTCGTAGTACGGCGCCTCGCTGCGGAACAGACGCTCGGTGTCGCCGGTCTCGAGGTCGTAGCGGTCGAGGAAGGGGCGGTCGCCCTCCTCGCTCGCGCCGTCGCCGCTCATGAAGAGGTAGCGGCCGTCGGTCTGCAGGACCTCGCGGCCGTACTCGTTCGTCACCACCAGCGGTTCGCCGGGATCGTTGTAGCGGTCCTCCCAGTTGTGGTCGATCACCAGTTGCGGCTCGCGGTCGGGATCGCCCGGGGCCAGGCGCCATGCGCGCTGCGAGCGGGTGGGCCACCACCACGACACGACCATGGCCAGGTCGTCGTCGCTCCAGTAGACGCCGCCGAAGCGCTGCTCGAGCGCGGCCAGCTCGACCGGTGCACCGGAGAACGGCGCCTCGAGCATGAACACCTTGTCGCGCAGCTCGGCCTCGGCACCGGCGTCGCCGCCGTCCTGGGCCTCGACGTAGACGAGCGTCGACGGCGTGTCGTGACGCCAGCGGTGCCCGCGCGGTCCGGTCTCGGTGCTGCCGAAGGCGATGGGGATCGAGTCCTGCAGCGGCTTGTCGGCCAGCTCGCGCACGAGGTTCCCCTCGGCGTCCCAGATCTGGACCTTGCGCGGGAAGCGGCTGGCCGGCACCAGGTAGCTG
Source organism: uncultured bacterium (assembly GCA_964593155.1). Classification (GTDB taxonomy): domain Bacteria; phylum Krumholzibacteriota; class Krumholzibacteriia; order JAJRXK01; family JAJRXK01; genus JAJRXK01. Next base: position 4,907 of record CAZQHE010000030.1, read on the forward strand.
TACGGCCGGTGCACGTACTCGACGAGCACGAAGCGGCCGTCGGGCGACGGATCGATCTCGCGGTACACCGCCGGTTCGCCGAGCAGCTCGACGTTGCCGTCGAGGTCGACGCGCGCCACCTGCGACGTGAAGTAGTGATCGAACAGCGCCTCGTCGTGCGCGTTCTGCAGCAGGTCCTGGTAGGTGCGGGCCGGCGTGGTGCGGCCCAGGTTCTCCTGCACGGTGGGGCCGGTGGGCACGCGCGGTTCCTCGGGAGCCGGACCCCGGTCTGCCGGGATCAGGGGCACGAGAATGGACTCACCGTCGGGTGCCCACTGGGGTCCGACACCCATGGCCAGGTTCAGGCGTGGTCCGGTCAGTCGCCGTGCGCGCGCGTCGTCGAGATCGGCCACCCACAGCTCGATGCCGCCGGGAACCGTGTTGGTGAACAGTGCGCGGCGTCCATCGGGCGACCAGCGCGTGTTGCGGATCCGTGGGTCGTCGGGCAGGCCCTCGATCTCCTGCTCTTCCCCGCCGTCGATCGACATCACGCCGAGGTCGGCCACCTGCCACCCGCGGCTCGGCCCGTTCGTGGCCGGCTTGATGCGGTAGCCGGCGAGCCGTAGTTCCTCCTCGGCGAGCTCCGCGATCGACGGCAGGGGCGGAACGTGCAGGAGCAGCATGACCTCGCGGTTCGGTGAAAGGCTCACCCACGGTGGATCGGAGGCGTCGATCAGGTCGACGAGTACGCCGCTCGGCGCCCGGTAGGCCGGACCGTCGGTACTCGCGTGCACAATTCCGTGATCCGCCGGTCCCGTCAGCGGAGCGGCGATCGCCAGGACGGCGATCGTGAATATATGGCGAAAAGACATGCGATCCTCCGGGATCTCGGGGGCTGAACGCCGCAACGACGTGGACGATGTCCGACAGCGCTCGGACGTCGGAAGAAGGTACGGTGAAACCACGGTCAAAAGCTCGCGGTCGTGCCCCGTCGTCCGCAACCGGTCGTTGAACGTCCGCGAGACGTCATGCTACGCTGCCATGGACGAAAAGGGTGCTGGCTCTTTCGAATCACTCCCCAGCTCACACATCTCGGCCAGCTCGCCGATCCGTCTTCGGCTCCCGTCGCCCCCGACGCATCCCCTGTCGTCGAGTCACGTTCGGGGGTCTCCACGTCCCGCGGAACGGCGGGGCCGTTTCTTCGAAGGAGTGAGCTACATGCGCAACAGGGTAACGTTCTTTCTGGCGCTGTTCGCCGTGTTGGCGTTCGCCAGCACTGCTTCGGCGCAGATCCCGCAGTCCGACTGCGAGCTCGGCGTTTACGCCGACGAGGCCGGTACGATCCAGACCTTCGAGCCCACCCAGGGCGAACCGTTCACGGTGAACGTCGTGATCCGGGTCGAAGGCCTCGTGACCGCGGTCGGGTTCCAACTGTTCATCCCCGGTCTCGGCGACGAGGTCTTCCTGCTGGGTGAGTCGTTCGGGATCCCGGGTCGTGGCATCAACATCATGACCGAAGGTGGCTACAACGTCGGGATCGGCGAGTGCGCCATCGGTTTCAACGGGCGGCCGATCTCGGTCTCGCGGCACACCCTCGTGATTCCGGGTGAGGCCACGAACGCACGCACGATCTCCCTGGGGCCGAACACGGACGAGGATCCGGATGCCCCGGCGTTCAGCACCTGCACGGGTGATCTGTTCCTCTGCACCATCACGGACAACCTGCTGCTGTCGGCTCCGGTCGACACCGAGGACTCGAGCTTCGGTGCCGTGAAGAGCCTGTACAACTAGCCAGTCCGTCCGGACCGTGCGATCGTGGGGGTGGAAGTCATGACTTCCACCCCTTCGTCGTTCCGGTCGACTCCTTCCACGCCGCGGCTCGCTTGTTCCTGCACGCCTCCACCCAGCGCTACTTCGCGGTCGCGGGCGACGGACTCGAGGGCGTCGCCGCGCGCGAGTTGGAACGCCTGGGGGCGACGGACACCGCTCCCACGCGTCGAGGGCTGCACTTCGTGGCCACCCCCGACGTGCTCGCACGCATCGTGGTGTGGGCCCGCGTCGCGGGCCGGGTCCTCGCGCCTCTCGAGAGCTTCGCCTGTCACAGCGATCGCTATCTGCGTCGTCGCGTGCAGGCGATCCCCTGGGAGGAACTCATGGATCCCGACACGAGCTTCGCCGTGTCGGCCACGCTCGTACAGAGCTCGCTGCGGCACACGCAGTACGCGGTGCAGTTGACGAAGGACGGGATCTGCGATCGCTTCCGCGAGCGCACGGGCCGTCGGCCCGACGTCGATCGACGCGAGCCCGAACTACGGGTGCACGTGCACGTGCAGAGGAACAAGGCCACGGTCTCGCTGGACTGCGGGGCCGGTTCGCGCCACCGGCGGGGGTACCGTACGGAGAGCGGTCAGGCTCCCCTGCCCGAGACCCTGGCCGCCGCCCTGTTCGAGATCGCGGGCGACGACGGGAGCACGCCACTGCTCGATCCGATGTGCGGCAGCGGCACCCTCTTGGCCGAGGCCCTCATGCGGCGTCGCGCGATCCCGCCGACCTTCGCGGTCGAGCACCTGGGATGCGAGCGGCTGCCGGCGATCGGCACCGAACGCGTCGCCCGGGTCCGCGCCGAGGCCACGTCGCAGACGCAAGATCTGCCGGCGATCGAGGGCAACGACGTCGACCCCGAGGTCCTCGGAACCGCCCGTGCGAACCTGCAGCGCCTGCCCTTCGGAGAGACCGTGCACCTCACGCGGGGCGACTTCCGCGACCACCCGGGACTGCGCGACGGACTGGTCGTGGTGAATCCGCCGTACGGCGTGCGTCTGGGCGATCGCGGCACGGCCCGCGACACGATCCGCGCGCTCGGCGACTTCCTGAAGCAGCGCTGCCCCGGTTCGACCGCATGGCTCGTACTGGGCGATCGCGCGCTGCTCAAGGACGTCGGGTTGCGCACGGCCCGGCGGATCCCGGTGCGCATCGGCGGCCTCGACGGCCGCTTCGTCCGCTACGACCTGTACTGACACGACTCGGCTCTCGTCGGACCCCAGGGTTGGTCTACACTGTCGGCCGTGAGCACTACCGGCCGCTCCGTCCCAGTGAGGACCCGCGTGAACGACCGACGCCCGAATCCACCGAAGGCCTGGGAGTACGCACTGCCCGGGGGATGGACCGTCCTGGCGGGACGGACCGACGCCGACAACGATCGTCTGAGCCTGAAGGTCGCGCGTCCCGACGACTGGTGGTTCCACGTGCGCGGCATGCCCGGCAGCCACGTGATCCTGCAGGTGGGCAAGTCGGACCCGGACAAGGCCACGCTCGAGGCTGCGGCGGCGGTGGCGGCCTGGCACAGCAAGGCACGACACGGCGGCGTGGTCCCGGTGTCCTGCACGCGGGCGCGCTTCGTGAAGAAGCCACGCGGCGCGAAGCCGGGTACCGTCACCATTCGCAAGGAAACCGTGCTCAAGGTGCGACCCGGCCTTCCCGACGGTGCCGACGCGGAGGAGTCTCCATGGAACTGAGCCACGAGTTCACCCTGCGGCGTCCCTTCGACGCGCACGTCCACCTCCGGGACGGATCGGCCCTGCCGACGGTGGTTCCGCACGTGGCCCGCGACTTCGGCCGCGCGCTCGTCATGCCGAACCTCACCCCGCCGGTCACGACCACCGAGGCCGCGCTCGCCTATCGCGACCGTATCCTGCAGCACGTGCCCGACGGCGTGGACTTCGAGCCGCTCATGGCCCTGTACCTCACCGACACGACGGCGCCCGACGAGATCGCGCGCGCGGCCGCGACGCCCGGCGTGGTGGCGGTGAAGTTGTATCCGGCCGGGGCGACGACGAACTCCGATGCCGGAGTCACGTCGATCGACCGCGTGGGCGACGCGCTGACCGCGATGGAGGAGCACGGCGTGCTGCTGTTGGTGCACGGCGAGGTCACGCACGACGAGGTCGACGTCTTCGATCGCGAGGCGCGCTACCTGGACGAGGTCCTCGCTCCGGTCGTCGACGCCCACCCGCGACTGCGCGTCGTGCTGGAGCACGTGACCACGCGCGACGGTGTCGACTTCGTGCGGAGCGCGCGTGACGGCGTGGCGGCAACGATCACCGCGCACCACCTGCGGTACGACCGCAACCACATGCTGGCGGGTCGGATACGGCCGCACCTGTACTGCCTGCCGATCCTCAAGGCGTCGCCACACCGCACGGCCCTGATCGAAGCCGCCACCGGCGACGATCCCCGCTTCTTCCTGGGTACCGACTCCGCACCGCACGGACGCTCGGCGAAGGAATGCGCCCACGGCTGCGCGGGGTGCTACACCTCACCGCTCGCGCTGTCGCTCTACGCCGAGGTCTTCGAGGAGGCCGGCGCCCTCGACCGTCTGGATGCCTTCGCCCACACGCGAGGGACCGCGTTCTACGGGCTTCCCGAGCAGCCGGGAACCATCACGCTCCGCCGCGAGGACTGGACCGCCCCGTCGTCGTACCCCTTCGGCGACGACGACGTGGTGCCCCTGCGGGCGGGCGAGACGCTCCGCTGGCGGGTGGTCTAGTCGGCGGTGGCCTCGCGGCGCCCGAGTTCCTCTCCGGTCTCCAGCCAGGTCTTGAGCGCGCTGAGGGCACGGGGCCAGCCGGCGAGGGTTTCGTGCCAGCTGTCGTTGCGGTCGTCGAAGCCGACGTGCGTGACGACGAGGCGACACACGTCGCCCTCGGGATCGATGCGGAAGCGCACGCGCGTCTCGGGATCGTCGTGGGTGTTCAGCCGGAAGCTGTGCAGGAGGCTGCGCTGGTCCTCGCGCTCGAGGATCTCTCCCGTCATCACGGCCCGACCCTCGGGATCTTCGGGACGCACCCAGTGGATCGCGTCGCCCGGTCGCCCTTCGGTGAGCACGCGCAGGCCGTGCGCCCAGTGAGGGGTGACGTCGGGGTCCAGCAGTGCGTTCCAGAGTGGGGCGGGCGTGCACTGCACGTAGAAGGTGAAGACGTGGTCGAGGTCACGGGACACGTTGGAACTCCTGGAGCGTCAGGGACACAGCGGATCGGATCCTTCATAACAGAGCTCCGGGGCCGGAGCCAGTCCCGGGCTGCAGGACGCGCCGGACGACGCGCCGCTTTCGTGCAGAGTGCGTCGGCGCAGCCGTGGCGGGGCGGCATCGGGTGAGGGCGCGTGGTGCCCGGCCGTGCCGGTTCCCGACCCTTCGCGGCCTTCGTCGCCGCGGGCGTGGCGGGGCCGGAACGTGTTCGGAACTCGCATGCCCCTTGCAGTCACCGCGGCCGGGAGGGAGCCGGGGCGTCTCGGCGCGGAGCAACGAAGGACATGATGATGACCCATTCCCTGCTCCTGGCGGGCTTCGGAGCGCTCGGGGGTGTCGCGGTGGCGGCGGCCGTCGTCTTCGTCCGGGCTCGCCGGCGGCAGCGGCGCCAGAAGCGGCGCGAGCAGCTCAAGGCGCTGGGCCGGCGCGAGCGCCTGGACCTCGTCGGGGGCAGCCTGCCGGCCGATCTGCTCGATCTCGCGTCGCGTTTCCGGGGCGAAGTGCACGGGATCGATCTCGACGACGTGATGATCGGCAGCGACCGCGAGGGACGTCACTGGTTGGCGCGGCGCAAGGTCGACGGCGCCCACCATCAGGTCTTCGGATTCGAGATCCGCGGGGAGCTGAACGTCCGCGGACTGCACGTCGAGCCGATCTCGCAGATGGCTCCGGCGTCGCGGTGGCAGCGGCTGCTCCGCCGGCGCCCCACGACCGGCCGCCTGAACCTGCGCGTGCTCTGGAACTGCGAAGCCCGACGCGTGGCCGACGACCTGACGCGGCGGTCGGTCGATCGCTGGATGAAGGAGGTCGCGACGAGCTGCGGCCCCGATGGCAGGACACCGGTGGGACTGGAAGTCCATGCCGACCACGCGTGGGTGCACTCGCTGGTCCCGCTCGAGGGCGTGGCGCTGGGCGAGTTCGTGCGTCGCGCGCGGGAGATGCGTCGGATGGTGCTCGACGAGGTGCGGCGCCGTCCGGCCACGCTGGCCACGCCGGCCGGCCGGAGCACACCGGCGCAGGCCACGCGCGAACGGGCGGCGAAGGAGGACACGCGGCCGGTGTTCACGGTACCGGCGGCCGATGGAGCCGAGTCCGAGCCCGGCGCCGAGACGGTGCAGCTGAGTGCCGTCGACCTCCTGCGCGAGAGTCCCGACCCGCGCGCCCGATCGGATCGGCGCCGCGCGGTCAACGACGACGATTTCGAGATCCCCGAACCCGAGGAGCGGGTGACGCTGATCCGGCCCCGGTAGGCCGCCGGAGTACGTCTCGGCTTCCTCCCCGCCGATCCCGGCGGTGGCTGGAGTCGGAGAGCGGCCGGCCCGAGGACTCGGGGATCTCGAGAATTCTGGTGCGACGGACTACACGGTCGTGCCGGGCAGCGGCGGGAACGCGACGACGCGATCCCGCCGCTGTCACGTTCGGTCTCAAGGCGATTCCCCGGACGGTCGAAACCCGGCGGACGAGACGACGTTCGCCGCGGGGGCGAGCCGGGAGGGGGGTGGCCCCGTGCAGATCGAATTCGACGAACGGATCCGGACCGGCATCGACGAGATCGACGAGCAACACCAGCAGCTCGTGGCGATCTACAACGAGCTCGACGACGCCTTCCAGCAGGGACGGGCGAACCGGCACATGAGCGAGATCCTCGCCCGCCTGTACCAGTACACCAAGGTGCACTTCGAGCACGAGGAACGGCTGCTCGAGGAGTGCGCCTGGCCGGACCTGGCCCAGCACCAGTTCGAGCACCGGCAGCTGGCCGAGAGGCTCCGGTCGTTCGTGGTCCGCTATCGCCGCGCCGGCGAGCGAATCTCGGTCGAGGTCGTCGAGTTCGTCAGGGCCTGGGTGGTCGACCACATCATGCAGTGCGACCTCCGCTACGCCGATCACGTCAAGGAGCACCTGGCGCAGCGTCCGACGGAGACCGCTCCGACGTCCGACTGAACACTAGCGGCGGGCTCCCTCGCCGGTCTCGGCCGCTTCGCGCAGCGGGGCCTCGACGTGGTCACGGATCCAGGCCGCGTCCCACCACTGCAGTGGCGTGACGGGCTGACCGCCCACGACCACCTCGAAGTGCAGATGGTCGCCGCCCGCCAGACCCGTGGCCCCGGTGCGGGCGATGGTCTGTCCGCGTTCGACCTGATCGCCCACCTCGACCTCGAGCGACGAGCAGTGGCCGTACAGCGTCAGAAGGCCCTGACCGTGGTCCACGACCACCGTCCCGCCGTAGAGCGTCAGCGGGCCCGCGAACACCACGGTGCCGGAGTTGGCGGCGGGGATCGGCGCCCGCGCCGTCGAGGCCAGGTCGTAGCCCTGATGGACCTGGGTGTCGAGTCCCTCGCCGTCGATCCGATAGGTGCGTCGAACTCCGAACACCGAGGTGGTGCGGCTGTTCGGGAGCTGGAGGAACGCGCCTTCCCACTGCCGGTCGGGTCCGCTGGCCGCGGCCAGGCGGTCGCGTTCGGCGGCGGCCTCGGCACGCAGGTCGCGGCTCACGTGGAGGAAACCGTCGAGCAGGGCCTGGTCGTCGGTCGTGTCGACGTCGGGGAGCAGTGCCGGGAGCTTCGTCCGCAGCCAGCGGTGGCTCAGGTTCACCGAGCCCGTGGACACGTCGGGCGCCCGGAGCACGACCGGGAGCTCCCGCACGGCGCGGTTGCCCGCCGCGTCCACGGCCACCGCCACCGGCAGCTCGTCGGCCGGATGATCGATCGGCAGGGCGTAGAGGGCGACGTACTGGTCGGTCAGCCCCTCGCGCGGGAAGGCGCGGTAGGAGCGGCCGCCGGCCTCGACCCGCACCTCCGAGGCGCCGGTGCTGTGCAGGGCCGCGACCGCCGATCCGCCCGGTCGCGGATAGCGCGTCGCCGCCTCGATCTCCAGCCGTGGTGGCGTCAGGTCGATCATCACGGGGATCCGCGCGCTCGGCGTGTCGCCGGACCCGCGCGGCCGCCACACGTCGTCGGCCGCGTGGACCTCGAGCAGGGCCTCGCCCTCGCGCAGTTCGTGACCCTCGAGGCGGAACGCCACGTCGAGCTGGCCGGACGCAGCGTTCAGCGAGTCCTCGAACACGACGGCGTCGACGTCTCCCTGCAGGATCCTGACCCGGACGTCGCGCACGCTTCCCCGGGCTGCCTCCAGGTCGAGCCCGAACTCCAGCTGACGCCCGACCTCGAAGACCGAGCGGTCGAGTGTGGCCGTCGGCAGCGGTGTCGACTGCTGCCACCACAGCAGTCCCGCTCCTCCGACGACCAGGACGAGAACGACGACGACGGTCGTGATCAGCCCACGTGGGCTCGCGTTGGTAGCCATGGCGGCAGGATGTCCCGGGTTCGAGAGGTCGTCAACGGCGGGCCGTCGAGTTCACACGCGACCGTCCCCGCCGAGTTCCCTGGGCGGTCTGATCATCGGAGGTAGATGCGCGGCGGTCGGTCGCCGCCGAAGGCGAAGCGTCCGAGCTCGGTGGCCAGCCGCGACACCTGGATTCCCATGTACACGTGTCCGGCCTCGCGTTCCACCGTGCGCAGACGCTCCGACGCCCGGCGCGCCAGACGCGACCGTCCTTTGTCGTGTCTCAACCGGTGTTGCACCCCCGCCGCCGCGGCCTGGATCAGCGCCTGCAGGTGCTCGCGCTGCACGCGGTCGCCCGACGCGTGCCACAGGGCCTCCCACACCTCGTGGGCCTCCCAGTGGTAGCCGTGGTTGTAGAGGTCGACGCCGAACAGATAGGGCTCGCAGTCGCCGTAGCCGTCGGGATCGGGAGCCCGCACCTCGGCTTCCTCGACGCCGTGGGAATGGCCGTCGGGGTGCCGCGTCGGGTGCGGATCGCGCCCCGGCAGGTAGGCGTAGGGCGGGAAGGGGTGCTCGGGTGCGTAGCGGTCGCCGGAGGCGGGCACGTCGGTCTCCCGGTGCGCGGTCGGGGGTGGGGTGTCGGGACGCAGGATCCGACCTACCTTGCCCGCATGCGACACACCGATCAAGACCGACCGATCGACGACCTGGTGATCGTGGGCTGCGGATTCGTGGGAACCGCACTGGCCGAACGTCTGCGTGACGAGGGCCGGGCGAAGCGGATGCGCGTGACCACCCGTTCGGAGGAGCGTCGCGCCGAACTCGCCCGCCGTGGCCTCGACGCCCACGCGGTGGACCTGGCCGACCGCGACACGTTGCGCGGCGTGGTCGACGGCGCCACCCATGTGGTGTTCAGCGCGGCGGCCGGCCGCGGAGGCGACTACGACGCGGTGTACGACCGGGGCTCGGCCCACCTCGTCGACGCCCTGGACGGTGCCCACCTGGTCTACACCTCGTCGACCGGGGTCTACGCCGCGAGCGACGGGTCGTGGGTCGACGAGGACTCTCCGCTGGTTCCGCGCGAGGGCCGCGGAGGAGCGCTGCGGGCCGGCGAGGACCACGTGCTGGCCGCCGGCGGCGCCGTCCTGCGGCTGAGCGGACTGATCGGCCCGACCCGGGGCCCTCACCGCCGTGTCGAGTCGCTGGCCGGCAGCGAGCGCGACGACGGAGACGCCTGGCTGAACCTGGCGCCGCTGCCCACGGTGGTCGACGCGCTCGAGACCGCGTTGCTGCGTCTGCACCGCGGCGTGGTGAACGTCAGCGCCGCCGCTCCGCTGCGCCGCCGCGACTTCTACGACCGGGTCCTCGCGCGGGCAGGGGCGGAGCCGATCCGCTGGCTCGACCCACCGGCCGACGCTCCGCAGGGGCGGCGTGTCCGCGTCGAGCGCCTGCGGACCGTGCTCGACGTCGAGCCTCTTCCCCTCGATCTCGACCAGCTGCTCGGCTGAGCCTCAGCGTTTCCAGCTGGCCAGGGCCGTTCCGGCGAGCGCGACCACGGCCCCGACCACGCGCAGCGGGTGCGCCGGGATCCTCTCGATGAAGGCGTCCCAGAACAGGCTGGCCACCACCTGGGCCACGAGCACGGTCAGGATCACCTCGAGCGCACCCAGCCGCGAGAAGGCCCACGGGAGCCCGGCGACGATCGTGATGCCGAGGACGCCGGGAACGAATCCACGCCACCAGGCGAAGCGGCCCGGATCGTCGGGCCACTGGAGGAACTCGGGGACGAGTTCCGGTCGCCACCGGACGACCGCGTAGAAGACGATCGAGAGCGCCAGCACCACCGCACTGTTCAGGAGCACCGAGCCGGCCAGTCCCCAGTGGTCGGCGATCTGACGGTTCATGCCCGCCTGCACCACGACGGCGAAGCCCACGAGGACGGGCAACAGGAACATCGGACTCATGCTCTTCTCTCCAGTGCGTCGACGCGCGTCGTCGGGTGTCGGTCAGGGAGTGCGGGTGGGACGGGGACTCAGCCCCAGGTCCTCGAGCCGTGCGCGCCCGGCCGGGTCGTTGAGCTGCCAGTAGGGCAGACGCTCGGTGTCGACCAGCTCGGCGCTCTGCCCCGACGCGTTCTCCCAGCGCACGATCCGGTGCGGCGCGGCGGCCTCGACCCAGATCCTCCAGATCTCGCGGTCGTCGACGGTGATCCACCGCTCCTCGACCTCGAAGCTCCCGGCCGGCACGTCGATGGTGGTCGACGATGCCGCCCGGTGGAACGTGGCATTGGTCCACGAAGGATCGGTGTGCGTCAAGCGCGCACGTCGGGCCGCGGTGAACATCGGGCGCTCGGTCGACGTGCCGGGGGCTAGGAAGGGGCCGGCCAGCTCGCGCGCCCACAGCAGGACCGCGTCCTCGGTCACTCCGTTCTCGGGCAGGTCCACCCGGCGCTGCTGATCGGCCTCGCCGTCGAAGTAGCTGTGCAGCGTGTAGTCGAGATGGTCCTCGTGGGTGATCCACTGGATCCAGGCGTGGCCGCACCACTCCTGCATGCTGTGGCTGACCTTGGTCACGTGACCGCGCGGATGGCCGTCGCGCTCGACCAGCGACACGAAGGTGCTGGTCATGAGGTTGTAGTCGTAGATGCCGGTGGGGAAGTCCTGCGCCAGGTTCAGCTTCATCACGGGATAGGTGTCGGACTCGGGGTGATTGCCCGGGTCGGCCTTCACGCGCAGCGAGTGGGTGAAGGTCTCGGTGACGAAGATCGCGACCGCGGTTCCCGAGCGCTCGTGTCCGTAACGCTCGAAGGTCAGGTCGTAGCTGGCGAGCTCGGCGCGCCCGTCTCCCCAGTGCGACCAGAACTCGTCGGCGAAGCGTGCCGCAGGATCGAGTTCGGCCCGTGCCGAGAGCGGTGCGAGGGCCAGGATCAGGAACAGGACGAGACGCATGGTGGCTCCCCGGGGGCGTGGTGGTGCACCCGCAGAAGTTAGGGGGAAGGCGCCGGGCACGCAGCGTCTTCAGGGGGCGGGTTGACACTGTGGACACACGTAGCTCGTGCGCCCGGACACCGTGCAGGTCTCGATGCGATCGTCGCAGCGCGGGCAGGCCGCTCCGTCCTCCCGGCGCGGGGTGAGGTACCCGCGCGGGAACGTCCCCGGATCGGCATGGTGGTCGGTGGTCACCCGCAGGACGCGCCGCATCACGCGGTACAGCGCGCGCAGTTCGTCGGTGTCGAGGGTATCGGTCCGGCGCCGCGGGTGCACCCCGGCCTGGAAGAGGATCTCGTCGGAGTACACGTTGCCCAGGCCCGCGACGAGTGACTGGTCCATGAGCGTGGACTTGATCATGCCGCTGCGCCCACCGATCCGCGACACGAAGGCCTCGGCGTCGAGATCGTCGCTCGCGGCGTCGGGGCCGAGACCGTGGTCGGCGACGAAGGCGTCGACGTCGTCGGTGAAGCCCACGCGGCCGAGCATGCGGCGGCTCGTGTAGAGCAGGCGGTGGTCGTGGTCGAGGTCGAGGACCAGCCGCGCGTAGTCCGAATCCTCGTCGTAGAGCAGCTCGCCGGTCATCCCGAAGTGCAGAACCAGCCATACCGCGTCACCGGCGCGCACGAACAGGTACTTGCCGTGTCGGCGCGCGCCGTCGAGACGGCGGCCGTGCAGCCGCTGCGCGAGCTGCTGCCGCGACACGTCCTCGAGGATCCGGGTGTCGGTGACCGTCGTGTGCTCGACGCGGTGACCGCGGGCCGTCGCGTCGAAGCGGTGTCGGAAGGTGGCGACGTCGGGGAGTTCGGGCACGGCGGATCTCCCGTGGCGAGGAATGCCGGAAGGGTCGATGTGCCCGTCGACGGGATCCACCCGAGGGACTGCGGACCCTGGCGTGGGGAGTTCGCCCAGGGAGGGGACCCCACCGTCGGGCGAGGAGGGGGTCCCATGGAGCACGACGGGTCGGGGTGTTGCACTGACGCGGTCGGCGCACGCGCGCCGCATCTGCGTCGCAGGCCCACGAGGAGGAGGCCATCCCATGACTTCGCTGCACGGTCCGAGCCCCATGCCCGAATCGCACTTCTGGTTCTTCGGTGAACTGGGGCGCAACTGGAAATGGATGGCGGGTCTCGGTGCCCTGGCCGTCGTCCTCGGTCTGATCGGGCTGATGGTCACGGTCACCCTGACCATCGCCAGCGTGCTGTTCTTCGGGGCCCTGCTCCTGGTGGGCGGGATCTTCCAGGCCCTGCACACGGCCAAGTGCCACGGTTGGCGCAGCAAGACCCTGCACGCCACCATCGCGCTGCTCTACATGGCCGCCGGCGCAGTGGTGTTGATCGACCCCGTGTTCTCTTCGGCCTTCCTCACGCTGCTGCTCGCGGCCGCGGTGTTCCTGGTGGGAGCCGTGCGCTTCGCCATGGGCCTGCAGATGCGCGGCCGGCCGGGTTGGGGCTGGCCGGTGTTCGGCGGTCTGCTCGCCATGCTGCTGGGCGTGCTGATCTTCGCGCAGTGGCCGTCGTCGGCCCTGTGGGTGATCGGCGTGTTCATCTCGGTCGAGCTGCTCGTGCACGGCTGGTCGATGATCGCGGTCTCGCTCGCCGCCCGCGACGCCCGGCGGGCCGCCGGCGAGGATTCCTGAACCCTCACCGGCGACGGGCCGTTCTCAGGACCGTTCCCCGTAGGTCCCGACCAGTTCGCCGTAGTCGATGACGTGGTCGAGCATGACCTCGAACACGGTCCTGGAGTCCGCACCGGGCTCGAGGTCGAGGGGCTGGTCGAGGGCGTAGACCTTGAAGTGCACCTCGTGGACCTGCCCGTCCGGAGGGGCCGGGCCCTCGTATCCCGCGTCGCCCGAGGTGTTCAGCCCCTGGAGCGCGCCCGCAGGCCGCTCGGGCCGGGGGGACACACGGATTCCCTCGGGCAGCGAGCCGACTCCGGGCGGGATTCCGTACAGCAGCCAGTGCACCCAGGGCTGCGGCGTGGGGGCATCGGGGTCGTAGGCCAGCAGGACCATCTCCTCGGCCCTCTCGGGGACCCCCTCGATCCGCAGAGGCGGCGAGAGGTTGTCGCCGTCCTGGGAGTACTCCAACGGGATCCGTTCCCCGTGATCGAAGGCTTCGCTCGAAATTCGCATGGTCATCGAGGCGCGTCTCCTTGCTGGCACCGGCGATCGAGGCGGGATCCGGAACTCGGGCGGGGTGTCCGCGTAGGCCCGGGCCGGGCGGACGGATCCCGACTGTTTCGCGCGCCAGCCTAGGCCCCGCCTGCGGGGCCGACGCATGGGGGGAGCGCTGAATCGCGGGTGGTGGCCGCCGGCCGACGTTGACACGGGCCCGACGTGCCCTGTTAGTGTCCGAGATCGATTTTTCCAGGGTGTTGACTGTTCCGTTCTCTCCGTCCAGTGGCATCCGATCCAAGGAGCGTATCCGAGACATGTTCGATCCGAACCTTTCGACGAAGACGATTCCCCGCGCCGCGCGCCCGCTCGCCGCGGGTCTGTTCGCCGTGGTCGTCGCGCTGGGTGTCCTCGCGTCGTCCGCGGTCGCCCAGTCGGAGGCCCAGGGCCAGGGCGATTCACGCCCGCCCATGCAGATGCAGATGCCGCAGGGCGAGAACCCCATGCAGCAGCTCCAGCAGATGCGGCAGCAGATCCAGCAGCTGAACACGGAGCTGATCGACATCCAGGAGGCCACTCTCGAAGCCGAGCCCGCGCTGGCCGAGCGCCGCGACGAACTCGTCGAGATGGTCGACGAGAAGATGAAGGCGGCCGGCCACCAGCCGGAGGCCGCGCGCGAGACCATGGACGAACTGCAGGCCCGGCTCGAGAGCGGTGAGCTGTCGCAGGCCGAGCAGCAGTCGGTGGCGCAGGAGCTGCAGCAGGAGCAGCAGGCCTTCCAGCAGGCCCAGCAGCAGGCCATGCAGAACGAAGAGGTCGCCCAGCTGAGCCAGTCGCTGAACGAAGATCTCGTCACGGCCATGAAGGAGCAGAATCCGCGCACCGAAGAGCTGATCACCGAGCTCCAGCAGACCCAGCAGCGCTTCCAGGCCATGCTGCAGGAGGCCATGCAGGATCGCATGGGTGGCAGTGGTGGCGGCATGCCCGAGGGGCAGTAGGGCCCGGTCCCGACGGTCCGATACCGCGAACGGCCTCGTCCGGTGGGACGGGGCCGTTCGTGCGTCGACGCACCGGTGGTGATTCCCGGTCTGCGGTCTGCTATCCTGCCCCGGCTCCGACGATTCTCGCGTGAGGGAGGACGGCATGAAGGTCATCGCCGACCTGTGTGTGGTGCCGGTGGGGGCCGGCACGAGCGTGTCGCGCCACGTGGCCGCCTGCGAGCGCGTGCTGGAGGAGGCCGGGCTCGAACACCACATGCACGCCTACGGCACGAACATCGAGGGCGAGTGGGACGCGGTGATGGCCGCGATCAAGCGTTGCCACGAGGTCGTGCACGAGATGGGTGCGCCGCGCATCTCCACCACGCTGCGTCTGGGCACGCGCACGGATCGCGACCAGACCATGGGCGACAAGATCCGCAGCGTCGAAGAGAAGCTCGCCTCCCGCGAGTGAGGCCCACACGATGATCGAGACCCGCGCTCTGAGCCGCGTCTTCGGTGCGTTGCGCGCGTTGGACTCCGTGGATCTCGACCTGCCCGCCGGCCGCGTGGTCGGTCTGCTCGGGCCGAACGGTGCGGGCAAGACCACCCTGCTGAACATCGTGACGACGCTGCTCGCACCGAGTTCGGGAGAGGCTTCGGTCGACGGCGTCGACGTGACCCACGATCCGCTCGAGGTGCGGCGGCGGATCGGCTACGTCCCCGAACACGGTGCGGTCTACGAGGGCCTGACCGCCGACGAGTTCGTCGAGATGGCCGGGGTGGCGCACGGACTCGACCTCGATCTGATCCGCGAGCGGGTCGATCGCTTGTTCGATCACTTCGAACTGCACGAGGCACGACACCGTCGCCTGGGGACCTTCTCCAAGGGCATGCGCCGCAAGGTGCTGGTGTGCGCGGCGGTCCTGCACGATCCGCGCGTCGTCCTGCTCGACGAGCCCCTCGACGGCCTCGACGTGCCCAGCCAGGACCGGGTGATCGCGCTGCTGCGCGATCTGGCGGGCGACGGGCGCGGCGTCCTGCTGTCGAGCCACGTGCTCGAACAGGTGAGCGAGATCTGCGACCACCTGGTGGTGCTCGCCGAGGGGCGCGTGGTCTGGCAGGGCGACCTCGTCGACCTGCGGGCGCGCTACGAGGGGCTGTCGGTGCGTGAGATCTTTCGCGAACTCACCGTGGGCGGCGAGACGCGGGCCACGCGCCTGGCCGACCTGCTCGGAGACGCGGTATGAACGTGGCGACCTGGTTCGGGGCCGATCCCGAGCGGGTCGGCGCGTTGATCGGATTCCTCGACCGTGCGCGCGAAGGCCGCCTCGCGCTGCTGGTGGAGCGCGAGAAGTCCAGCGTGTTCGGTCCGGCGCTCGTGCGGACGCTCTCGCTGGTCGGTGCGGTCTTGTTCGGACTCTTCGTCGGCGGACTGCTGGTCGTGGCCACCGGACTGCCCGGCATCGGTCTGGTCGTCACCGTGCTCGGTCTCCTGGTGTCGAGCGCGGTGGTCTTGATCCACGGGATCCCCCTGCTGCTCGACACCGACGACGCGCAGGTGATCGGGCACTGGCCGGTGACCGCGCGGGACGTGGGGGCCGCGCGCATGCTCCTGCTGCTGCGCGGCGTGCTCGAGGCCACGTTGGCCTTCGCCGACGTTCCCTGTGCGGTGTTGCTCTTCGTGGGAGCCCCACGCGTCCTGGTGGGAGTGGTCACCGCCGGTGCGGTCGTGGCCCAGGCGGTACTGGTCACCGCATTGCTCGCACTCGTGCTGCTGCTGCTGCGACGGGTGTTCGGGCGCCGCCGCGCGCAGAAGATCGTCGGTGCCGCGTTCCTGGTCGTGTTCTTCGTCGGCGCGACCGTGATGCCCACGCTCGCCGACCGGGCCGAAGCCTCGGGGGCGGGGCCGCCCGCGTGGGGGTGGGCGCTGCTGCCGCTGTTCTGGTGCATGGTCTGGCCGGTCCTGTTCGAGACGTCGTGGGCGGTCGGTGCCGGGGTCGGACTCGGCAGTACGTTCGGAACCGCGGCGCTCGTGCTGCTGACCGTGCGCACCATCGCCGGCGGGGGGCGGGCCGACCGCGTCGAGGCGCGGGGTTCCTCGGACACGCGAGGACGGATTCGTTGGCTGGAGATCCTGCTGTGGCCGTGGATGCCGGGGATCCGGGGGCTGGTGCCGCGGCGCCTCGTCGTGGCGCACCTGCGCGACGACTGGCGCGTGCTCCTGCGCCTGTTCCATGCACCGTTGATGTTCGTCGTGGTCATGGTGGGGCCGCTGCACGACGTGGGTCCCTTGGCGATCGTGGCCGACCGCGACGGCTTCCGCTGGTTCCACCTCTTCGTGATCGTGATGGCCTCGGTCGGCGTGGCGAACATGGTGGCCCTGGTCAGTAGTTCGCAGCGGCGAGCTTCGTGGGTCCTCCTGGCCTCGCCCGTCGCGCACGGACCGTGGGCGGCGTGGCAGCGCGGCATGGCGCGCGCGACCTCCGTGCCATGGGCGGTGCTGATCGTTCTCGGACTGCACGTGGCCGCGGGATCGACGCCCTGGCGTGTCGTCGACGACCTCGTCGTCGTCCTGTTGACCCTCGAGGTGGCGGTGCGGGGGATCCAGCGCGTGCAGTGGCGCGCGCCGTTCTCCCTCGATCCGAGCTTCGTCGACGGTCGCTTCGTCGCCGCATCGGTGTTGTCGTCGATGACGGTGCTCCCGGCCACCGTGGCCTACCTGGCCTTCGTGCACGCGAAGTTCGCCTGGGCTCCGCCACTGACGTGGGCGATGCTCCTGCTGGCCGTGGTGCTGCTGGACCGATCCGCGCGACGGGCCGAACCCATGACCCCGACCTGGGCCGATGCATGACATGCGGAAACTGCTCGCGTTCGTTCTCCTGCTCTTCGCGGTGGAGGCCGGGGCCGTGACCGTCACCCTGCGGGTCACGGTCCCCGAGACCACCCCGCCCGACGCCACCGTCTTCGTCACGGGCAACTTCCAGGACTGGGATCCCGGCGATCCCGACTTCGCCCTGACGCCGGTCGACGATCGCGTCCACGCGATCGATCTGGAGTTCCAGCCCGGCACACGGATCGAGTTCCGGTTCACGCGCGGTTCGTGGGACACGGCCGAACGCGATCCCGCCGGCGAGGAGATCACGAACCGGCGGATCACCGTGGACGAGGGCCGTGTCTACGAGCTCGCCGTGCCGCGCTGGGCCGACACCGACATCGTGCGCACGCTGAGCGGCGACGTCACCGAACACACGGTCGACGATCTGCTGGACGGGCGCCGCGTGTGGGTCTACCTGCCGCCTGGCTACCACGAGTCCGATCGCACGTATCCCGTGCTGTACATGCTCGACGGACAGAACGTCTTCGACGTGTCGACCAGCTTCGCCGGTGAGTGGCGGGTCGACGAGACGTGCGAGGAACTGATCGAAAACGGGGCGATGCAGCCGATCGTCGTGGTGGCCCTCGACAACGGGGGCACCCGCCGCGTGTTCGAGTACACGCCCTCGACCGACACCCGGCGTGGGATCGGCGGCGGCGCCGACGCGCACTTCGCGGCGATCGTCGACACGCTGATGCCCTGGGTCGAGCGCACCTACCGCGTGCGGACCGGTCCCGCCGCGACCGGCTTCGCGGGGTCGTCGCTCGGCGGGCTCATGGCGTTGGTGGCCGCGCTCGAGCACGACGACCACTTCGGCCGCATCGGGGCGATCTCGCCGAGCCTGTGGTGGGACGAGGGCGTGATCCTCGATCGCTTCGAGCAGGCCCCGAAGCCGGATGTCCGTCTGTGGGTGGACATGGGCACCGAGGAGGGCAGCGACATCCAGGGCAGCGGGGCCTACGTCCGGGATCTGCGGGAGCTCCGGGCGACGCTCCTGGACAAGGGCTTCGTGGAGGGCGCGGACCTGATCGTCCACGTCGACGAGGGCGGACGGCACCACGAGGACGCCTGGGCCCGCCGCTTCGGGGACGTGCTGCGCTTCCTGTTCCCTTCGGACGACGGTCGCTGATCCGGCGGCTCAGGCGGTTCCCGGCCAGCGCACGGTGAAGCGGCATCCGCCGAGGTCCGAATCGGTCAGCTCTACCCGGCCTCCGTGGGCTTCGGCCACGCGGCGCACGATCGCCAGGCCCAGGCCGAATCCTCCCGAGTCGCGGCTGCGGCTCGAGTCGAGGCGGGCGAAGGCCTCGAACACGCGCTCGCGCTCGTCGACCGGAATGCCATGGCCGTCGTCGTCGACCGCGACCACCACGTCGTCGCCGTCGGTCCGCGCCACGATCCGCACGTGGTCGCCGCCGTGGCGATCGGCGTTGTGGACGAGGTTCTCGAGGGCCCGTGCGAGGTGGCGGGGGTCGAAGCGAACCGGTCGGCCGTTCTCGATCGCGCAGTCGAGTTCGACCTGCGCGGTGGTCTCGGCCACGAGCGTGGCGTGGAGTTCTTCGATCCACGGCCTGAACGCGTGGGGCTCCAGCTCGAGATCGGGCGCCGTGCGGTCGAAGCGCGCGTAGACCAGCAGTTCCTCGACCAGCGCCTCGAGGTCGTCGAGGTCGCGGCGGAGTTCTCGGGCCGAGCGTTCGCGGGTGGCCTCGTCCCCGGCCGACTCGACCATCTCCAACCCGAAGCGCAAGCGCGAGATCGGGGTCCGCAGTTCGTGAGCCACCGCGTTCGTGAGTTCGCGGTGCGAGGTGATCAGTTGCTCGATGCGATCGGCCATCCGGTTGAAGCTGGTGGCCAGCGGAGCGAGAGGGGAGTGGCGTCGGGTCGTCGCGCGGGACTCGAAGCGTCCCTCGCCGAACGCCGCGGCGGTTCGCCGGAAGTCGCGGAGTTCGCGGGCGAAGGGAAGGGCCCAGAGCGTCGTGGCCACCCCGAGGAAGCCCAGCACGAGTGCCCACGTGAGGAAGTCCACCGAACGCCCGACCTGCGGTGCCGGGAACGGGCCCATGACCAGCACCCGGTCGGTTTCGTCGATGCGTCGCCAGAACTGGTCGTAGCCGGTGCCCACGACCAACGTGCCGGCGCGTAGCTGCTCGCGCTGGGCCGCCGAGACGCCGGCTTCGTCGATCGTGACCAGCTCCAGCGGATAGCCGAAGTCGGGCTGCAGCTCGTCGATTCTCCGTGCCCACTCCGCCGGCGGGATCGAGGCCAGGTCCTCGGTCACCAGCTCGAAGGTGCCCCTCATCAGTTCCCGGTAGTAGCGGTCGTAGTCCTCGCGGAAGGGTGCCGACGCGAAGTACTCGACCAATGGCACGGCGGCGAACCACACCATCACCAGGACGAAGACCAGGAACAGGTAGTAGTTGAGGAACAGACGACGCACGGGACGGCCCTACCAGGCGTCGGGGACGAAGAGGTAGCCCCGGCGCCACACGGTGCGGATGCGCCGTGGGTGCGAGGGGTCCACTTCGAGCTTCTTCCGCAGGCGCGAGATCGCGATGTCGACCGAGCGATCGACCCCGTCGTACTCGAGGCCGCGGAGCTCGCGGAACAGCCAGTCGCGCGAGACCACCTCGCCGGCGCGGCCGGCGAGCAGCCGCAGGAGGTCGAACTCGTTGGTGGTCAGCTCGACCGGCTGACCCTCGAGTTCCACCGTACGCGAGGTCGCGGCGATCCGCAGCGATCCGAAGCCGAGTGCTTCGTCGCGTGCGGCGTCGGGATGTCGGTTCGAGCCGTCCACCCGGCGGAGCAGGGCCCGGACGCGGGCCAGCAGCACGCGCGGCTCGACCGGCTTCTTCACGTAGTCGTCCGCGCCGATCTCGAGACCGGCTACCTCGTCGATGTCGTCCTCACGCGCCGTCAGGATCAGGATCGGTCCGTCGTGCGTGGGGCGGACCTCGCGACAGACCTCGAGTCCGTCGCGGCCGGGGAGCATGAGATCCAGGATGACCAGATCCGGTCGTTCGTGCCGGATACGGTCGGCGGCCGTGTCACCACGGTCCTCGACGGCGACCTCGAATCCCTGTCGGCCGAGGTAGTCGCGGACGAGGGTGGCGAGACGCCGGTCGTCCTCGACGAGCAGGATGCGCGGTCGTCGTTCCACGGGGCCTCGGAGATCGCCAGCGGAAGAGGGCGCGGTGGGCCTCCACGGACCCGCCGCCGTCCGGTTACAGAACGATACAGTTTCGAACAGTTCCACAACAGCACCGACCGCTCGCGCTGCCTAGTCTTCGAAGCGGATCGGGAAGGCCGTCGCGCTGAATGGCTCCGATCCCCACGCACCACCCCACGCCGGAGGGACCGCCATGACCCGCTTCGTGACCATCCTGCTCGTCACCATCGCCGCGCTCACCGCCACCGAGGCCCAGGCGTCGGACCGCTGGAGCTGGGAGCTGCGCTCCGGGGTCGATCCCGTCTCGGGAGACGTCGCCGGCTCCGACCTCGGGACCGGCGCCGGTTTCGAGGCAACCCTGGCCTACCGCTTCCAGCCACACCTGGCGGCCTACGCCGGTTGGGGCTGGCACCACTTCGGCAGCGTCGATCGCCTCGCCGACGGATCGCTGGAACAGACGGGATACAGTTTCGGATTGCAGTTCGTGCACCCGCTGGCCGACACGCGCCTCAGCGCTGTCGTCCGCGGGGGCGCCGTGATCCGCCACTTCGAGCTCGAGAACACCGACGGCGACATCGTCGCCGACTCGGGGCACGGTCTCGGTTGGGAACTCGGCGCGGGCCTGGACATCGCGTTGGGTGGAGGCTGGAGTCTCCGTCCGGGCCTGACCTACCGCTCGCTCGCGCGCGACGTGAGCGTGAACGGGAAGGACCTGCGTGCCGAGGTCGGCGGTGTCGACTTCGAGATCGGTCTGGCGCGGTCTTTCTGATCGTCCAGGCGGCTCAGGCCTCGAAGCCGTGCCGCGAGGCGATCTCACGGCAACGCTCGACGGTGACGTCGGAGAGATAGTCGCGATACCCACCGATACGGCCGCGACGGACCTTCCGGCTCTCCGGATCGTCCTCGCGGCCGACCGACAGCATCATGTGCTCGTAGCGCCCACTCGACTCGAGCTGCTTCATGCGATCGAAGCTCGACTCC
Source organism: uncultured bacterium (assembly GCA_964593155.1). Taxonomy (GTDB): domain Bacteria; phylum Krumholzibacteriota; class Krumholzibacteriia; order JAJRXK01; family JAJRXK01; genus JAJRXK01. Next base: position 26,296 of record CAZQHE010000030.1, read on the forward strand.
TCGGCCACGCGCTCCACGTCTTCGACCTCGATCCCATGGGCGGCGAAGAGTTCGGAGAAGGCCGCGACGGGATCGCGCCGGGCGTCCTCGTAGGTCAGCACGGTCGCCTGGTCGTGCTCGGCGAGCGCGTCGAGCCAGCCCCGGTTGAACGCGCAGACCTTCGGCACGCCCAGTCCCTCGTGCAGGACGAAGTCCTCGATGTCGCGGTCGGGCATCCGGCCCGAAAGCTTGAAGGGGATCCAGCGCTTCCACCAGCGCAGGCTTCCGGCGGGCATGTCCTTGCGCAGGACCTGGAAGTAGAACGACACCGCGGTGTCGATGGGATTGCGGTGCATGAAGACGGTCGAGCGTCCCTCGACCAGACCCAGGTCGGCTCCCTCGAAGCGACGACCCAGCTCGCGGCTCGTGGTCCCCGAGCCCGCATGCGTGAAGTGCGCGTCGAGTCCGACCAGGTGGAAGACGTAGCGCAGCCAGGTCCGACCCGACTTCGGGTGCGAGACGAAGATCGGCGGGTGCGGACTCGTGGAGTCTTGTGCGGTCAAGGGTTTCCCACGGGGATGAGGCGGAGCCGCCCTCGGCCCTCCTCCACGGAAAGCGCGAGTCGGCCGTCGAGGAACTGTTCGAGGTCGCGGCCGACCATCTCGTAGCGCCAGCCGGAGCCGAGCGGTTGGCCTTCGCGGGGGCGCTTCTGGCGGTGGGCCAGGGCGAAGGCCGCGATCTGCTTCTTGTTGCCCAGGTAGCTGGGCGCGATGCTCTTCTCGCGGGCGCGGTACTTCACGAAGGTCGCCAGCAGATCCACGGTGACGTTCAGTTCCGGGTCGTCGTCGTGGACCTTCGGCAGCTCGGGGTAGTCGTCGGGCGGACAGGCGAGCCCGCGCGCCACCGCGGCCAGGATCTCGTCGGCGCCACGCTCGATCTCGCGGTGGTGCAGACGACGCAGCTGCCGCAGGTCGTCCACGGTCTTCGGGTTGCGGCGGGCCAGGTCGACGAGCACGTCGTCGGCCACCACCCGCATGCGCGGCACGTTGCGCTGGGCGGCCGCCTCCTCGCGCCAGATCGCCAGCTCGCGCAGAACGGCGAGCTGCTTGCCCTTGAGCGAGCGGTGTCGCGAGACGCGCAACCAGAGTTGACCCGGATCCTTCTCGTAGTTCTCGCGCTGCTCGTAGAAGGCGATTTCCTCGTCGAGCCAGGGGCGCCGCCCGCGCTCCTCGAGTTCGGCGTTGATCTCGTCGTAGATCTGGTGAAGGTGCAGGACGTCGTCGAGCGCGTACTGCGCCTGGGCCTTGCTCAGCGGTCGCCGCGACCAGTCGGTGGTGCGTTCTCCCTTCTTCAGGTGCACACCGGTGATCCGCCGCACGACGTCGGCGTAGCCCGGCTGCTCGCCCATGCCGAGCAGGGCGGCCGCGATCTGGGTGTCGAAGACGTTCTTCGGGACCAGTCCACCGCTCTCGGCGAAGGCGATCTCCATGTCCTGCATGCCCGCGTGCACGATCAGCTCGACCTCCGGGTCGGCGATCATCTCCCAGAGGGGCGACAGGTCCTCGATCGCCAGCGGGTCGATCAGCACCGATCGCTCCCGGGTGGCCGCCTGGACCAGCTGCAGGACGGGGCGGTAGGTCCGTTCCCGCTCGAATTCCATGTCGATCCCCACCAGGCCCTCGTCGCGGGCCTGGCGGCAGAACTCGGTGACGTCGTCGGTGTGGGCCAGCAGTTCCATGGGTCGCGGGGCGGGAAGGGGAGAGCGGCGGGGCGACGACTCAGGGTAATGCGTCGGCACCGGATCGTCACGCCGGGGGTTGCGGTCGCTGCGATCTTGTGAGATCGACAGAGGGCCGGTGGGCGCCGCGGCAGGGCTCCCGTAGGCTCTCGCGGCCCCCCTCGCCGGCGTGCCCCGCGCGGCCGGAAACCCTCGCAGACCCAGCCTGACGGCGGCGGATCCGAGTCCGCCGCGAATGGAGGACGCCATGAAGCGCATCGGGATCCTGACCGGAGGCGGCGACGTCCCGGGCCTGAACGTCGTGATCAAGACGGTCGCCGACCACGCCTTCACCAACGGGCAGGAGGTCCTGGGGATCCGCAACGGTTGGAAGGGCATCGTCCACGTCGATCCCGACGATCCGATCTCCGTGCAGCGCTACACCACGCCCCTGACCGCCCGTGACGTCCGCCCCATCGACCGTTCGGGCGGGACCATCCTCCACAGCGCGCGCACCAACCCGGGCGACATGCGCGAGAAGGATCTCCCCCGGGGTTTCGACGCGTCCGAGTATCCGGAGAACGACAAGGGCCGCCGCGACCTCACGCCGGTGGTCCTGCGCAACCTCGAGAAGCTGGGCGTGGACGCGCTGGTGGTGACTGGCGGCGATGACACGCTGGGCTACGCGGCCAAGCTGCACGCGGCCGGCTTCCCGATCGTCGGCGTGCCCAAGACCATGGACAACGACGTCCGGGGTACCGAGTACTGCCTGGGATTCTCGACGGCGATCACGCGCTCGGTCGACCTCATCCATCAGATCCGGACTCCTGCCGGCAGCCACGAGCGCATCGCGATCATCGAGTTGTTCGGCCGCAACAGCGGCGCCACGGCGCTGTACGTGGGGATGCTCTCGGCCGTCGACCGCGTGCTGCTGAGCGAGGTCCCCTTCGAACCCGAGAAGGCGGCCGATCTGCTCGCGGTGGATCAGGACGCCAGTCCGAGCGGCTACGCCGTCTGCGTGATCAGCGAGGGCGCCTACCCCAAGGCCGGTGCGCCGTTCGAGGGAGGCGAGGAGGACGCCTACGGCCACAAGAAGCTCGGAGGGATCGGCGAGTGGTTCGCCGAGCAGGTGCGCGCCCACACCGGCCGCGAGACCCTGCAGCAGAAGCTGGCGTACCTCATGCGCTCGGGCTCGCCCGACTCGCTCGACCGCATGGTCGGCCGCGCCTACGCCACCCTGGCCTACGACCTGCTGAAGAACGACCGCAGTGGCCACATGACCGCCCTCGTCGACGGCCAGTACCGCGCCGTGCCGCTCGAGGTCGTCGGCGGTGGCGCGCGGCCCTGCAACATCGGCGACTACTACGACGGCGCCGAGTACCGCGTGCGCATGGAGAAGGTCGAGGGGCGCTCGATCATGCTGCCCTAGGCACGGCTCAGCGCACCAGGGTGAGCGGGACGGCTTCGACGTCGTTCCGTCCCGGCATGCGGGCACGGTAGGTTCCGCTGCCCGCGGGTCTGCCCTCGGCATCGACACCGTCCCAGACCGCGCGTCCACCCCGCAGGTCGAGCGTCCGCACGCGGCGGCCTCGCGCGTCGACGATCTCGACCGTGCCGTCGGACACCGCGCCGTCGAGCTCGATCGTCACGCGGGGATTGAAGGGGTTGGGCCACGCGCGCAGCCGTGCCGACGGGGCGGCACCGGGCGCATGGGTCGGCACCCCTTCGATCAAGACCGCGTCGTAGGGGGGCAGTCCCACGTCGAGCGGTCCGCTCAGCAGCTGCGCCGTCGAGCCGTCGTACACGCGGATTCCCGGATTCGACGCCGTGCGATCGCCCACGAAGATCCGCCCGTCGCGCGAGACTTCGAGGTCGCTCAGCAGGAAGCCGTTCGTGCAGAGCACGGTGTCGATGCGCTGTGCGGTCGCGGGGTCGAAGCGCACGAGGCAGGTGTTGAAGGCGGCATCGTTGATCAACGCCCAGCCGATCGAGTCGTCGACGAGTGCGACGTCGAGCAGGTCTCCGTCGAGGTCGTCCTCGGTGACCACGGCGCCCTCGGAGCGCAGCGTGAAGGGATGGATGCGTTCGAGTCCGCCGTCTCCCTGCTGGAAGGAGCCGGCGCCGACCATGAACAGGCGCTGCCGCGCGGAATCGTACTCGAACCGCCAGTAGGGGTTCTGGACCTCCAGTGCGATCCCCTGGATTCCGGGCGTGGCGGGGTCGGCGTCGACGAGGGTGTCGGTGTCCGTGTCGATCACCGCGATCGTCGACGCGCCGGTCACCGCCCACGGCGTGACCCGCCGGTCGACGTTCTGAATCGTGACGAACACGCGATCGCCCACGCGTGCCATCTGGTCCATCTCGACCACGCCGTCGGCCACGGCGAACGTGGACAGGTCGACGGTGCCCAGGGTCGCGCCCGTGAAGGGGTTGCAGATCAGTAGCTCGTTGCCCTCGTACAGCGTGACGTAGGCGCGGTCGTCGTCGACCAGTTCGAGGTCGCGCGGGTTCAGCCCCGTTCCGCTCACTCCGAACTGCGTCACCACCCCGTACTCGTCGCCGGCGTCGAGCACGAGGACGTTGTCGGCGAAGAGTCGATTCAGCACGAACACGTAGCCGTTCTGCTGGCGCACCACGGCATCGCTGTGGACCTGGAACTCGTCGGCGACGATCGGGTAGCCATCGTCGAGCCCCACGCGTCCTGTGCTGCCGACGACCTCGTAGGTGGTGGTGACCACGAACAGATCGTTCGTCGCCGCGGCCGGCGCGGCCAGCAGGAGCAATCCTGCGATCCACAGGGTTCTCATCGTGCACCCGCCTGCAGGCTCAGCGAGATCTGCCGACCGGGCAGCGGATCGCCCATGAAGTCGTGGACGTCGGCGTCGGAGACGTTGTGCACCCGACCGTGCAGGGCCCAGGCCGGGGTCAGGTTCCAGCGCAGCCCCAGCGATCCGATCACGCGGCCGGGCACGGCCAGGCGCTCGCCGGTCTGCTGGTAGTTCTCGCCCATCGCGAACAGGTCGAAGGAAGCCCGCACCGGGCCCATGTGCACACTCTGCTGTACCTCGACCTCGATCCCCGGGCGGAAGGGCAGCTGCTTGCCGCCGGCCACCGCGTCGTCGGTGAGGTCCTCGGTCCACAGGCGGGTGACCGCGGCGCGGAAACCGAAGGGACCGAACCGACCGAAGTCGGCCTCGAACTCCACACCACGGATCTCGGCTCGGCCCAGGTTGCGCGCCCGCGCGGTCACCGGTGAGGTCCTCACGAAGGTGATCAGGTCGAAGGCGTCGTTGACGAAGGCGTTCACGGCGAAGCGACGCCCCTCGAGCGGGCGCGACCACACCAGACCGACGTCGCGGTTCACACCCTCCTCGGGGCGCAGGTCCGGATTGGCCGCGGTCGTTCCGCGGTCGCCGAAGAGTTCGAGCAGCGTGGGGACGCGGCGGAAGATCCCGAGGTTGGTCTTCAGCGACAGCTCGTCGGTCAGTTCGTAGCGCGCCCCGAACTGGGCGGTGTAGGCGAAGAGACCGGTCCGGAGTTCGTCGCCCCGTGGCAGCGACGCGAGCGACGAACTCTCGTTCCACCACTGTTCGTGGTGTTCGACGCGGACGCCGGGGGACAGCAGGAGGCGGTCGTCGAGGGTGCGCCACTTCGGCTCGAGGGCGGCGGCAGTGGTCCAGCGCCACTGCGGTTCGCCCGCGCCGTCGAGCAGGGCGTCGTCGTTGCTCCGCACCCGCGCGACCCGCGTCTCGACACTCCAGACCGCCGGTCCGTAGCGGCGCGCGGCACCGTTCGCGCTCAGTCCGACCGCGTGGAGGACGTCGGCGCGATCGCGTGGGGTGCCCGACAGGTCCCCGTCGAGGTCGCGCACTTCCTGCCGCTCGCTGCGATGGTGGAGCGAGACCTCGCGGATCACGCCGCGCGCGCGGCGTTCGCTGCGCCAGGCAAGGCGTGCGTGGTGGGTGAGCGAGCGGCTGCGGGCGGTCTCGGACTGGAGGACGCCCCGGCCGGGCAGACCTTGTTCGCGGGTGTCGAGGATCTCGCTCAGGCGCAGCGTTCCCCCGAGCGCCGGTCGGCTCAACTGCACCTGTCCGCCGAAGCCCAGGGCGTCGTTGTTCACGCGTCCGACCACACGGTCGTCGTCGGGATTGTAGGGCGTGCGGCGGTCGTCGAGATAGTCCCAGTCGTTGTCGCTGCGGACGAAGCGGCCGCGCGCGAGCACCGACCAGTCGCCCAGCCGCCAGGCACCGCCACCCTCGGCGTTCCACGTGTCGAAGGATCCGCGCGTGAGCGAACCGTTCCAGCTCTCGCGTCCGTCGAGGCTGTACAGATGGATGGCTCCGCCGAGCGACGCGCCTCCGAGCACCAGGGGCGCACTACCTCGGTAGACCTCGATCCGGTCGAGATGGGCGAGGTGCAGATCGGCCAGGTCCACGCCGCCGCTGTCCGGACCGTTCAGTAACATGCCGTCGAGGTACACCGGGACCTGCGCGGGCGTCGAGCCGCGCAGGCTCACCGTGGAGTGTCCTCCGACTCCGCCGCTGTCGCGGACGTGCACCCCTACGGCGCGCGACAGCACCTCGGCCGTGTCCACCGACTCGCCCCGCCAGCTCGAGGCCTCGAGCACGCTGGCGAATCCGGTGTCGCGGTCGACGCGGCCCTGGGCCGAGATCCGACGTCCCTGCACCTCGAGCACGGGCGCCACGAGGCGGCCCGTCGAGTCGGCGTCGACGGTGGTCGGGGTTGCTCCGGTCGTGGAATCGGCGTCCGCGGCTCGCGCCGCGTGAATCGTCGATCCTCCGCACGCCAGTGCGAGCAGACCGAGGAGCAGCCCCCGTGTGCGCGTGTGGGGCATGGCCCATCACCGCCGGAGGATGCGTCCCGGTAGGTCGGTACGGTCGGTCGCGCGCACGCGGACGTGACGGCTGGGTGGGAAGAGCCCACCTCCGCGGTACGCGAAACCCACCCTTCCTTCCCCCGAAGGACCAGGTGGAAACGCCCGGGGTCGGTCTCCTGGCTTCCGGCTCGAGCCGGCCGTCCGCGCCTTCCCAGAACCCGTGTTCCAGTGGCGTGTGCGGACGCCGTCGCCGGTCACAGTGGCGGGGCCGCGCTGGAATCGCACCAGCTTCCCGGTTGGACCCGCCGGGCGTCGGTTTCGAGTGCGCCGACGATAACGGCTCTGCCGGTGGCGGGCAAGGTGTGGGCGAAGGTTGGTGCAGGTTGATCAGGGCGGGGCGCACCCGGCGCGGTGCTACACTGTGGGTGCAGCCGGACTCCACGCTCCGCGCTGTGGCGCGGGGCCCGAACGGAGGCTTCGCCATGGATGATTCGCTCGAAATCCCCGCCGTGCAGCGCATCGTCTCACGGCAGCTGAACAAATGGGCCATCGAGGCCCGGGCCGCCGACGAGCGTCGTGAATTCGGCCACGAGCATGCGCGTGCCGTGCCACCCTGGGTGACCATCTCGCGCGAGCCGGGCTCGGGGGCCCGCGAGCTCGCCGAGATCCTTTCGAAACGTCTGGGATACGACGTCTACGGCCGGGAGTTGCTCGAACGCATGGCCGAGGGCGGCCCGATCGCCCGGGCCGCGTTCGAGCGGGTCGAGAGCGGTCCGCACGACTCGTTGCGAGAGGCCGTGTTCCTGTCGCTGGATCGCGCCTATCCGGGGCATTACACGTATCTGAAACGCCTGGTCGCGATCGCCACCGCCTTGGCCGCACGGGGCAACGTGATCCTGATCGGGCGGGGTCTGCACTTCGTGCTGCCCCGGGAACACGGTCTGTGCCTTCGGCTGGTCGCTTCGCTCGAGCGCCGGATCGAGAACGTGGCGAGGCGGCGGAACTGCAGCGCCCGCGAGGCGGAGCTGTGGATCGAGCAGGCCGACCGCAGCCAGAACGAGCTGGTGCGCCACATCCTGCACCGGGACCTGCGCGACGTGCACGCCTACGACATGGTGCTCGACACCGAGACCCTCGGGATCGACACCTGCGCGAACCTGGTCGAGACCGCGCTGCGGACCATCCCGCGCACGATGGTCGTGGAGGCCTGACGTCGGGTTCGTTGGCCTCGGAGCTGCCGGGTTGTGCTAGCCTTCGGGCATGATGGTCCCGAACTCGCCCCCGGCGCAGCGCCGCGTCCGCGCTGCCGTCGTCGGTGTTCTTCTCTTCGTCCTCGCCCTGGTGGTCTGGCGCAACGCCTGGCTGGGCGACGACGCCTACGTCTCCTTCCGCGCGGCCGAGAACCTGATCGAGGGATACGGGCTGCGCTGGAACGTGGCCGAGCGGGTGCAGGCCTTCACCAACCCGCTGTGGACCCTGTTGGTGGCCTCGGCTGCGCTGTTCACCCGCGAGTTCTACTACACGCCCCTCGTGCTGGGTCTGGTGGCGACGCTGGGCGCCGCGGTGCTCGTGGTGCGCCAGGCAGCCGGAGCCTGGGCGGCTGCAGCGGGCGTGGCACTCCTGATCGCCTCGCGTGCGTTCGTGGACTACTCGACTTCGGGTCTCGAGAACGCTCTCGGCCATCTGCTGCTCGCCGGGTTCCTGGTGGTGGTCCTGCGGGGCGCACCGGCGGGCCGGTGGCTGTTCCTGGCGTCGGTGCTGGCGGCGCTGTTGATGGTCAATCGCATGGACATGCTCCTGATCGTCGCTCCGGTGCTCGTGTGGAGCGTGGTGCGGTCACCGGCGCGTGGGCCGGCGCTGGTCACGGTGGCCCTCGGCATGACGCCCTTCGTGGCGTGGGTGCTGTTCGCGGTGATCTACTACGGCTTCCCCTTCCCGAACACCGCCTACGCCAAGCTCGGCGCCGGAGTCCCGGTAGCCGACGTGTGGGCGCAGGGCTTCCGCTACGTCGTGAACTTCGTCCAGCAGGACACGCTGGCCTTCGCGACCCTGGTCGCGGGTGTCGCTGCTGCCGCGTGGTCACGCCGTGCCATGCCGATCGCGGTCGCAGCCGGCGCGGTCGCCTACGTCGTGTACGTGGTGAGCGTCGGGGGGGACTTCATGCGTGGCCGCTTCTTCACCCTGCCGTTCCTGGCGGCGGTGGTCCTGCTGGTGCACGTGGGCGGTGAACTGCGACCGCGGTGGTCGGTCGCAGTGCTGAGCGTGGCCGTGGGGTGGTCATTGCTGGTCCCGTCGAGTCCACTGCGGACGGATCCCGGCCACTACGCGGACGTCGCCGATGGCGAGCGCTTCCTCGACGGTCACGGCATCGCCGACGAACGCAGCTTCTACTTCCGCGGTACGAGCCCGGCGCTGGCCGGGGATCGTGCGAGGAAGCCGGTGCACGAATGGGCCGACTGGGGCCGTCGCGCGCGTGACCAGGGTGCGACCGGGATCGCCCTGGTCAGTGCCGCCGGGATGCGGGCCTTCTTCGCGGGGCCTCGCGTGCACGTGATCGACCGGTACGGGCTGGGCGATCCGCTCATGGCGCGGCTCCCGCCCGACCCGGCCCGGCCATGGCGTATCGGCCACATCCACCGCGAGCCTCCCGAGGGTTACCGCGAGACGCTGCGCAGCGGCGTCAACCAGATGCGTGACGACGCGCTCGTGGAGTTGGTCACGATCCTCCACCGGATCACCCGCGAGCCGATCTGGTCGGCAGAGCGGTGGCGTGCCATCTGGGACTTCAACACCGGCCGCTACGATCGCCTCGTCGAGATCGTCGGTGCCCGGCACGTCGAGCGCCGCCGCCTGGTAGAGCGCCGCAATCGCGACTGATCACTCGACGTCGGTGCCCGCGGCGTGCAGGTCGTCGATCGCCCGGCGCACCGTGCGGGCCGAGGCCTCCAGCGCACTCTGCTCG
>CAZQHE010000031.1:0-30762 GCA_964593155.1 uncultured bacterium
AGCAGATCGAGGCCCAGTACCTGGGTCTGGTGCGGCTGTCGCCGGCCGGTTGCGAAGTCGTGTGCGAGACGTTGGACCGAGCGGCTGCGAGCGTCGACCGTCCTGCGTTCGGCAGCCCGCGCAGCTTCGCGTGTGCCTACCTCACCGATCTCCTGCACGGTCTCGCGCAGCAGGGTACGGTGGTCAAGACCATCCCGATCCGAGGTGGTTGGACCGAGGTCGATTCGGTCGACGACCTGGCCGTGGCCGAGGCCATCGTCCAGGAGCAGCGGTGGTCGCGACCGGTGGCCGAGCCGGCGCGTGTGTCCGTGTGAAGGCCCTGGTACTCGGTGCGGGCCGCACGGCGCTCGACTCCTCGGGGTTGGCCGTGACGAGGGGGCGTCTCCGTCTGCGAAGTCTTCGAAGTGCGCGAACGGGATCGACCGCAACCCGGACGCGGCCGATCCCGTAGGCGACCCCGTGATCCCGCGGTGATCACGTGGTGTTGCCCTTCGTCCTCATCCGGAGTGTCCGACCATGCGCCGTTCCGTCACCCGCCGACAGTTCCTGGAGACCGCCGCCCTCACCGGAGCCGCACTCGGTCTCGCGTCCACCTGGCCCGGCCTGGCCTTCGCCGACGGCCCCGAACGCAAGCTGAAGGTCCTCGTGCTGGGCGGGACGGGGCAGACCGGTCCGCACCTCGTGCGGCAGCTGCTCGAGCGGGGGCACACGGTGACTCTGTTCAACCGCGGGAACCGCTCCGCCGAACTGTTCCCCGACGTGGAGTGCATCATCGGAGATCGTGCCCTCGACGCCGAAGACGGCATGGCCGATCTCGAGGCCGAACTCGCGAACGGACGCACCTGGGACCTGTGCATGGACATCTGGCCGCACATCCCGAAGATGGTCGAGGTCAGCGGCGAGCTGCTGCGCGATCACGTGGGTCACTACATGTACGTGTCGTCGCTGTCGGTCTACGCCGACCAGTCGGTGCGCGGGATCGACGAGACGGCCGAGGTCGAGCAGGCGCCGAACGCCGACGAGCTCGAGTACACCGGCGAGCTCTTCGGCGCCTTCAAGGCCGAAGCCGAGAAGCGCGTTCGCCGGATCTACCCCGAGAACCACACCATCTACCGGCCCGGGCTGATCGTCGGACCCCGCGACGCCAGCTTCCGTGGGGTGTACTGGCCCGTGCGCGTGCGGCGCGGTGGCGAGGTCCTCGCACCCGGTGACGGCAGTGACCGGATCCAGCAGATCGACGCGCGCGACCTGACGCGCTTCGAGGTTCACTGCATGGAGAAGGGTATCGGCGGGACCTTCAACGTGGTCGGACCGCATCCGTCGACGCCCCTGACCATGGCGCGCTACCTGCAGCGGTGCAGGGAAGCCACCGGTGGCGCCGCCACCTTCACCTGGGCCGACGCGGAGTTCCTGGGCGAACAGGGCGTGGGACCGTGGATGCACATGCCGAACTGGGTACCCGCCGAGGGTGACTTCGCCGGCTTCGGCCATCACGACGTGAGCCGCGCAGTCGCGGCAGGTTTGATCTTCCGGCCCCTGGTCGACACCATTCGCGACACGCTCGCGTGGTACGACGAACTCGACGCCGAGCGGCGCACCGAGATCACCGCCCGGGCGGGCATCACCGCCGACCGCGAGGCCGAGGTGCTCGCGGCCTACCACGTTGCCCGCGGCTGAGTCATCGCCCGGAGGACCCGACGCGGTCGAGCATCGCGTCGAGGTCCTCGCGGCGGTCTCCCAGACCGCGCGCGTGGCGGGCCATGCCGGACCACGGATCGTCCTTCTGGCCCAGGCGGCGCGGGATCGTCCGCAGTGTCCAGTCGCGTGGGTCCGCACCGTCGCGCACCTCGTCCCAGTCGATCGGCGTGGCCACCGGTGCGCCGGCGCGGGCCCGTACGGCGTAGGGCGTCACGGCCGTGGCCGCGTAGGTGTTGCGCATGGTGTCGAGGAAGACACGGTCGCCGCGCCGTGCCTTGCGCTGTTCGAGCGTGAAGGCGTCGCCGTCGCGTCCGATCAGGACGCGGGCCACGTCGGTGGCGAACTCCCGCACCCGGTCGAAGCGCGCACGGCGATCGAGGGGAACCACCACGTGGAATCCCTTCGAGCCGGTGGTCTGGACCCACGAGGGCAGATCGAGCTCTTCGAGCAGGTCGTGCAGACCCAGTGCCGCCCTCCGGACCACGCCGAAGTCGCGGGTGTCGGCCGGGGGATCGAGGTCGAAGATCATGCGGTCGGGACTCCGCAGATCGTCGCGGCGGGCCAGATAGGCGTGCGGAGTGATCACCGCCTGGTCGGCCAGATACACGAGCGCCGCCGCGGACTCCACGAGCGGAGCATCGAAGCTACCCTCGGTCCGCCGCGGGAACTCGACGGTCTCGATCCAGTCGGGGAAGTGGTCGGGCCTGTCGCGTTGGACGAAGCCCTCACCTTCGAGTCCGTCGGGCCAGCGCTCCAGACCGACCGGCCGATCGCACAGGTGGGCGAGCACGACCTCGGCCACGTCGACGTAGTAGTCGACCAGGTCGCCCTTGGTGATTCCGTCGTCCGGGAAGAACACTTTGTCGCGACGGTGGATCTCGACCTCGCGGCCGCCGATCTGCATGGCGCCTCCCTGGTGAGCGATGGGTGGGAGCGTCCCGGGTCGAAACCCGACCCATCGGATCATGCAGGAGGCACACGGGGACGCCATGGGGAAATGCCCGGAATCGACCCGGCGGTCGTCGATCGGTCGACCGTCGTTGAGCGCCGCGGTGCGCCTGCTGTATGCTCGGCGTTTCCTCCACTCTCGACCCCAGGAGCAACCGTGCGATTCCGGTGGCCACGCAACGCCGAGGAATGGGACGAACGACGGGCCCGGTGGTCGAAGGTGCTGCGCCGGCTGGGCCGGCCTGCCGCCGATTCGCGGTGTCTGTTCGTCTGCGGTCAGCAGCGGTCGGGAACCACCATGATGATGCGGGTCCTGCAGATCCATCCCGACACCGAGGTCTTCCACGAGCTGCCGGACTCGCCGGCCTTCCACCGATACCGTCTGCGCGACATCGAGGTGCTCGACCGCCTGGTGAACCGTAGTCGTGCTCCGATCGTGTGCTTCAAACCACTCATGGACAGCTACCGGGCCGGAGAGCTGCTCGAGCACTTCGAGAAGAGCCGGGTTCTCTGGATGCTGCGCCACTACGCGGACGTGGCGAACTCCACCCTCCACCGCTTCGCCGATCCCAACGTGAACCTGCGGCGGATCCTCGAGGGAGAGCCGGGTGGTGAGGCCCTGCGACGGGAGATCTCCGACGACAGCCTCGCCACGATGCAGGGGCTCGAACTGTCCGGCCTGTCCGAAGCAGATCTCGCCTGCCTGCGCTGGTGGGGTCGCAACCGCATCGTGCTCGAGCAGCGTCTCCACGAGCATCCGCGGCTGCGTCTGCAGCCCTACGAGGATCTGGTCGAATCCGGACGGCCGGCCGTGAACGAGGTCCTCGCCTGGGCCGGACTGGAGCCTTCGGCGCACGCCGTGCGGCACGTGCACGCGCGCTCGGTGGGCCGGAATCCGGCGCCCGATCTCTCACCGGACGTGCGCGAACTCTGCGACGATCTCCACCGCGCGCTGACGGAGGTCGCGGCCGTGCCGGTGCACGGCCGCTGAGGTGAGCGTCGCCGCGATCCGGGCGGCGGACTACTTCAACAACACGAGACGAACCGTTTCGGCGTCGCCACCGGCACGCAACCGGGCGTGGTACACGCCACCGCCGACGACCCGCCCGGCGTCGTCCCTACCGTTCCAGGCCCGTTCGTGCTCACCAGCGGCCAGGGTTTCCCCCGAGGCGATGGTGCGCACCACGCGTCCGGCCGCGTCGTAGACCACGAGGTCCACCGGTGCCGGCTCGCTCAGCACGAAACGGATCTGCGCCCTCGGGTTGAAGGGGTTCGGATACGACTCGAGATGCTCGATCGTGGTGCGGGCCGCGGCGGACGGAGCCGAGGTCGCCACCGAGAGACCTTCGATCCAGTTCAGGTTGAACTCGCCGGACAGCGGGACGAAGCGGATCACGTGCACGCCGGACGTGAGGTCGGCCGTGAAGTCGACGTCCACCCAGTCCTGCCAGCCGCCGGTCGCCGGTACGGTGATCGCACCCGTGCGATCGATTCCGTCGACCTCCAGGCGGAAGGTCCCGCCCCCGCTCGCGGACGCGACACGCGCGCGCAGATCGAAGGTACCCGTCGCCAACACCACCGTGGTGTACTCGACCCATTCGCCCGGTGCGACCCACCCCAGGTTGAAGCCGCCACCCACGTCGGTGGTCGCTTCGAGGTCGACCCCTTCGGTGGGACGGTAGGCACCGCCATTGTTGGTCGGATCACTGTCGACGTAGGCGACGACGGGTCCACCTTCGTCGTAGTTCTCGGCTTCGATCCTTCCGGGAAGCGTGGTCACGGTGTCGCCGTAGGGTGCCTGGCCGCAACCGGAGCCGACGGTGATGTCGCTCACGGCCTCGGCGGTCCCGCCCTCGTCGTCGATCACCCGCGCGCGAACCCGGTAGCAGCCATCGAAGACGTTCTCCCACACGAACTCGTAGGGGGCGGTCGTGGCCTCGCCGAGGTAGTCGAAGTCGTCGTAGAACTCCACGCGATCGATCGACCCGTCGGGGTCGTCGACGTCGACGGAGATGGTCACGTTGCCGCGTGGAAGCGTCGACCCCGGTCGCGGCTCGAGGATCTCGACGCTGGGCATTACATTGTCGGTGTCGGCGTACACGCGCACGTAGTCGACCACGAACCTCTGCGGGAACTCCGTGGTGATGCATCCGGGTGACGTGCATCCGGTGTAGTTGCCCCCGACAGCCGTGTTCAGGATCAGGTAGAAGGGCTGGTCGAAGGGTGCGCGTGGATTGCCGGGCGCAGTGTTGGTGAACCACTCGTCGCTGGTCTTCGTCGAATACAGAACGTCGTCGACGTACCAACGGATCTCGTCGGGCTCCCACTCGATCGCGTACGTACGGAAGCCGGCGGAGAAGTCGGCGTTGGGAGGCGAGTAGCTGCCGCCGCTGAAGGTGTTCTGCGGGAACTCGCCACCGAAGTGCAGGGTACCGGCCACGTAGTCCATCTCGTTGGCCGACTCCATGATGTCGATCTCGCCGCTGGCGGCCCAGGTCCCGTAGGTGTCGTCCTGCGGCATCATCCAGAAGGCCGGCCACATGCCACCGCCCTTCGGCAGCTTGGCGCGCATCTCGATGCGCCCGTACAGGAAACTGTGCTTGTTGCGGGTGACGATCTTCCCCGACGTGAACGACCGACCGCCGATGCTCTCCTCGCGCGCGGTGATGACGAGGTTGCCGGCGAAGACGTCGACGTTCTCCGAGCGGTAGTACTGAAGCTCGGCGTTGCCCCAGCCGCAGAGGTCAGGACACCCGGTGCCGATGTCGTAGCCCCAGTTGTCGGTGTCGAGCGCCGTCCCGTTGAACTCGTCGGCCCAGACGAGGGAATAGGTGGCGCTCACCGGTCTCGGGGACGCGGCCAGGGTCAGGGCGAAGAGGCAGAGAAAGACGAAGACCTTGGTCGTGTTCACCGTCGGGAGCTCCTGGGGGAAGATCGCCGTTTGCACCCGTGTGCGCTCGGGAGCTATGTTCGGACACCGAACAAAGTAAGTATAGGGCAGTTCCCCCGGGCGATGCCACCCCAGCTCACGGGCCCGGAATCCGTCACGCGGTGGAGCCTGGCCAGAACCGGCGGGAGCGGCATGCACAGGGACCATCGTGCACGCTTCGCCGCGTGGGTCGCGGCGATTGCGCTCGCCGTCGTGGCGAGCGATGGCGACGCCGCCGAGCGGCGGATCGATCGAGCGGTGTACGCGGAGAAGCTCGAGGGCTTCTGGCTGGGCCAGTGCATCGGAAACTGGACCGGCCTGGTGACCGAGATGGACAAGATCGGTGGCAACGGTCCGCACGGGCAGTTCTACACGCGGGACGACTGGGGTGGGCCGGATCAGCCAGCGATCTGGGGCGACGGCCAGCCCAGTCCGCTCTCGCCGGCCATCGACTTCGTGTTCGCCGACGCCGACTCGGTGTGGGGCGCCGACGACGACACCGACATCGAGTACATGTACCAGCACCTGTTGCTGGTCCACGAGACCAGTGTCCTGACCGGCGAGCAGATCCGTGACGGCTGGTTGCGTCACACCTACGCCGCCGACGACACCCCGTTCCGCGATGCCGACGGCAACCCCGAGAACTACCTTTGGGTCTCGAATCAGCGTGCGCGCGATCTGATGGCGAACGAGGGGCTCGTCCCACCGCATACCAGCGACCCGGCCCGGAACCCGCACGTCGACATGATCGACGCGCAGCTGACCACCGAGATCTTCGGTCTGCTCGCACCCGGCCGCCCCGACGTGGCACTCCGCATGGCCCGGCTTCCCGTTCTGACGACCGCGCGCGGCGATGCCCGAGCCGCGGCCGAATTCTACGTGGTGATGCATTCCCTGGCACCCGTGGTCGACCCCGACGCGAGCCCGCGGGAGCAGATCCTCCGACTCGCGCGGCGGGCTCGGCCTCGGCTCCCGGACGGGTCGTACGTCGCGTCGATGTACGACTTCGTGCACGGGGAGTACACCGCGGGCGTGCTATGGGAGGACGTGCGCGACGAGCTCCACCGGAAGTACCAGGTCCGCCAGGAGGATGGTTACGACATCTCCGCACGCGGACTCTGGTGCAATGGTTGCTTCGCGTCGGGCATCAACTTCGGAGCCAGCCTGATCAGTCTCTTCTACGGCGAAGGCGACCTCCGCCGCACGATCCGGATCGCCACACTCGCTGGCTGGGACTCCGACAATCCGGCCGCCACCTGGGGTGGACTTCTGGGATTCCTGCTCGGCCGTCCGGGAGTCGAGGCGGAATTCGGGCGCACCTTCTCCGCTCGCTTCGACATCCACCGGACGCGGCGAGGATTTCCGATCGACGGGCACGACACCTTCGGGGCCATGGCCGCACGGGGTTGTCGGATCGTCGATCGGGTGGTGCGTGAGGAGATGGGGGGACGTGTCGACGCGGGCCGCGGCGAATGGATCGTTCCGATGCGGTAGAGCATCGATTACCGCCGATGCCGATGCATCACGACGGGGGTGGGATTTCGATGCGCGCGGACCATCGCCGTGGGAGTACCGTCCTCGTGGGCCGCGCGTGCGGTCCACGCGCCCGCTGAGATCAACGCCCACCCGATTCCCCCGAGCGGAACGTGCACACTGCTCGCGGTGGACACCTGGGGCATGACCGCGGTGCTCGACCCCCTCGGGCGACGCTCGGGCGCACGATCGGCACTTCCGGCCGTCATCTCCTCCTCGTGCACGACCGGAGTCTCGACGACACGGCTATCTGGAGATCGAGTTCCGGGTTCGTCCGAAAGGGGCGGATCGGATGGCCGCCCGGGCTGGTGTCGCTCCCCGCGGTCACAGGGAGGAAGCATGAAGAACGTTCTCCGCGAGGAGCTCGACCGGCTCCGGCGACGGCTCGAAGAGGTCCACGACTCCTTCGACGACGAGGTCCCTTCGGAGATCGAAGCCCTCGAGGACGAACTCCGCGAGCTGCGCGAGGTCGTCGACGCACTCGACGACGTCGATGCCGAAGAGCGTGACGACGTGTCGGACCATGCCCATCGCGAGGCCGGACGCGTGATCGACGAGTTCGCCTCGAAGATCGACCTGGTGTTGTCCGAGACCGAATGATCGGTGGGGCCGGACTCGTACGAGCCCGGATCCGGCGACCGACGTCCGAAGCACTCGGCCGTGGCCCGGGTCACCGCGGCCCCGAGAACGCCGACGATGCCACCCGCCGGGCCTTCCACGATCGTTCCATCGGCGCCGGCGGATCCGAGCGTGCCGCCCACGCGGGCACCGGCGAACAGAGCCGAGATGCTGTCTTCGAGTTCCGACAGCAGGCAGCGCGTACGATCCCGACGGCGGTCGGAACCGGCCGGTAGATCGGTGACGACGGACTCGACGTACCGCGCGATGCGTTCGAGCAGATCGAGGTAGCACTCCACGACCCGTGCCTCGTGCCCGACCTGCGGGAGACCGGATCTTCGGCGTTTTCGTACCCACACGAGCAGGTCGGCCACGCCCGACGAAGAACGGACGATCGCATCGGCCTCGCGCACGACGTCGACGGGAAGGGTCGAGGCGGGGTCGCGGTGACCGTCGAGGAGCGCGTCCGCGTCCTCGAGGTTCCACAGGTAGGTCAGGCCGGCCCGCAGGTCCTCGGCGCGCTCGGCGTAGCGGTGATCGACGAACGCGACGCTCGTCCGGTGCACGGCGACGGGATCGGTCGCATTGGTGATCGCGGCTTCGAGATGATCGAAGTAGGCGAACAGCTCGTCACGGGCGATCTCCACGGGAAGGGGGGCGACGCGGCCGCAAGGTGTGGTGGGATCGTCGCCGGTGCATCCCGTGACGAAGAGCAACGTGAGCAGCCATCCGAGGGACGAGGACGGCATCCGTCGTTGTTGCAAGCCGGACCTCCGGATCGGGTGTTCGCGGGAGGCGAAGCACGCCGAGGGAGGGGATCGGTGTGTCCCGGTTCCCTACGATCTCCGTCGCAGCGATGTCAATCCGCACGCGAGAATCGTCGACGAACGGTGACACTGCGGGTCGCTGGCTCAGGCCCCGGCGTCCGCGACCTCCTCCATCGACCGCCCCGTCTTCACCGAGTCCGGTTCGGTGGAGGTGGGATTCCGCCGTGCGTCGGCCGCGTCGTCGTCCATCTTCACCATCAGCCAGCGCGCGTCGTTCCTGCTGCCGGTGCGCACGAAGGCGTAGCCGCCCGACAGCTTCTCGCCCTCGAGCCACACCGTGAGGTGGCCGTCGTCGTACTGCTCCGCCACCGACTGCGCGTCGTCGCCCTGCTTCGCGTTGCGGTAGGAGCCGCGGTCCCAGACGAGCACGGTCCCGGCTCCGTACGAACCCTCGGGGATGGTTCCCTCGAAGTCGGAGTAGGCCAGGGGATGCGGCTCGGTGGGAACGGCGAGACGCTTCACCCGTGGGTCGGTCGACGGGCCCTTGGGCACCGACCACGACACGAGCACACCGTCGATCTCGAGCCGCACGTCGTAGTGCAGGGTCGACGCGTCGTGCTTCTGGATCACGAAGATCGGCTCGTCGCCGGCCCAGTCGGGGCGCCGGTCGTCGGTCGGTTCGGGGGTTCCGTCGAAGTCGCGTTTCTTCGCGTAGTCGTCGAGTGATCGACCCATGGTGCCCTCCCTCGGATCTGCCGTCCGGAGCATGGCCACCGCGGCGGGAGGCGCCAATGGGGGAGCGCCCGGCTCAGCCCTCGGACAGCGCCTCGCGCCAGGCGGCGTCGACCTCGGGGTCGAAGGCGCACAGGACGATCTCGTCGACGCCCTCGGCCCGCGGAGCGTGGTCGCGCAGCGTCTCCACGCTGATCCGGGCGGCCCGATCGACGGGGAATCCGTACACGCCGCAGCTGATCGCGGGAAAGGCGATCGAGCGGCAGTCGTGTTCGGCGGCGAGATCCAGACTGTGGCGGTAGGCACCGGCCAGGAGCTCGTCCTCGTCGCGATCGCCGCCGCGCCACACCGGGCCCACGGCGTGGATCACGTGGCGGGCCTGCAGGTCGAAGCCGGGCGTGATGCGGGCCTCGCCGGGGGGGCAGCCGCCGATCTCGCGGCAGGCCTCGAGCAGGCGGGGGCCGGCGGCGTGGTGGACCGCGCCGTCGACGCCGCCCCCACCGGCCAGTCTCGAATTGGCCGCGGTGACCACGGCGTCGACGTCGAGCGAGGTGATGTCGTCGCAGACGACACGGATCGAGGCCATGGAGCCTCCTCGGGCTCAGCCGAGGGTCGGGTAGTCGACGTATCCGAACTCCCCGGGCGTGTAGAAGGTCTCGGGATCGGGCTCGTTCAGGTCCGCTCCGCTCTCGAATCGTTCGAGCAGGTCCGGGTTGGCCAGGTACGGCCTGGCAAAGGCGATCATGTCGGCCTTGCCCGCGTTCAGGTCGGCATTGGCGCGAGCGTAGTCGTAGCCGCCGGCCAGGATCACCGGTCCGCCGAAGGTCTCGCGGATGGTGGTCTTGATCGAGTCGGGGACCGGGGGTGCGCCCATCGCCGAATGGTCGACCACGTGCACGTACAGCAGACCCTGTTCGCGCAGGACCACGGCGAGCCTTCCGTAGGTCTCGTCGATCTCGTCGTAGGGCTGCATCTCGTTGAAGACACCATGGGGCGACAGGCGAATGCCCACGCGCTCGGGTCCGATCGCCTCGGAGGTCTTCTCGACGATCTCGGTGACGAAGCGCAGCCGTCGCTCGACGTCACCTCCCCAGTCGTCGTCGCGCTGGTTCGTGTGCGGATTCAGGAACTGCTCGACGAGGTAGCCGTTGGCGCCGTGCAACTCGACACCGTCGAAGCCGGCCTCGCGGGCCTTGCGCGCCGCTCCGGCGAACTCGCCGAGGGTGGCGCGGACTTCGGCGTCGCTCATCGCGCGGGCGGTGGGGATGGGCTGGTTGCCGTCGGGATCGACCCACATCTGCGTGGACTCGAGCGGCACGGGCGACGGAGCGATGACCTCGGCGCCCTCGGGCAGGTTCGCGGGGTGCGCCACGCGGCCGGTGTGCATGAGCTGGCAGAAGATCGTGCCCTCGCGCATGTGCACCGCGTCGGTCACCTGCTTCCAGCCGGCCACCTGCGGATCGCTGAAGATGCCCGGGATGCGCGGGTAGCCCAGGGCGTTCGGCGACGGCGCGGTTCCCTCGCTCACGATCAGCCCGGCGCCGGCGCGCTGACCGTAGTAGCGGGCCATGAGCTCGTTCGGAATGCTGCCGATCGCCCGCGAGCGCGTCATGGGTGCCATCACCGCGCGGTTGCGCAGTTGGAAGGGACCGAGACGGACGGGTTCGAGCAGGGGTTGTTCCGCGGCCATGGTGTCGGGCCTTCCTTTCGCAGTGGGTTCAGCGCGGGGTCTCCCACCGCGCGAGACGGGGATGGGTGCGGACACTCTCGGCGAAGTCGCGCAGGACGGCGTCTTCGCGGTGGGCGAAGGCCCGCGACGGATCGGCGGTCCCGGCGGCGGCCTCGAGGTCGTCGGGCGAGGGGGCGAGACCGAGGAAGGCGCAGACACCGTCGAGGGCGGTCCCCGGATCGGTCACCAGGTCCTCGTAGACCAGCTCGTACACCGCCACGTCGGGATGACGGGTCCGCAGGGTCTCGAAGGCCTCTTCGGTCTCGGCCCACAGTTCGAAGGCGCGCTCGAGCTCCAGGCAGCGCACCGAGGCGAAGCGCGCCATGTGCGCGTCGCCGGCGAAGCGTGCGGCCTCCTCGTCGAGCTGTTCCCGGGCCCGCCGCCACAGGCTGGCCGCCACGTCCACGCCGTGACGGCGCACCATCACCAGGCGGGCGTCGGGTGCGATGTCGAGCCAGAGGGGCCAGGTCACCGTGGTCCGTGGGTCCTTGAAGCCCCAGGGTCCCGGTCCGAGACCGCGGCCGAGTCGCGTCGCGCCGAGGTACGAGCGGCGGAAGCCGAAGGTGTCGAGCGTCGCGCGCATGGAGTCGACGACGGCCTGCACGCTCGGACCGTGGTTCAGCAGGTCCAGCATCCCCAGCGGGCGGTCCCACGCCGCGTGCGCCCGGGCGAGGACGTCGTCGTTCAGCTCGAGCACGGCGATGGCCTCGTGGTTCGACTCGAGCCGGTGGCCGAGGAACACCCCCAGGCGGTCGAGCATCCGCGCCAGCATGGTGGTGCCGCTGCGGTGCATGCCCAGCAGTACGACGGGATCGGTCCTCAGCCAGCTCATCGGGTGTCCTCGGGGTGGAGACGTGACCGCGTGCGAGTGAACCACCGACGCGCCGCGTTGACCAGGGGGGAGGTCCCCCACACCCTTGGTCGCCGCGCCCTGCTTCTAGTATGTTCGGAGGGTGGCCGCGACCGCGGCCGATCCCCCTGCGCCAGATCCGAACCCCGATTCCGGCGGGAGGTCCCCATGTCGTCCACGCGCGAGCGCATTCCGGCCCATCTGCGGCAGTTCGTCGTCGACCAGGACTACGAAGCCTACGACGAGATCGACCAGGCGGTGTGGCGCTTCGTCCTCCTGCAGACCTATTCGCGCCTGAAGGAGACCGCGCACCCCGCCTACGTGGACGGCCTGGCCCAGACCGGGATCTCGGTCGAGCGGATCCCGCGGATCGAGGAGATGGACGCTGGCCTGTCGGAGTTCGGCTGGGGGGCGGTCGTCGTCGACGGGTTCATTCCGCCCCGTGCCTTCCAGGAGTTCCAGGCACACGGAATCATGACCATCGCGGCGGCGATCCGCCGTCGTCGCAACCTGGCCTATACGCCGGCACCGGACATCATCCACGAATCGGCCGGTCACGCGCCCATCGTTCCCGACCCGACGTACCGCGAGTTCCTGCGCCGCTTCGGGGAGATCGGCGCGAAGGCCTTCGCCTCACGGCAGGATCACGAGGTCTACCTGGCGATCCGGAACCTGAGCGAGGTCAAGGAGGACCGCGACAGCACTCCTGAGATGATCGAAGCGGCCCAGAAGCGTCTGGACGAGGCCCAGGCGAACGTGACGTGGACCACCGAGGCGGCGCGGCTCGGACGGCTGCACTGGTGGACCGTCGAGTACGGGCTCGTGGGTTCGCTCGACGATCCGAGGATCTACGGCGCCGGCCTGCTGAGTTCGCTGGGCGAGAGCACCTCGTGCCTGAAGCCGCACGTGCAGAAGATTCCGCTGAGCGTGGCCTGCACCGAGATGGACTACGACATCACCCGGCCGCAGCCCCAGCTGTACGTGGCCGAGGACTTCGAGCACCTGAACGCCGTGCTCGACGAGTTCGCCGACGGCCTGGCCCAGAGGAAGGGCGGGGTCGAGGCGCTGGAGATGATGCACGCCGCGGCGGAACTCGGCACGGTGGAGTTCTCCAGCGGCACCCAGGTCTCGGGCGTGCTCGAAGAGATCGTCGACGCCGACGGCGCACCGGCCTACCTGCGCTTCGGCGGCGAGTGCGCGCTGGCCCTCAACGGCTCGACCCTGCCCGAGCAGGGCCGCGACGAGCACCGCGAGGGCTACGGCACACCCTTCGGTCGGCTCGACGACGGCCGCTCCCTGGGCGAGATGACGGCCGAGGACCTCGAGGCGATGCAGCAGGACGGCCGCCTCCGCCTGCGCTACCGCAGCGGCGTGGAGGTCGAGGGGCGGTTGACCCGGACGCAGAGCGACGAGTCGGGCCGCCTGCGGGTCTTCACGCTCGAGGAGGCCCATGCTCGCCTGGGCGACCGCGTGCTCTTCGCTCCCGACTGGGGCCGCTACGACGTTGCCGTGGGCGAGGACGTGGTGAGTTGCTTCGCCGGGCCCGCCGATCCCGACTACCACCCGGCGACCGAGTTCTCGCGCGCCACCGCCCCGCGTCCGAAGGACAACGAGACGGCGGCGGAGGAGGGCGCCGTGCTCCACCTCTACCGCGAGGCGCTGCGCCTGTGGGAGAACCCCGAAGCCCCCGACCTCGTCGACGGCTTCCGCCGGATCGAGGCCGAGTTGTCGGAGCACCCCGACGAATGGCTGCTCCGTTGGAACCTGCTGGAGTCGCTGCAGAAGGTGGATCGCGAACCGGAGCTGCAGGCCAAGCTGCGCGAGGACCTGCTCGAGATCGAGAAGAGCGATCCCGACGGCCTGCCGATCTCGACCGGGCTGCGCTACCTCGAGACCGTTCAGTAGCGATCGTGGAAGTGCGGCCCGTACTCCTCTTCGGGGGAGGGCCGCACGAGGCTGCCGACGAAGGTCGACACCAGCCACATGACGATCGCGCCGGCGATTCCCCAGCCGAGGGACTCCACCGCGAAGCCGGGCACCAGCCACGCCGCGAAGGCGAAGAAGAGGCCGTTGAGGATCAGGTAGAACAGGCCCAGCGTGAGCACCGTGAGCGGCAACGTGAACAGCACCACCAGGGGCTTCACGACGGCGTTCAGGAAGCCCATCACGACGGCGGCCACGGCCAGCGACGGCAGGGAGTCCACGTCGACCCCGGGCAGCACCCAGGCCGTGACGCCCAGGGCCACCGCGGTGACGAACCAGTGGCGCAGGAAGTCCTTCATGGGTGCCTCCCGCGGGATCAGGGGCCCTCGAGCTCGACGTGTTCGCGCACCTGCGCGAGCACGTTCCGCGCGCGCTCGAGATCGGTGAGGGGGACGGGGATTCCCGCGCGCTCGACCCACCGCAGTTCCCGGCGACGGATCCGATCGACCATGGCCCGTCCCTCCTCCGTCAGCGAGTGCAGCCGTGCGGTCTTGTGCTCGGGATTCTCGCGCCGCTCCACCAGGCCCCGCTCGACCAGCGGATCCATCTGGCTCTGGACGTTCTGGCGCGACACCGGGCGCTTGCGGGCCAGATCGGGCACCGTCTGCCGATGGTCCCGGGCGATGTCGAAGAGCAGGCCCCGCTGACCGGCGTTGATGCCCTCGTCGGCCAGCATGACGTCGCCGGCTGCGCGCAGACGGTGGAACAGGGCACGGACCTCGTCGACCAGATCGAAGAAGGCGCGCGCCTCGTCGGGCGCGGAGCCGTTCCAGGAATCGTTCGGGACCACCATGGACTCCTTCGGGGCGTCGGGAGCGCACAGGAGTGTTTGCGAGATTGGGTCCCGGGGCCATGGCTGGCAAGGAGAATCCCGGAACCGACGGGCTGGGCCGACCGCGAGGGATCTGCTAGCCTGCGCGCTTCCTCAGGGCGCCCCTTCTTCCCCCGTCGCCGGACGGCCGCCATGCCCCGATGCCTCGCCGCTCTCTTCTCGTCGTTCGTCTTCGCCTTGCTGTCGAGCGCCGCCGTCGCGCACGACGCCTTCGAATCCGACCGCTTCCGTCAGCTCGACGAGATCCTGCCCACGCCGAACGTGTACCGCACCGCCTCCGGGGCGCCGGGGCACGAGTACTGGCAACAGCGCGTGGACTACGACATCGAGGCGCGGCTGGACGAGGAGCGCTTCCTGATCGAGGGCCGGGCGCGGATCGACTACCACAACCAGTCACCGGACACGCTGCGCTACCTGTGGCTGCTGCTCGACCAGAACAAGTTGCACCCCGAGGCCCCCGGCAACCTCTCGGCCACGGCCCCGGACCTGGACGACGACTTCGGCTACCGCGACCTCGCCCGCCTGCTCGCCGAGCACGAGTTCGAGGGCGGCATGCGGATCGAACGGGTCGGAACGCCCGACGGCACGCCGCTCCCGTACACCGTGGTCCAGACGCTTCTGCGCGTCGATCTCCCGCGGCCGCTCGGACCGGGCGAGAGCTTCGTCTTCGAGATCGTCTGGGAGCATCCGATCAACGAGCACGAGGACCTGCCCGAGCGGACGGGCTACGAGGTCTTCGACGACGGCAACGCGATCTTCGAGATCGCGCACTGGTTCCCGCGTCTGGCGCCCTACACCGACAGCGGTGGCTGGCACAACCAGCAGTTCCTCGGGCGCGGCGAGTTCCCGCTGGAGTTCGGCGACTACCGCCTGGCGATCGACGTGCCGGCCGACCACGTGGTGGCCGCCACCGGCGAACTGCAGAACGCCGAAGACGTGCTGACCGAGGCCCAGCGCGACCGATTGCGCCGGTCACGCACCGCCGACGCGCCGGTCTTCGTGATCACGCCCGAGGAGGCCGCGGCCAACGAGCAGGACCGCGCCGGCGGACGGCGTACGTGGATCTTCGAGGCCGAGGACGTGCGCGACGTGGCCTTCGCCAGCAGCCGCAAGTTCGTCTGGGACGCCTGGGGCGTCGAGAGCGGCGGCCGCACGGTCATGGCGATGTCGCTGTACCCGAACGAGGCCGAGCCGCTGTGGAGCCGCTACTCCACGCAGGCGGTCGCGCACACCATCGAGGTCTACGACCGCTTCACCTTCGACTACCCCTATCCCGTGGCGATCTCGGTGAACGGTCCCGTCGGCGGCATGGAGTACCCCATGATCTGCTTCAACGGGCCGCGCGCCCTGCCCGACGAGACGTACTTCGGCGCGGCCGAGGGTCTGCCCCGCGAAGCACGACGCCACGGAAAGTACGCCCTGATCTCGGTGATCATCCACGAGGTCGGTCACTTCTACTTCCCCATGATCGTCAACAGCGACGAGCGGCAGTGGACGTGGATGGACGAAGGGATCAATTCCTTCCTGCAGACCATCGCCGAGCGCGAGTGGGAGGACGACTACCCCTCGCGCCGGGCCCGGCCCGAGAGCATCGTCGACTACATGACCAGCGCCGACCAGGTGCCGGTGATGACCCAGAGCGACGCGATCCCGCAGTTCGGCAACAACGCCTACGCCAAGCCGGCCGTGGCCCTGAACGTCCTGCGCGAAACCGTGCTCGGCCGGGATCTCTTCGACCACGCCTTCCGCGAGTACGCCCGCCGCTGGATGTTCAAGCGGCCCCGGCCGGCGGACTTCTTCCGCACCATGGAAGACGCCTCGGGTGTCGACCTCGACTGGTTCTGGCGCGGATGGTTCTACTCGACCGACCACGTGGACATCGCGCTCACGGGGATCGAACGGTTCACGGTCGACTCGCGGGATCCACGCGTCGAGAAGCGGTGGCAGCGCGAACGCGAAGAGGAACGCCGCCCCGACATCAGCGACCTGCGCTTCCCCGACGACCTGCCGAAGCGGGCGGACGAGCACGAGGAACTGGTGGACTTCTACACCGAGTACGATCCGCTCGAGGTGACCGACGCCGATCGCGCGGAGCACCGCGAGCTGCTCGACGAACTCGAGGACTGGCAGCGCGACCTGCTGCGCACCGACGACCACTTCTACGTGCTCGAGTTCGAGAACCAGGGCGGCGTGGTGATGCCGATCCTCCTGGAACTCGAGACCGACGACGGACGGGTCGAGGAACTGCGCATCCCGGCCGAGATCTGGCGCCGGAATCCGGAGCGGGTGCGCAAGCTGGTGATCAGCGAGCGCGAGCTGGTGCGCGTGACGGTCGATCCGCACCGCGAGACGGCCGACGCCGACCGCACCGACAACCAGTGGCCGGCCGAGCCGGTCGAGAAGCGCTTCGAGCTGCAGCCCGAGGACGAGCTACCCGAGAATCCCATGCAGCGCGCGGGCATGGGCGAGGAGCCGAGCGAACGGAAGGACTGACGGACCGACGTCGTCGCTCAGTCCACGTCGTCGCCCACCTCGCGGGTCCTCCGGGTGAGCGTGTCGAGATCGAGGTTCGCCTCGGACCGGGTGAGCGAGCCCAGCAGCGTACGATAGGCTGCCAGGACGGAGTCCCTCTTCCGGTCGCCCCGTGCGTTCATGCCGTGGACGGCGGCCAGGACGTCGCTCATGGTGATCTCGGAGGGCTGCCGCCCCACCGTCCAGGCGTCGTCGTCGTCGACCGTCGCCGCGACGAGCAGTCCGGCCTCGACCACCGGCTCGAGTTCACGGGCGAGCGTGGACGTGGGCACGTCGAGGGCTTCGGCCGCGTCGTCCTGGCGCAGCGGTCCGCGACCGTTCAGGAACGCCGCAGTGACCTCGACGCAGCCGCGCAGCACCAGCAGATCGCGCTTCCGGCGCAGGTCGAGGTCGAGGTTCTTCAGCATCCGGTGGTGGCGCGCGCCCTGGTGGGCGTGGGCGAATTCCGCGCCGAACATCACCGTGACCCACGAAACGTAGATCCACACCAGGAAGATCGGGAACGCGGCGAAGCTCGCGTAGATGGCGTTGTAGTTGGCCATGCCGATCTGGAACTCCACGTGCCCGATCTGGGCGATCTGCCACAGGAAGGCACCCACGAATCCGCCCAGGGCGGCCGAGGTCGGCTTGACCCGGGTGTTGGGCAGGATCAGGTACAGCAGAGTGAGCCCGATCCACATCGAGATCAGAGGTGCCAGGCCGAACAGCGTGTCGAGCAGATCGCCCAGTGCCGGTTGCTCGCGGATGCTCTGCACCAGCGCGGTGTTCTGCGCGGCCGTGGTGAATCCCACCGCGAGCAGCACGAGCAGTGGCGTGGCCACGGCCAGGCTGATGTAGTCCGACAGGCGGCGCACCCAGCTCCGCGCGCGTTCCGCTCCCCAGATCCGGTTGAAGGCGTCCTCGACCCCGCTCAGGACCCGGATCACGGCCAGGACGAGCACGGCCAGACCCAGGGCCCCCAGGCTTCCCACGTCGGTGGCCGAGACCAGCTCGAGCACCTTGTCGATCGCGTCGTGGAGCGAGCGGATCGCCTGGGGAGCGTCGGCGGTGTCGGGCCCGAGGTTCGACACCAGGAAGGGATCGATCACCTGGTTGCGCAGCCGCTCGTAACCGCCCACACCCTTCGCCACCGAGAAGGCGAAGGCCAGCAGCGGCACCAGCGAGAGGACGGTGACGAAGGTCAGCGCCGAGGCCGTGAACGTGGCGCGGTTGCGGAGCACCCCGCGCAGGGCGAGCTGGACCACGCGGAGCACGCGGTACAGCGGCCCCAGGGGCCAGTCTTCCGTGTGTGGCGAACCCTCCTGCCAGATGTCGTGGGTGAGGAAGGTCTCGACGCGGTTCCACGCCCGTTCGATCGGATTGCGGGACTGCGAGCGAGGCGTCATGCGTCGCCGGACCTTCCGGCCGTCCGGGGCGCGCCCGGCCCGGCCCGTGGAGGAGGTGCTCCGAAGGTATGGCACGGACGGGATCGCCGGGCAACTGCGGGGTTTCCCCATCGCGGCCTCGGTCGGAACCCCCGGGCGGTGCTCGCGTTGGAGATGTGGCACACTGCCGGTGCAACCGCCGCCCTCCGCCCGCCCCGAGAGGATGACCCGTGAAGCTCGATCGCCGCTTCCTGCGCCAGGCACTGGTCTGGATCGGTCTGGCCGCGCTCGTGTACTTCGGCAACGTCCAGCTCCAGAGCTGGATGGGGCGGCGCGCCCTCGAGGACACCGGCCTGGAGATCCACTCCTACGAGGAGGGGCTGGCCCTGGCCGCGCGGCAGGACAAGCCGGTCCTGGCCGGTCTGTCGGCGATCTGGTGCAGCTCCTGCCGGACCTTCGACCAGGACGTCCTCGGCGACGACCAGGTCCGCCGCGCCATCGAGGACGACTACGTGTTCGTGCGGGTGGAGTACGGCGACGACGAGGGCAAGGCCTTCCGGGAGCGTTACGGGGTGAGCGGCTTCCCGGTGTTCCTGGTGCTCGAGCCCGACGGGGACCTGGTGCGGCCGATCCCGACGACCTACGACGCCGACGAGTTCCTGCGCGCGCTGCAACGGGGCTGATTTGCGGAGCCGGCACGGCGGGGTCAGATTGGAGCCCGTCCCACCGCCGGAGGTGCCCCGTGACCCGTCCCGTCCCGCTGTCGTCCGAGAACGAACTCGATCAGGTCGTCCGGCGCTCGCACGAGCGCCCCGTCTTCGTGTTCAAGCACAGCGCCATCTGCCCGGTCTCCTCGACGGCCGACCGCGAGTTCGAGGACTTCGTGGCCCGAGCGGATGCCGACGCTGCCGAGTTCCACCGCATCGTGATCCAGGACGCCCGTCCGGTGTCGAACGCCGTGGCCGAGCGGACCGGCGTGCGCCACGAGTCCCCACAGGCCTTGTTGTTCGTCGACGGCAAGGTCGTGTGGCACACCAGCCACGGGTCGATCACGCGATCGGCTCTCGGCGACGCGCTGCGCGAGGCGACCGGCGGGGGTGCGTGACATGGAGATCGACCCCGCGTCCCTGCGCGTTCGCGATCGCTACAAGCTGCTGATCGGTGGCATCCTCCCGCGGCCGATCGCCGTGGTGTCGACGGTTTCGCCGGACGACGCTCCGAACCTCGCTCCGTACTCGTTCTTCAACGGCGTGGGCAGCGATCCCATGATGCTGCTGTTCTGCCCGGCCAACGACGCCGACGGCCAGGAGAAGGACACGCTGCGCAACGCCAAGCCCGTCGAGGAGGGGGGGACGGGCGAGTTCGTGGTCAACGTCGCGCCGCAGGCGATGATCGAGCGGATCGCCGGTGCGGCCGAGGGCCTGCCCCACGGCCACAGCGAGTTCGACTTCGCGGGCCTCGAGCCGACGCCGTCGCAGGTGGTCGCGCCGGCGCGGTTGAAGGGATCGCCGGTTGCCTACGAGTGCCGCACGCACTCGGTGATCCGTACCAATCCCGGTGCGCCGGCCGGCGGGAACGTGGTGATGGGCGAGGTGGTGCACGTGTTCGTCGACGACGCGGCGATCGACGCCGAGCGCATGCGGATCGATCCCGGAGTCCTCGACCTCGCCGGACGCCTCGGCGGGTTCGGCTATTGCTACACGCGCGACCGCTTCGACGTGGTCGCGGGCCGGAAGGCGCTGGAGGAAGGGCGCCGGGAGAGCTCGTGAGCCCGGCGGCCCGGCACTCCACCCTGACCGGGCCGCGCGCACGGTGGGTGTGGTTCGGCCTGGCCACCCTCCTGGTGTTCACGCTGGGCATGCACCGGCGCGAACTGGACGGAACGACCGCCTTCTACGCGGCGCTCTCGGCGCAGGTGGCCGACACCGGGCAACTCGCGCCGATCGAGCACGGCGACACGCCCTACGTCCTCAAGCCACCGCTGTTGTTCTGGGGCACGGCCGGGCTGTACGAGCTGTTCGGCGTGCACCCGTGGACGTCGACCTTCCTTTCGCGATTCTTCGGTTGGGTCTGCGTTCTGCTGACGTCTCGGCTTGCGTTCCTGCGCTACGGGCCGACGGCCGCCTGGTGGGCGGGCCTCGCACTGGCGACCACCGTTCCGCTGCTCGAGAACGCGCTGACCTTCCGCACCGACACCGGGCTGGTGGCCGGCATCCTGGTGTCGATGGTCGCTCTGGCCGAGCGCCGCGGCGCCTGGCGGCCGCTCGCCTTCTACGCAGGCGTGACGCTGGCCACCCTGTCGAAGGGTCTGCCCGGCCTGCTGCCGCTCGGTCTGGCCGTCGTGATCGGTCTGCGGACCGGGCGTCTGGCGTGGTCGCGGTCGTGGATCGGCTGGTCGGTCCTGTTGCTGCCGATCCCGGCCTGGTTCGTGGGCATCGAGATCTGGCTGTCGACCGCAGTGGGCCAGGAGATCCTGCGCGACATGATCGTGGGGCCGTCGCGCGACGCCTGGGACGTGGTGACGCGCTCGCTCGACCACGTGGTGTGGCGGCCGCTCGAACGCACGCCGTACTGGGCGCCGTTCGCCGTGCTGGGGGCGTGGGCCGCCTGGCGGGAATGGCGGAACCCGGCGACGTCACCCGAGCAGCGGGCCTGGGTCGCGGTGCTGGGGCTCTGGGTGCTGCTGGTGGTCGTCGCTGCCGTGGCCAAGCCCGCGCAGCGCGTGCGGTACGTGCTGCCCGCCGCGCCCGTCGTGGCGGTGTGGATCGGGGCCTGGATCGGCGCGCACGCGGGGCCTCGGGTCCACCGCCTGCAGACCTGGCTCCCGGTGGCCATGGTCGTGCTGGTGGTGGTGTCGTGGTTCGCTCCCGATGCCTGGTGGCCCCGCAACCACCAGACGGGTCCGGAGCGCGCCCGCGCGCTCGCCGTGGTGGAGGCCGAACTGGCCCCGGACGAGCGGATCGTGCTCGTGGAGCCCGGCCCTCGCCCGAGCGGTCACCACGGCCGCCAGTGGGCCGCCCGCGACTGGACCTACCTCCACCTGCGCCGCGAGGTCGAGCCGGTCGAGGTCGAACGTCTGCTCGACGAGCCGCGTTGGGCCGGCCGTCTCGCGGTGGTGCACTTCCACGGAGCCGAGCGCGTTCCCGACGCCCTCCTGCGTCAGGAGATCGTGCGCACGCCCTACGCCCGCCTGATCCGGATTCCGGAGTCGGCGGGCACGGGGGCCGATCAGGAGCGCTCGAGGTAGCGTTGCAGCAGCTCGGTGAACAGCTGCGGGACCCGCGCCATGCGCTCGGGAGGTTCGACGTAGGCCACGCGCATCTGCGTGCGGCCGGGGTTCGGCGCGTCGCGCGGCACGTCGTAGAAGTCGGCCATGGGTGCGGTGAGCAGGGTCCAGGGCTCGCCGTCGACGTCGATGCGGCCCTCCTCGGCGCACCACAGCACGAAGGGCAGGGCGTCGAAACCCTCGTCGACCACGTTGCGCACGTCGAGCACCGAGTACAGCGACGCGTCGGGGTTGCTGACGATCAGACCGTCCATGCGCGCGTGGCAGTCCTCGGCGAGCGAGGTCATCATCGCGCGGTAGTAGACGCGCTGCTCGTCGTACCATGTGCGGAGGTCGGCGTGCGAGGCCTCGGCCAGGCCGGCCAGGATCCACTGGCCGATGTGATTGCTGCACAGGCTCGCCGTGTTCTCGGCCACCGCCTGGGTGTGCAGCTCGGCGTTGTCGGTCACCAGCGCGCCGATGCGCAGGCCGCAGGCGTTCCACACCTTGCTCGTGGTCTCGATCGAGATCCGGTGGCCGGTGATCCCGGGCACGTCGTCCTCCGTCAGGCTCCACACGCTGATCGCGCGATCTCCGCGATAGTGGAGTTCGCGGTAGGCCTCGTCGCTGACCAACCACGTGCCGTAGCGGACGCACAGCTTCGCCAGGGCGATCATGGTGTCGCGCTCGTAGAGCTGCCCGGTGGGATTGTCGTAGGGGATCACCACCAGCGCGCCCGGCCGGTGCTTCTCGAAGGCCTCTTCGATCGCGTCCAGCGGCGGCAGTCCGAAGTGACCCTCGTCGTCGAGTGCGCGCTGGATGGTCACCACACGGCGTCCGAGCCGGTGGGCGAAGGCCGAGTAGTTCGTGTAGGCGGGATCGATCATCATGAGTGGGCGTTCGTCGCTCCCCGCCGGACCGCAGCAGCCCACGATCATCAGTTCCATGGCCTGGCTGCCGCCATCGGTGATCTGCGCGTGCAGGCCCTCGGTGTCGAGCCCGCTCGACGCGATCACGTTGAGCACCGCGGCCCGGGCCTCGTCGAGACCCGCGGTCTGCGTGTAGCGCACGACCCCGCCGGCGAAGGGGCTGTCCGGTTCGGCCAACCGTTTCATGCGCTCGTGCATGAGCGGATGCATGGGCAGGCTCACGTTGCCGATCGCGACGTTCAGCGCGCGGGTGTCGTCGCGGCGCTGGGCGAAGCGGATGCTCGCCACGCGGATCGACGACGGCTCGCGGTGGGCGAAGTGGGCCGACAGGACGGGGCCCGGGGTCTCGACGTGCGTCATGGCGATCCTCACCGGTCTCGGGGCACCGGGATGGTAACAGGAGCGCCGGGGAACCGACAGTCGACGGATTGCGTCGTTCGGGTAGGATCGGAATGCCCCGACGCGAGGAAATCCCGCCGGGCCCATCCACGTCCCGCGAGGAGTGCCCCATGGAAGTCCTGTTGATCACCACCGTCGTGTACGCGGTGCTGTTGTTGATCGTGGCGAAGATCGTTCCCGGCATCGAGATCGATGGTGTGGGGTCGGCCTTCTTCGCGGGCCTGGTGATGGGCGTGCTGAACGCACTTCTCAAGCCCCTGATGGTGGTCGTGTCGTTGCCGTTGGTGGTCCTGACCCTGGGACTGTTCGTCTTCGTCCTCAACGCGCTCCTGTTGAAGCTGGCCGCGGCGATCGTGCCCGGGTTCTCCATCCGTGGATTCGGCCCGGCTCTCGTGGGGGCCCTGCTCCTGGGCATTTTCAGCCTCGGCATGACGGTCTTCTGGTAGGTGCACGGTCGACGCCGATCCTGATACCATGAAAGACCCCGTTCCGGAGTTCGCCGTGCGCTTCCTGCTGGTCCTGCTGATCGTCGTCGCCGCTCCCGCGCGTGCCGACACCACGTTCTCGCTCGTGAGCGTCGACACGGCGAACGACGTGGGCGAATATCTGTGGTTGGCCGTCGACGACCAGGGGCGGCCCCATCTCAGCTACTACGACCGGACCGCAGGTGCGCTGCGTTTCGCCGTACGCAACGGCACCACCTGGAACACCCGCGCGATCGACGGTCAGGCCCCCGGCACCGACGTCGGTGGTTACACCTTCCTCGAGTTCGATCCGACGGGAAACCCACACATCGTCTACTACGACTGGGCCGAGGGGGATCTCGAGCATGCCTGGCGCGAGGACGGAGTGTGGTCGACCGAGACCGTCGACGCCGGCGGAGTCGTCGGCCGTTACGGGAACCTGCGCTTCGACGCGGCCGGCGTGGCCCACGTGGTCTACTACGACGAGGGCGACGGTGACTTCGAGTACGCACGGAACGACGGCTCCGGCTGGCAGCTCGAGACCGTCGACTCCGGCGGTGACGTCGGGATCAAGGCCCGCATGGTGATCGACACGCCCGGTGACCTGCACGCTGCCTACTACGACGCCACGAACACCGCACTGCGCTACGCGCGGCGGAGCGGTTCCACGTGGGACGTCGTCACCGTGGACGACGGTGGGGGGCAGGACGTGGGCAGCTACGCCTCGATCGCCCTCGACGACGACGGCCGGCCCTGGATCGCGTACTACAACGCCACGACCGGCAATCCCGAGATCGCGATCCCGACGGAGTCCGGGTTCACGACCCAGGTCATCGATCCGTCCGCCGGCCAGCGCGGGTGGTTCACCTCGCTTCGCTTCGATGCCGGCGGCCGTCCCGTGGTGGCCTACTTCGACCTGACCCGGCGCAAGCCGGTGCTGGCGCGGCGCGTGAACGGCTCGTGGCAGGTGGGATTCGTCGAGCCGACGCGCGACGAGGGTCCGCACGTGGCCCTGTGGATCGACGGAGGCACGACGGCGCGCATCGCCTTCCACAACGAATCGAGGGGCTCCCTGCGCTACGGCGAGACCCTGCTGCCGGTGGCGACCGAGACCACCAGCATGGGTGGGCTGCGGGCGCGATTCGGTGGAGTCGACTGAGGACGAACCCTTGCCCCGCCGGCGTCGGTCGTTCCAGAATGTCCGTGAGCTCCCGGCCCCCGGCCCCCGATGATCGATCTTCGATGAAACCCTACGTGGCGACCACGCTGACTTACCTGGGATTCAGCGTGCTGTGGATCCTCGCCTCGGACCGCCTGGTCGAGGCCCTGGTGAACGACCCCGCGACCATGTCGCAGGTGCAGTCGGTCAAGGGGATCGTCTTCGTGCTCCTCTCGTCGGTGCTGATCTTCAACGTGTCGCGCGAATTGCACCGCCGCGAGGCGGAGCGCGAGGCCGAGAAGACCGAGCTGTTCCGCGACACGATGGGCGCGGTGCATCACGTGGTACGCAACTTCCTGAACCAGATCCAGCTGGTGACGCTCGAGGCCGAGGACGCCGACGACTTCGACGCCGAGACCCTGGACGTCGCGCGACGGACGACCCGGCAGACCGAGGTGCATCTCGACGAGCTCTCGAGACTCCAGGACTTTTCGCCGGAATCGCTACGGCGATTCGTGGCTTCGACCACTGGGGACGGCACCGTACCCTCCCGGTACTGATGCCGATCGGCTGCAACCCGATGGGCGCGAGGGCGTAGGGTGCCGACGAGCGCCCACCACCCCGTCGATCGGCTCGACGCATGACCGAGACCGTGCTGCACCGCCTGGCCGGGGTTCGCGAACACGAGGTCCGGCCCACCCTGCTGGCCTTCCTGTACTTCTTCCTGCTGCTGGGGTCGTACTTCGTGCTGCGGCCGCTACGCGAGGAGATGGGCGTGGCGGCCGGCGTGCGGAACCTGCCGAACCTGTTCCTGTTCACCCTCGCCGCGACGGCGCTGGTGACCCCGTTGTTCGGTTGGTGCGTGCAACGCTTCGCGCGGCACCGGATGATGACGATCAGCTATCGCTTCTTCGCGCTGCAGCTGCTGGGCTTCTACGGACTGACCTTCGTGCTCGACCGCGAGGCCGACATCTGGATGGGACGCGTGTTCTACGTCTGGCTGAGCGTGTTCAACATGTTCGTGGTCAGCGTGTTCTGGGCCTTCGTCAGCGACGGTTTCGGGGCAAGGCAGAGCAAGCGGCTGTACGGCTTCGTGGCCGCGGGCGGGACCACCGGCGCCCTGCTGGGATCGTTGGCGACGGCCGGTCTGGCCGACGTGATCGGCCGGGCGCACCTGTTGCTGGTGGCCTACGTGGTGCTCGAGGCGGCGATCTTCGTCATGCGGCGCCTGCACGGTGCCTTCGAGCAGATGCGGGCGCACATGAGCGCGACCGACGCCGCGGCGGTGGCGGCCGAGCGCGAGGCGGAGCGTGCCAGTTGGGGCGGGCGCTTCGGGGGCGCCTTCAACGGCGTGGGCCAGACCTTCCGCTCGCCCTTCCTGCTGGCCATCTGCTCGTTCTTCCTGCTCTACCCCTACTGCTCGACGATCCTGTACTTCCAGCAGGCCGAGATCGTCGACGCGCTCGGCTTCACTCGCGACCGGGTGGCGGCGACCTTCGGTTGGATCGACGCGGCCACGCAGGCGAGCACCCTTCTGCTTCAACTGTTCGTGACCGGGCGCTTCGTCCGGCGGCTCGGCGTTTCGGCGGCGCTGGTGCTGCTGCCGGTGCTCACGGCGATCGGCTTCGGGTTCCTGGGAGTCGCGCCGGGGATCCTGGTGGTGGTGTTGTTCCAGGTCGTGCGCCGGGCGGCCAACTACGCTCTTGCGCGGCCCGCGCGCGAAACCCTGTTCACCATCATCGCCCGCGAGGAGCGCTACAAGGCGAAGAGTTTCATCGACACCTTCGTCTACCGCGGCGGCGATGCGATCGGTTCGGTGGCCTACCAGCTCATGGCCAACGCGCTGGGCATGACGGTGGGTGCGATCGCCTTCGCCTCGATCCCGGTGACCGCGATCTGGGGTTGGGTAGCCGTCTGGCTCGGGCGCCAGCACGCGCGGCGGGAGGCCGCGTTCGAGGAGCAGGAAACCGCCGCATCGACGAACGCGCTTCCGGACACTGCCTGACCGATCGTACGAACGGCCGCACCCCGGAGTGGGGTGCGGCCGTTCGGTTCGGCCCACGGTGGGACAGGTCCTACTTCAGCAGGACCATGGAGCGGGACTCGTCCACTCCGTCGGCGCGAAGCCGATAGCGGTAGACACCCGAGGCGACGCCGCGGCCGCCGTCATCGGTCCCATTCCATTGCACCTCGTAGCGGCCGGACGAGCGCGTGCCGTCGACCAGCGACTTCACCCGGCGCCCGGCGGCGTCGAAGACCTGGAGCTCGACCTGCCCGGTGCGTGCGAGCTCGAAGGAGATCGTCGTCGACGGATTGAAGGGATTCGGCGTGTTGCCGAGCAGACGCGTGGCGACCTGCGCCGGAGCGTCGGTGACGCGCTGGTCGAACCAGCCGATGTCCTCGAAGTGGAAGCGCGTCAGGTCGACGTCGCTCGACAGGTTGCCGTTGATCGCCGGCTCCATGAGCAGATTCGGCGAGGCCGACACGTCCCAGTGCGACACCGAAGAGCCCGGCTGGAAGGGATCGGGCGTGTACAGCAGCAGCCGGCCCGTCGTCGGGCTGGCACCGGCCAGCCGCTGCGCATCGGGCGCGATGGTGGCGACCACGCCCTCGTTCAGGGCGTTCTTGATGGTCTCGCCCTGTTCGAACGAGATGCTGATCGTCGGAACGGTCAGAGTGCCAGGATCGACGCCACCCATCTGCACGGGGCCGTCACCGGGCACGTTGTTCACGATGATCACGCCGACGGCACCGGCGGCCTGGGCGTTCTCGGCCTTGCTGACGAAGGTGCACGAACCGCGATCGACCAGTGCGATGGCACCGGCGAGTTCGGTGCCGTTCGTCGCGCTCGAGCAGCCGTCGCTGGTCGTTCCGTTGCCGTCGTCGACGAGGGCCACCGGGCCACTTGCCGATTGTTCCTGCACGGAGGGTCCGAACGACGCCGTGCCGATCTCGGTGACGGTTCCGGCGATCGAGCTCGGCGCGGTGACGTCGAGCACGGGCAGGCCGTCGAGCACCTGGGCGGCCTCGAAGGTCGAGGCGTCGCCGTCCCACACCACGCCGCCGGAATTGCGGGCCGAGGTCACGCGCTGGGCATTGCTCATCTCGCTCCAGTACAGGCCTTCGTCCTCGTCGAAGAGGAAGCGGCTGAAGACGTCGATGCGACCCAGGAACAACTCGCCCGTGTCGCCGTCGACGAATTCGCTGAAGCCCAGGCCATGGCCGAGCTCGTGCAGCACGACCGGGAGCAGCTCGGTGTCGGTGCCCTCGTTGCCGTCGAGTCCGTAGTACCAGTCGGTGCCGCTGAGACAGTCGTCGTTGCCGTCGATCGACGAGTTGAAGCGCGTGACGATGTCCGCGGCACTCGGGTCGAGGTCCGAGCCGAAGATCCGGTTCGCCAGGGCGACGTGGTACCAGGTGTCCGTGAATTCCGCGCCGAGGAAGTCGCGCTGCACCGTGATCGGGCCGGCGGAGCCGAGCACCGCACTGCTGGCGTTGCAGGTCAGGGCGTCGAAGGTCGCGTTCACGGTGATCGTGACGTCGGTCGACGGGCTCTGCAGGATCGACTCCCAGATGTCGGCGGCCGTCTGGAACACGATCAGGCGTTGCTCGCCCAGCGTGGTTCCGCTGTTCCCACCGACGGGGGAAGCGAGCGTGGCGTCGTTGAAGCCCTCACCCGGGCCGTCGAGGTTCTCGATCACGATGTCGAGGGCGCGGGCCGGGCCGGCCGTCAGCACGACGGCGGCGAACGCGAGGCACGTGAGATGGCGCAGCATCACTTCACCTCCCACGTGCTCGGATCGTGATCACAGTCGACGGCCGGGGTCTCGCCGTCGAGGACGGCGTGGGCGTGGTCGGGGTCGTGGGTGCACACCCGCTGCAGCTGCCCGTTCTCGTCGATCCGGGCCACGCTGGCGCTCATGAAGCGGCCCTGCAGGTGCACGCCGTAGGAGCCGTCGGGGTTGCGGCGTTCGACCAGGCCGGCGCTCGAGCGGCTCAGCGCCCGGTCGAGGCCGAAGGAGCGCTCGAGCGCGTCGTTCGCCGGCACTCCGGCCGGTGCCCCGCTGTCGGGGTCGAGGGAGATCCGCAGGCCGGACTCGAAGCCGGTGGCGGGAGTCGGTTCGGGGCTGGTGTCGGGTGGGAACACCACGGCGATCAGGGCGAGGCAGGCGAGCGGCCACGCCGCGGCGAGGCGGCGGAGAGCGGCTCGCTCCGGTGCGCGCTTCATGCGAGCATCCTTTCCGTCGAGGTCCTGGGGTGCGATGGGGAGCCGTCGTCGGACGCGGCGGAGCGGCGCGACGGTACGTGCGGCGAGGACAGGATCGATCGTGGGGCGGTTCGCCCAGTCTAGCACGCCGGATGCGCGGCCCGCGACCCGCTCACTCCTCGTCGCGGGGCACCGTCAGGCCGCGCAGGGCGAAGTCCAGCGACCGCCCGGGGACACGGTGGAGCTGCCCGGCGTCTTCGCTGTCCGGTGCAACGTACCAGGTCTCCGCGAGTTCCGGTCGGTCGGGCCAGAGCGGTCGGGGGACGAAGGCCTCGAGGGTCTTGAGCCGGCCGCGGACCACGTGCAGCAGCAGGGCCACCTCGTCGTCGACGCCGATCACGCGCCCGTAGACGTCGTCGATGGCGAAGCGGTCGTGGACGTCGATCGGTTCGGCGTCGACCCACAGGTCGGTGAAGCAACCGAACTCCCCCTGTTCGCGGTCACGGACGGTGGCCTCGGCCACTTGTGATCGCAGCTGCTCGAGGACGGGATGTTCGCCCTCGAGCAGCGCCGCGACCGCGGCCCGTTCGAAGGTGTCGAGCGCGGAGTCCACGCTCAACCCATTCGCTCGCGGTGTTCCTCGATCAGGTCGTCGACCACCTGCGGCTCGGCCAGGGTGCTGGTGTCGCCGAGGCCCTCGTACTCGCTCGAGGCGATCTTACGCAGGATCCGACGCATGATCTTGCCGCTGCGGGTCTTCGGAAGGCCCTTGGCGGCGTGGATCACGTCGGGAGCGGCGAAGGATCCGATCGCGTGGCGGACCTGCTCGCGCAGTGCGCCCTCGATGTGCTGCGCGTCGCCCTCGCCGAAGTCCGAACTCAGGACCACGTAGGCGTAGATGCCGGTTCCCTTGATGTCGTGCGGATATCCGACCACCGCGGCTTCGGCCACGCCCTCGTGGGCCACCAGCGCGCTCTCGACCTCGGCCGTCCCCAGACGATGGCCGCTGACGTTCAGCACGTCGTCGATGCGGCCGGTGATCCAGTAGTAGCCGTCCTCGTCGCGGCGACAGCCGTCACCGGTGAAGTAGTAGCCCTTGTAGGTGGTGAAATACGTGTCGCGGAAGCGCTGGTGATCGCCCCACACCGTGCGCGACTGCCCCGGCCACGGCGCCGACAGGCACAGCGCACCGCTGACGTCGTTGCCGTCCAGGGGCTTGCCGCTCTCGGGCTCGACCAGGGTCGGCTTCACGCCGAAGAAGGGAAGCGTGGCCGATCCCGGCTTGGTGGGAGTCACCCCGGGCAGCGGCGTGATCAGGATCCCGCCCGTTTCGGTCTGCCACCAGGTGTCGACCACGGCGCATTTCCCGTTGCCGACCACGTCGTGGTACCAGCGCCAGATCTCGGGATTGATGGGTTCGCCCACCGACCCCAGGACGCGCAGCGAATCACGCTTGTAGCGCTTCACGTGCTCGTCGCCCGCCCGGGCGATCGCCCGCAGGGCCGTGGGTGCGGTGTAGAAGATGTCGATGCCCAGGTCGTCGACCATGCGCCAGTAGCGTCCGGCGTCTGGGTAGGTCGGCGTGGACTCGAACATGACGGTGGTCGCCCCGTTGGCCAGCGGACCGTACACGATGTACGTGTGACCGGTGATCCAGCCGACGTCGGCCGCACAGCAGTAGACGTCGCCGGGATGGTAGTCGAACACGTACTTGTGGGTCATGGCCGCGTAGACCATGTAGCCGCCGGTGGTGTGCATGACGCCCTTCGGCCGGCCGGTGCTGCCGCTGGTGTAGAGGACGAACAGCGGGTCCTCGGCGCCCAT
>CAZQHE010000031.1:30772-35775 GCA_964593155.1 uncultured bacterium
GCGCCCATCCACTCCACGGTGCAGGTCGAGCGCTGGCGATGGGCCTCCTCCTCGAGCCAGTGGTCGCGGCCCATCTGCATGGAGACGTCGTTGCCGGTGCGCTTGGCCACGAGCACGGTCTCGACCAGGCTCATGCCCTCGATCGCGCGGTCGGTGATCTTCTTCAGCGGGATCACCTTGCCACCGCGCAGGCCCTCGTCGGCGGTCACGACCACCTTGGCCTGGGCGTCGACGATCCGATCGCGGAGCGACTCGGCGCTGAATCCGCCGAACACCACCGAGTGGACGGCCCCGATCCGGGCACAGGCCAGCATGGTGTAGGCGGCCTCGGGGATCATGGGCATGTAGATGCAGACCCGGTCTCCCTTGCGGACCCCGAACTTGAGCAGCACGTTCGCGATCCGCGAGACCTGGTGCTTCAACTCGCGGTAGCTGATGTGCTTGTACACACCGGGCTCGTCCGAGGCCCATACGATCGCCGTGTCCTCGCCGCGCTCGGGCACGTGGCGATCCACGCAGTTGAAGCAGGCGTTGAGGCGGCCGCCGCTGTACCAGGCGAAGTCGACCTCTTCGTAGTCGGCGTCGAAGACCATGTTCCAGGGATGGAACCAGGTCAGCGCCTTGGCCTGCTCGGCCCAGAACCACTCGGGGTTGTCGAGCGAGAGCCGGTACAGGCGCTCGTACTCGGCCATGGAATCGATGTGCGCGCGGCTGCGGATGTGGTCCTTGACATCGTAGACGTCGGACACGGCGACCTCCCGAGGAATCGGCGACGGAGCGAGAAGCGGTCGGGGGAACAGGGATTCGATCCTAACCGAAGGACCTGGTCGCGTCAGGGGGCGAAGTCCGGGCGATCGGGGCTCAAGTCCGCGGCCGTCGTGGCCGATCTCCGACGCGAGAAGCCTCACGGCCGGGAGATGGTCTTCCGGGAGGTCCGTCATGACCGCTGCCTCCACCGGAACTCCGGGCGCATGGAAGCGCTGGGGCCCGGTGTTCATCGTCGTCTCGGTGCTGTGTCTGCTCGGCGGAGCCTATCTGCTGGACTACGCGGCGCCGCAGACCCCGAACCTGTTCGACAAACGCTGGGACGCCCCCGTACGCCGGGAATGGGACCTGGGCCTGGCGCGCATCGGCGCGAGCCTGCTGGTCGCCGCGGCGGGGACGGCCGGGATCGGCCTCCTCGTCCGGGTGCTGCTCGGCGGTGAGCCGAGTCGCGACGGCAAGGTGCGTGCGCTCCTCGTGCTGGGCGCGATCGGCGTCCTCGCCACGGCCTGGATCCGTTGGAGCGGCCCCTTCGGCTGATGGGGCCGACGGGTCGGCGGCGAGGTTCCGGTGCGGGCGTGGACCCGGCCCGATCGGGAACCCGGCTGGGTGCGGGTCGGGTG
This sequence comes from uncultured bacterium, assembly GCA_964593155.1. Classification (GTDB taxonomy): domain Bacteria; phylum Krumholzibacteriota; class Krumholzibacteriia; order JAJRXK01; family JAJRXK01; genus JAJRXK01. Next base: position 32,158 of record CAZQHE010000031.1, read on the forward strand.
CCCTGCGGCGCCGGTACCCTCCGCGTGGGGTTGGCGGCCCCCGCGGGCCGGATTACCGTAGTGGTCCGTCCCCGGTCGACCCCGCCGCCACGAGCGTTCGCATGGACACCTGGACTCCCACCAGCTGGCAGCAGCGCACTGTCACGCAGCTGCCGAACTACCCCGATCCGTCCGAGGTCACGCGCGTCGTCGGGCAGATGTCGCATCTGCCGCCGCTGGTGACCTCGTGGGAGATCGAGGCCCTCAAGGGCCAGCTCGCGGCCGCGGCCCGGGGCGAGGCCTTCCTGCTGCAGGGCGGCGACTGCGCCGAGAGCTTCGACGACTGCGACGTCGATGCCATCACCAGCAAGCTCAAGATCCTGCTGCAGATGTCGCTGGTCCTGGTCCACGGGACCCGGCGTCCGGTGGTCCGCGTGGGGCGCTTCGCCGGCCAGTACGCCAAGCCACGCTCGGCCGACACCGAGGCCCGCGACGGGGTCGAGCTGCCGACCTACCGCGGCGATCTCGTCAACCGTGCGCCCTTCACCCACGAGGACCGCACGCCCGATCCGCAGCTCCTGCTGAAGGGCTACGAGCGGGCGGCGCTCACGCTGAACTTCATCCGCGCGCTCGCCGACGGGGGCTTCGCCGATCTACACCATCCCGAGTACTGGAACCTGGGATTCCTCGACGGCTCGCCCCTGCGCGCCGAGTACGGGCGCATCGTCGACGGCATCAAGCAGTCGATCGACTTCATGGAGGCGGTGCTGGGCCGCGAGCCGGCCAGCCTGCGGCGGGTGGACTTCTACACCAGCCACGAGGGGCTCTCGCTGTTCTACGAGCAGGCGCAGACCCGGCAGGTGCCCCGGCGCGAGGGCTGGTACGACCTCTCCACCCACTTTCCCTGGATCGGCATGCGAACGGCCCAGCTCGACGGGGCCCACGTGGAGTTCTTCCGGGGGATCCGGAACCCGGTCGCGGTCAAGGTCGGTCCGACCATGGATCCCGACTGGTTGCGCACCCTCGTCGAGACCCTCGATCCCGACGCCGAGCCCGGCCGGCTCACCCTGATCCACCGCATGGGTGACGACCGGGTCGAGGAGCGTCTGCCGGCGCTCATCGAGACCGTGCGTGCCATGGGGCGCACGGTGCTGTGGGTGTGCGATCCCATGCACGGCAACACCGAGAAGCTCGACAACGGGATCAAGACCCGACGCTTCGACCGGATCCTCCACGAGCTGCACCGGGCCTTCGACGTGCACGCGCGCCTGGGATCGGTGCTCGGGGGCGTCCACTTCGAGCTCACCGGCGAGGACGTGACCGAGTGCATCGGCGGCGCGAGGGGGCTGGCCGAGGCCGATCTGGAGCGGGCCTACCGTTCGGCCGTGGATCCGCGTCTCAACTACGAGCAGGCCCTGGAGCTCGCCATGGCCGTCGCCCGCAACCTCCGGGGTGACGACTGATCCGCTCGCGGACGGCATGGTCTCGGAATCGACACGTTCTCACACGATCCGACGACTTTTCTCACACTTTCGTTCTGACGGTCAGGCGAGGTCCGTGCTTGTCTGTGGCCTGAATTCGCCACCCGTGTGGATTCAGGCGATGGAGACGCCGACACGGGCGGGGAATCGATCGGAGGAACCAACCATGCCTGCCGTCGTTGACCGAGAACTCTGCAACGCTTGTGGTGAGTGCATCGACGTATGCCCGACCGAGGCCATTTCGATGGTCGACGGGAAGGCACAGGTCGACCCGGACGAATGCACCGAGTGCTACGCCTGCGTCGACCCCTGCCCCGAGGACGCCATCACCGTCGTCGAGGACTGATCGCCCGATCGGTCTGCACTTGCCCGAGTCGCCGACACCGGGGTGCGGCACATCCCGCGTGTCACGGGAGTACGCCCGCGAACGCTCTGTTCGCGGGCTGCTGTCGTTGAGCTTCCGTGAGGTCCGTGCCATGCTGACGCCTGTCCCCCACGTGGGCACCGGGCCCCGGGAAGGAATCGGATGAGCGTGCGACGCAGCCGGATCGCCGGCGTGGGCAAGTACGTGCCGCCACGGGTCGTCACGAACGACGATCTGGCCGGTATGATGGAGACCAGCGACGAGTGGATCCGTCAGCGGACGGGGATCGAGACCCGTCATTGGGTGGAGGGCACGACGACCACGTCCGATCTGGCGCTCGAGGCCAGCCGCCAGGCTCTCGAGGAGGCCGGCGTCGGCCCGGACGATCTCGACATGATCGTCTTCGCCACGCTCAGCCCCGACCACGAGTTCCCCGGTACGGGCTGCTTCCTGCAGCAGAAGCTCGACTGCCCCGGCATTCCCGCCCTGGACATCCGTCAGGCGTGCACCGGGTTCCTGTACGGGCTGTCGATCGCCGACCAGTTCGTCCGCACCGGCGCGCGGGAGCGCGTGCTCGTGGTGGGCTCGGAGGTCCAGTCGAAGTCCCTGGACAAGACCACGCGCGGCCGCGACATCGCCGTGCTCTTCGGCGACGGTGCCGGAGCCGTGGTGGTGGAGGCCGCCGACGTGCAGGGCCACGAGGACGCACAGATCTACTCCACGCACCTGCACGCCGATGGACGTCACGCCCGCGAGCTGTGGATGGACGCGCCCACCCAGACCACCGAGGGCCCACGGATCACCCACGAGATGATCGACGAGGGGCGGCACTTCCCGTACATGAACGGCAAGTTCGTTTTCGTGCACGCGAGCAAGCGCATGCCCGAGTCCGTGCTCGAGGCCTGCGAGGCCAACGCCATGGCCGTGGACGACGTCGATCTCTTCCTGTTCCACCAGGCGAATCTGCGCATCAACCAGCAGGTGGCCAAGAACCTGGGCGTGAGCGAGGACCGCGTGTTCAACACGATCCAGAAGTACGGCAACACCACGGCGGCCACGATTCCCATCGGCCTGCGCGACGCCCTCGACGCGGGCGTGCTCGAGCCGGGGATGGTGGTGGCGATGTCGGCCTTCGGCAGCGGGTTCACGTGGGGGAGTGCGTTGGTGCGGATGTAGCGCGCCTCAGGCCCGGAACTCCGGGTTCTCGTAGTCGAACCGGCACCCGGCCTTCCACGCCCGCCGGTCGTTCCCGTGGTTCGGCAGCCCGCCCGCATCGCGCAGAATCTTCGCCGTGTGCAGGAGATTCCACGCCATGATCGTGGTGTTGCGCTGCGTGAAGTCGTTGTCGTAGCCGGCGGGCGTGCCGTCGACCTCGTCGCCGTACGACGGGCCCGGGCCGGCCTCGCCGATCCACCCGCAGTCGGCCTGGGGCGGGATCGTGTAGCCCAGGTGCTGCAGGGCGTAGAGTAGGGACATGGCGCAGTGCTTGATGCCGTCCTCGTTGCCGGTGACGACGGCGCCTCCGACCTTGCCGTAGTAGGAACTCTGCCCCTGGTCGTTCAGCTCGCCCGACATGCCGTACAGCCGCTCGATCACGACGCGGCACACCGAGCTCTCCTCGCCCAGCCAGATCGGTGTCCCCAGTACGAGGATGTCTGCCGCCCCGATCGTCTTCCACAGCTCCGGCCAGGCGTCGTGCGACCAACCGTGCTCGGTCATGTCGGGATACACGCCGTAGGCGATCTCGTGCGACGCGGCGTGGACGTCGTGCACCTCGACGTCGTTGCGGCGCAT
>CAZQHE010000032.1:0-35616 GCA_964593155.1 uncultured bacterium
GACCAGGGTGGTCGCCGACCGGAGGCGTTCCTCGCTCACGACGACTCCAGGGCGGTGTCGATGGTCTCCTGCAGGCGCGTGAGCTGCGTGACGACGGCGAGATCCCAGCCGCGCGAGCCGTCGTCGACCCGGCAACCCCCGCGACGCTGCCGCGGGTCGTCGACGACCCGTTCGATGCCCAGTTCGTCGAGTGTCTCGCTCTGCGACCGGAGGTAGGCCGCGTCCTCGGGGTGGACGTGCACCGTGAGCCCGTTCGAGGCCTCGATACCGCCGATCACCTCGCGCAGTGCGCGCTCGACGACGGTCGGGTCCCGCTCCACGCGGTCGCGGATCAGACGTTCGGCCACCGCGAAGGCGAGTTCGGCAGCACGCTCGGCCATGGCCTCCAACCGCGACTCGCTCGCGCGCCGGATCTCCTCGGCCAGTGTGCCGAAGGCTTCCCGGTCGCCCGAGCGTTGACGCTCGAGCTCGGCCTCGAGCTCGGCCTTCATCTCGGCGCGGCAGGTCGCCCGGATCTCGTCCTCGCTCGGTCCCGGATGGTAGTCGTCGAGATCCACCGGCTCGGGGAGCTCGGTGTCCTCGGGCTCGTCGCGGCCGGCCCGCACGACCTCGGGCTCGAAGCGCTCGGTCCCGCTGCCCTCGACGTCGGGCACGAAGAACTCGGCCGTCGTCACCGGTCCCACGTCAAACGATGACATCGCCACCCTTTCCGGAGCCGATGACGATGCTGCCCTCCTCCTCGAGGCGGCGGATCACGTCGACCACGCGCTGCTGGGCCTCTTCGACCTCGCTCAGCTTGACGGGGCCCATGTACTCCATGTCTTCGACGATGCCGGCGGAGGCCCGCTTGGACATGTTGCCGAAGATCTTGTTCTTCACCTCTTCGCTCGCCGCCTTCAGGGCCAGCGTGAGCTCCTTGCTGTCGATCTCCTTGAGGAACTCCTGCACGTAGCGATCGTCGAGGGTCATGATGTCCTCGAACACGAACATGAGGTTCTTGACCTCGACCGAGGTCTCCTCGTTGAACTCGCGCATCTCGTCGAGGATCTCGGTCCAGACCTCCTGGTCGATCTCGTTGAGCAACTCGGCCACCTGCTTGCTGCCGCCGTACTGCCGCGACCCCTCTTCGTACTCGCCCTTGACCTGGCGCGCGAGCGTCGACTCGACCTCGCGCACGTACTCGGGATTCGGCTTGTCGATCACGGCCATCTTGAAGGCCACCTCGGCCTGCATGGAGCTGGGCAGGTGGCTGAGGATCGGACCCGCGCTCCGTGGATCGAGGTGACTGAGCACCAACGCCACGGTCTGCGGACTCTCGGCCTTGAGGAAGTTGCTCACCGTGAGGGGGTCGACCCGCTTGAGCATCTCGAAGTTGATGTCGTCGCCGAAGCCCGTGGCCTGGCTCATGACCTTGTTCGCCCGGTGCTGCCCGACTGCCTGCGACAGCATCTGCAGGGCGAAGTCCTCTCCGCCACGCGAGAACTGCGCGTTCTTGGTGCGGAACTCGTAGAGCTCCTGGAACACCCGCTTGCGCTCGTCGGCGTCGATCTTGTCGATGCGCGCGATCTCGGCCGTGATCCGCTCCATGAGCGGGTCCGGGAGACGCTTGAGGATCTCTCCGCTGATGCGGGGGCCGAGACCGATCAGGACGATCGCGGCCTTCCGCAGCGAGACGGTCTCGTGGGGAGCCAACGCCTAGTCCTCCTGCTGCGCGAAGGCCTTCACCAGCTCCGCCACCTGATCGGGATTGCCGCGGGTCCAGTCCTCGAGCGTGGCGACCTCGGAGTGCACACCCTGGAAGACGTCACCGTTCACCGCGGTCGAGCCGCCGCCGCCTCCACCACCCCCACCGCCGGCCGCGGCACCGGCCTGCGGGCTCGAGGCGTCGCCGAGCGCCCGCGACAACGAGCTGCGCAGACGGAGGACGAGGAAGGCCGCCACCAGGAACAGCAGGAAGCGTCCGACCAGGCTCGGCAGGTCCTGCAACCACTGCAGTTGCTCGACGATCGTGGGCTCGTAGGCCGGCGGCGTGTGGAAGCGCATGTTCACGACTTCGATGGTGTCGCCGCGACTGGGATCGAGGCCCACGGCGGCCGCCACCACGTTGCGGATGTTGGCCAGCTCCTCGTCGGAGCGCGGCGCGTAGACCGGGGCCTCGCCCTCGCCCGCGGCCTCGGGCTCCTCGTAGGTCCCGTCGACGGCGACGGCCACGGTGAGCTTGCGGATGGTGCTGCCGTTCTTGAGGATGCGGTCGACGGTCTTGTTGACCTCGTAGTTCGTCACCCCGCGGGACTTGGTCGGGTCCTCGCTCTCGGCCACGCCCTCGGAACGGACCACGGTGTTGGGATCGTAGATCTCGGCCACGCGTTCGAGTTCCTCGAAATCGAGGTCGGCGTTCACGCGGACGGTGAAGCCCTCCTGGCCGAGGATGCTGCCGAGCATCTCACTGGCCTTCGACACGAGTTCCTTCTCGAGTTCCCGCTGCGCACGGAGCTGTTCGTTGCTCTGTGCGGTGGCCGAGTCGCCTCCGAGACCCGCCAGGGCCCGACCGGTGCTGGTATCGACCACGGTTACCGCATCGGGTGACAGGTCCGGCACGTATCCGGCCACCAGGTGCTGGATGCTCTCGACCTGGTCGCGCGTGGGCTGCATCCGGCGTCGCAACGTGACGACGACCGACGCCGAGGCCTTGCCCTGTCCGGTGCGCACGAAGGCCGTGCGCGGCGACATGTTCAGATGCACGCGGGCGCGCTCGATGGCTTCGATGGTCTCGATCGAGCGGGCCAGCTCGCCCTCCATCGCGTAGCGCTCCCCGGCGTCGAGCTCGCGCTGGGTGCGGCCCATCCGCCCGTCGGCGATGAAGTCGGCCCACGAGAAGTGACCGTCGCCGACCAGCCGCTCACCGGCGACCCGCAGGCGCAGGCGATCGACCTCGTCGGCCGCCACCTCGATGGTCCGGCCGCCGGCGCCCACCCGGTAGGTCGCGCCCTCCTGGTCGAGGAAGTCCATCACCGAGGACGCCGACTCCGGCTCGAGATTGCTGTAGAGCACGACCATCGACTCGTCGTCGACCCACAGCGCGAACACGACCAGACTGGTCAGGGCCGCACCGCCGACCATGCCGGTGATCACGCGCTGGTTGAACGACATGGTCGTCCAGCTCTGCTTCATTCGGTGCAGGAGGTTCTGGATGAACTCCATGGTGTCTCAGCTCCGTCGGGTGTTCCGCGTTCGGGGACTAAGCCTGCATCCGCATGAGTTCCTGGTAGGCTTCCATCAACTTGTTCCGGACCTCGATCATCAGGGACATCGCCAGGCTCGCTTCCTCCGACGCGATCATCACGTCGTGGACGGCGACGTCGTCGCCCTGGACCGCCCGGGTCTGCATCTCGCTGGCGTGGTCCTGAAGCCGGTCGACCTCACCCACGAGTTCCTGCAGACGCGCCGAGAAGCCACCGCCCTGCGGCTCCGGCTTCGCGGTCGCCTGCTTGTAGGCCTGTTGCAGGATCTCCGATCCCACACCTCGAATGGCCGCCATGTCTCGCAGCCTCCTTGGCTCCGGGCTAGATCTCCAGCGCCCGCATGAACATGTCCTTGGCGCCCTGGATCGCGGTGACGTTGGCCTCGTAGGCGCGCTGGGCCGCGATCAGGTCGACGAATTCCCGGACGAGGTCGATGTTCGGCATCAGGACGTATCCCTGCTCGTCGGCGTCGGGATGGGCCGGGTTGTGCACCAGCTTGAAGGGCTGGGCGTCCTCGGCCTCGGTGATCTCGAGACGCGAACCCTGCGGCATCGGGCGGTCGTTCTCGAGTTCGACCATGCGCAGGTGTTCCCGGTGCGTCCGCAGGAGGTCGTCGAAGCTCGTGACCTCGCGGCTGGGCATCGGCGGCACCTGCGTCGGCTCGGCCTGCTGCAGGACCACCTGCTTGCGACGGTAGGGGCCGCCCTCGGGGGTCCGCGTGGTCTCGACGTTCGCGATGTTCTCGGCGATCACGTTCATCCGGGCGCGCATGCCGCGCAGGCCAGATGCCGAGACGTGCATGTTTCCGAAGATCCTGAGTCCCATGGTCGTTCACCCCCGTTCGCCGGGTCGGGTCGTCTAGCCGTTGCGGCCGCTGATCGCGCGGCGCAGTCCGTCGTACTTCGCGCTGAGCATGCGTGTGGCCATGTTGTACATGAGCAGGTTCTCGGCCTCGGCCAGCGCCTCGCCCTCGATGTCGACGTTGTTCACGCCGTTGTCGAAGGGTGTCGGATCGAGTTCGACCTTCGGTTCGGGAAGCGCATCGGCCTGACCGATCGGAAGGTGCGAGGGATGGGTTCGGAGACCACCCGAAGCCGGGCCCTCGCGTTCCTCGAGCATCTGCTCGAACTGCACGCGCTGCGCCTGGTAGCCCTCGGTGCCCACGTTCGCGATGTTCTCGGCCACCACACGGTGACGCATGGCGTAGGCCGAGAGGGCCTTGCGCAGCAGCGGCACGTTGCCGGTGTCGATGAGATTCGTGATCGCGTCCACGGTCGTCCTCCGTCAGATGGCGTTCCCGGTCAACCCGGGATCGTCAGCCCCTCGTTCCGGTACTGGTTGATCTTGTTGCGCAGGGTGCGCACGCTGATTCCCAGCATCTCGGCCGCACGGGTACGGTTGCCGCCGGTCAGGTCGAGCCGCCGCAGGATCAGTTCGCGCTCCATGTCGCGCAGCGTGAGCTGCGAGTCGTCCAGATGCGCTGCCCGGCCTGCCCCGGCGTCCTCGGTGTCGAGTCGCAGGTCGCCCCGATCCAGGTGTTCGTTCTCGGTGAGGATGACGGAGCGCTCCAGGCAGTTCTCGAGCTCGCGCACGTTGCCGCGCCACGAGTGCTCCACGATCGTCTGCATCGCGGCGTCGGTGATGTCCATCAGCGACCGCTCGTTCTCGGCGCAGGCGCGCTCGACGAAGTGCCGAACCAGCATCGGGATGTCCTCGCGCCGCTCGCGCAGGGCCGGTACGTGCAGGGGAATCACGTTCAGGCGGTAGTAGAAGTCCTCCTTGAAGCGGCCTTCGCGGACCTCCTTCTTGAGGTCGCGGTTGGTGGTCGCGATGACCCGCACGTCCACCTTGATCGACGTCTTCCCGCCGATCCGCATGATCTCGCGCTCCTGGAGCACGCGCAGCAGCTTGGCCTGCATGTTCGGCGCGATCTCGGTGACCTCGTCGAGCAGCAGCGTGCCGCCGTGGGCGAGCTCGAACATGCCCTCGCGGCGCGCGATGGCGTTGGTGAACGCACCCTTCTCGTGTCCGAACAGCTCGGCCTCGAGCAGGCTCTCGGGGATCGCCGCGCAGTTGATGCGGATGTACGGACCCTTGTGGCGCACGCTCAGCTCGTGGATCGCCCGCGCGGCCAGCTCCTTACCGGTTCCGCTCTCGCCGGTCAGCAGCACGGTCCCGCGCGTGTCGGCGATCTTCTCGATGTCGCGCTTGAGTTCCTGCATGATCGGCGAACTGCCCAGCATGCCACCGAAGCGCTGCGACCGACGGATCGTCTTGCGCAGGTTCTGGTTCTCCTTCATGAGCAGCGTCCGCTCGCTCGCCCGCTCGAGCGTGGCCCGAAGCTCGTCCATGGAGAACGGCTTGACCAGGTAGTCGTACGCACCCTCACGCAGGGCCTCGACGGCGCTGCTCACGTTCGAGTCGGCGGACACCACGATCACCGTGGGCGCGTTGTCGAGCTCGTGGAGCTGCTGCATGACCTCGAGGCCGGAGATCCCCGGCAGGTTCATGTCGAGCAGCATGAGGTCGAAGCCGCGCGTCGAGAGGGCCGACAGGGCCTCCTCGCCGTTGCCGGCGGTCCGGACCTCGAAATCCTGCGCGAGCTGCGCGCGCAAGAGATCGCGCGTGGCCTGCTCGTCCTCGACCACGAGGACGCTGCGGGATTGCTTCATGATCTTCCTCCTGACGGTGTCCGCCGTTCGGGCTGCGACGGCAGATGCCGTCCTCGAATTTTGGCCACGGTTCCCCCGTCCGACGCGTTCGTCAGGTCGAGGTGCAGGTCGTGGCGTTGCAGGTAGGTCCGACTCAGGTAGGTCCCCAGACCCAGGTGACCGGGCTTTCGCGAGAAGAAGGCCGTGCCCACGCGCTCGGCGACGTCGGGAGTCATTCCCGGTCCGTCGTCGCACACGCGGAGTGTCCAGTGGTCGCCGTCGCGCTCGAGCGTGACGTGGACGGCGCGTCCGGGGCCGGGCAGCAGCGCGGTCGCCTCGCGGGCGTTGTCGACGAGGGCGGCCACGGCTTCGGTGAGGGCCTCGCCGTCGCCCTCCACCTCGACGTCGCCATCGAGGTCGAGCCGGACGTCCACGTCGCCGGCCGCGGCCGACACGCGCTGGTGACTACGGCGCAGGGCGGCGCGCAGAACCATGCCGAGCGAGTGTTCGGCTCGCGGGCGAACGGCTCCGCGGCCGGCGTCGAGCCGGCCATGCAGGGTCTCGATCCGTTCGATCTGCTCGACGATGCGCGTCGCCCACTGGCGACGCCGTTCTTCGGGCACGTCGCTCTCGGCGAGCAGTTCGGCGTAACCACGCACCGAGGTCAACGAGTTGCGGAATCGATGCAGCATGCGTCCCAGCAGATCGATGCCGTCGTCGGGCACGTTGCCATCGCTCAAAGCGTGCAGGAGGGTCTCGGTCATGATGTCGTCCCCATGGCGTGGCCCGGGAGTTCCGGGTCGGTCTCGGAGCCGGTCCCGGAGACACCGGCTCCCTGGAAGATCCAGCGATCGGTCTCGCGCTCGGCCAGCAGGATCGCCTCGATGCGATCGGTGAGGCGGCGCAGCAGCTTGTCGAGTTCGGCGCCCTGCGCACTCGCGGCGCCGGCGGTGTTCTCCCGCCACACACGTTTGTCGTCGGCGATCGTGCGTTCGATCGCCGCGATCTCGCCCAGCAGGTCCTGCTTGCGCTCGTTCACGGCGTTCAGTTCCCCCAGCGGGCGGCAGTGGCGCACGACCTCGGCCCCTTGCCGGGCCAGTTCGAGGATCTCGGCGTAGAGATCCAGTTCCCGGCGGTAGGCCAGGATCAAGCGCCCGATCACGTCCTTCACCGCGTCTCCTCGGTGCCGGGCAGCGTGCGACCGAAGGGTCGCAGGGCTGCGTCGATCTCCTGGAGTTCCCGCACCTGCGCCAGCCGCGTGCACGCGTCGTCGCGCCACGGCGTGTCGGCCTCGCGCTCGCAGATGCTGCGGAACAGGTGTTCGGCCTCGTCGAAGCGTCCGGCCGTCGCGGCCAGTCCGGCCATCTGGTACGTGGCCCAGGCGCTCAGTCGGCCGACGTCGTGCTCACGACAGGTCTTCAGCAGGGGCAGGGCCCGGTGGGTCTGCCCCGAAGCGAGATAGGTGTCACCGAGACCCCACAGCGTCAGGGCGAGCTGACGGGAACTCAGGTCGCGCTGCCGGCCCAGCAGCGAACGGTAGTGGGCCAGTGCGGCGCGGTCGTCGTCGTGACGCTGGTACAGCCGGGCCAGTTCGAGGACGCAGGCCGGATCGAGGGGGCCGTCGATGCGTTCGATCCGACGGGCGAGGTCCAGCGCGGGCTCGAGGGCGTCGGGAAGCGTGGCCATGAAGGCCAGCACCCGCGCCAGATGTGGCGTCCACGCCGGGTCGGCGGAACGGTCCAGCATCTCTCCGGCGAGATCGGCGACCAGGCTGCTGTCGCCCAGTTCCAGCGCGACCTCCAACCGCTCCGACAGGATGTCGTCGGCGAACTCGTTCTTCTTGTCGGCGATCTCCGCGCGGCCGTACCACTCGAGGGCTCGTAGACGCAGCCCGAGGTGATGATGGTTGCGCGCGAGCGAGAGCAGCGGCAGGACCTTGCCGGTGAGCACGGCGAGCGAGGTGTCCAGCTCGCTCTGCACGGTGAGGATGGACCGCGCGATGGCCAGACGCTGGCGCACCTCGAGCTCCTCGGGAGCAGCCGGGGCCGGCGGCAGACGCAGCGGATCGGAGTCCAGATCCTCGAGGCGCACGAGCGCGCGCTCGACCAGCGCCGCCTCGTCGGACGCCGTCGCTCCGACCGCCAACAGGGTCGCGAGCAGGATGGGAACGATGGTCACCGGGTTTCGCCACTGCATGTGCCAGGGCCTCCTTCGCGGGGCCCGAAGCGCAAGACAGGTGCCGCCGGTCCCGCGACGCTTCGGCGGTCCGATCGACGTCGTCGGATCGGTCCGTGGCTTCGGGCCCCGGGGCTCCGATCGCACCGTATCCAATGCTATTGCAATGCTTTACGTGGCTCGGTCGCGCCGCACCCAGAGGCCCCGGCACGACGACGGGCCCCTCCGTCCGGAGAGGCCCTTGGTGGTCCGGGTGGTCGAGAGCTGGCCAGCCATCTGCGCGGCCCGGTCGTGATCCGTCGGCTCCGTCGCCGCCGCGGATCGGTGCCGAACACTCAGTCGGCGGCCGACATCGAGAGGTCCTCCCCGTCGTCGGCGGCCCCTTCCTCGCCCTCGAAGGACTTGAGTTTCTCGCGCAGGGTCTGGCGGCTGATCTGGAGGATCCGCGCGGCCTTGCTCTTGTTGTTCTTCGTCGCCTTCAGCACGTGCAGGATGTGGATCCGCTGCACCTCCGACAACGGGAGCAGCTCGCGGCCGATGCGCTCGACGTCCTGATCGTCGCCGGCGCGCGGGTTCTCCCCTCGGACCACGTGCGGCGGCAGGTGGTGCGGGAGGATCCGCTCGGGCTCCTCGAGGATCATGATCCGACGGATCATGTTGCGCAGCTCGCGCACGTTGCCCGGCCACGGGTACCGCACGAGCAGCTCGCAGATCTCGTCGCTCGGCGATGCGCACTCCAGGCCGAGTTCGCGGTTGAAGCTCTCCACGAACACGCGCACGAGGGTGGGGACGTCCTCGGGGCGATCGCGCAGCGCCGGAAGGGTCAGGCGGATGACCGAGAGACGCTGCGCGAGGTCGTTGCGGAACATGCCGTCCTGGATCGCGTTCTCGATCTGACGGTTGGTGGCCGCCACGATCCGCGCCCGCACCGGACGGTCCTCCTTGCCCCCCACGCGCCGCAGCTTGCGGTTCTCGACCACGCGCAACAGGCGGCTCTGCAGCGTCACGCCCAGCTCGCCGATCTCGTCCAGGAAGATGGTTCCCTGGCCCGCGAGTTCGAACAGTCCCTCCTTGGCCGACTTCGCGTCGGTGAAGGCGCCCTTCTCGTGGCCGAACAGCTCGCTCTCGAGCAGCGACTCGGGCACCGCGGCGCAGTTGATCTCCATGAAGGGCGCGCCCGGGTGGCTGACTTCGTGGATCGCGCGGGCGACGATCTCCTTGCCGGTACCGCTCTCGCCGAGGATCAGGACCTCGGCCTCGTTGCCCGCCCGACTGCGGCCGAGCTTCTCGACGATCTCGCTGACCTCGGACAGGCCAGGTGTGCGGCGCAGCATCTCCAGGTACATACCGCCCGTGTCGTGCTCGTGGGCGCGCGCGAGGTCGGCCGAGCGCTGGCGATGACGGGCCTTGAGCGCCGAGGCGACCTTGGTCTTCATGTCGCCGAGCGTGTAGGGCTTCTGCACGAAGTCGTAGGCGCCGAGCTTCATCGCCTCGACGGCCGTCGGCGTGTCGCCGTATGCGGTCATCAGAATGACCGGAACGTCGCGGCCCTCGTCACGGATGGTGCGGAGGACCTCGACGCCGGTGGTGTCGGGCAGCTTCAGGTCGAGCAGGAGCAGGTCGGGTGCCTCGTCGCGCACGCGGTCGAGCGCCGTGGTCCCGTCGCCGGCCTCGTCGATCTCGTAGCCGTCGTCGGCCAGGGCCTCGCCCAGGGACTTGCGGATCGTCTCCTGGTCGTCGCAGATCAGCACCTTCTTGCGCGCCATGGTCATCCTTTCGCTCGCAGGCGGTCGTGGGTGTCCGTGTCGTCCCGGTCCCCGTCGGGTGAAGCTCCGTAACGGGCCTCGACGGGCACGATCGCCCGCAGGATCGTCGTACCGTTCTCGCGCAGATAGCGGAGATCGCCGTCGTGCGCGCGCACGATCTTCTCGGAGATGGCCAGGCCGAGCCCCGTGCCATCGGACTTGGTGGTGAAGAAGGGAACGAACAGCCGGTCGACGAACTCGTCGGGCACCCCCGGCCCGTCGTCCTCGACCCGCAGCACGGCGCCCGGTCCGCGCCGGCCGTCCTCGTCGAGGGGTGCATCGGCCCGGCGCGCCACGCGCACCGTCACGTGCCCACCCTCGCCGGCCGCGTCGAGCGCGTTCGACACGAGGTTCAACGTGACCTGTTTCATGGCGTCGCGATCGAGCTCGCAGGGGCAGGTCTCCGCACCGTCCTCGACGGCGAGCCGCAGATCGGTGCCGCGATGGGTGGCGGGTCCCGCCAGCAGGTCCACCACCTCGCGGGCGATCGCGGTGAGATCGCCGGCCGCGCGCCGGAGCTGCACCGGCCGCGCGTAGTCGAGGAAGTGATCGACCAGGTCGTTGATCCGCCGCACCTCGGACTGGATCACCCGGAAGTGACGCAGCTTCGGCGAGCGCGGATCGACGGCACCGGCGAGCAACTCGGAGCTGTGCAGGATCCCCGTCAGCGGCGTCCGCACGTCGTGCGCCCACTCGGCGGCCATGATCAGCAGTTCCTTCTGCCGCGCCGCGCGCCGCCGCTCGGCCTCGAGTGCGCGCTTCTGCCGCAGGTCCTCGATCACGCACACGTGGTAGGTGTCGCCGGGGAACTCCCCGGGGATCCGCGACGCCACCAGCGAAACGGGGATGGGCTCGGCGTCGTCCTCGGTCACCAGCCGGCCCTCGACCGAACCCGGTGTCGTGTCGGTGATCGTCGACAACCACTGGCCGAGACTCGGACCCTCGCTGCCCAGGCGCAGGCGGGCCTCCAGGGGAAGTGCCGCGACCGCGTCCAGACCCATGAGTTCACGCGCCTTGGCGTTGGCGGTCGCGATGCGCCCGTCGGCGTCGACGGTGACGATCCCGCTGCCGAGATGATCGAGCGTTCGTTCCTGGAAGCGCTGGAGCTTGCGCAACTGGCTGAAGGCCTGCGCGCTCGCGACCTCCTCGGTCAGCACCGTCTGGATGGTGATCAGGAAGTAGAAGTCGTCGCGGATCGCCTCGGACGAGGCGTAGTCCTTCTCGATGACGAGCGCGCCGAGATCCTCGTCGCGGTGCCACAGGGGCAGCACCGTGCGGTCCCAGGGTTCCACCATCTGCGCGCAGGAGCGGGGTTCGTCCCGGCCGGCCTCGGTGAGTGGTGACAGGAGCGGCTCGCGGCCGTCGACCGAGCGCTGCGGCCGGAGGATGCCGATCGCCTCGTCCACCGCCGCGGTGTCCATGCCCACGGTACTGCGCGCCGCCAGGCGCCGGCCCTGCTGCGACCGGAGCAGCAGCGTGGCTCCGCGCGCGTCGAGGAACTTGCACAGCGACGCCAGGAAGGTCTGCAGGGCCTCGTCCCAGTTGCGATGCGTGGTGAGGTCGCGGCCGATCCGGTACAGCATCACCAGCTGGGCGACGCGCCCCCGGAGTTCGCGATGGGCGTCCTCGAGCTGACGGTGCGCGCTCTCCAGCTCGCCGGCGAGGGCGGCCATGCGCTCGTTCAGCAGTCGGCGCTCGTCCTCGACCTGACGGCCGCGGTCCTCGAGGAAGCGCACCACGCCCCGTTGCTCGAGACTCAGGCGCCGCCGCAGCAGCGCCTGGTCGACCGATTCCCGCAGCTCCTGGGCTCCGACGTCGCGCGGGACGAAATCCTGCGCTCCCGAGCGCACCGCCTCCACCACGTGGCGGGGGTCGATGTGGCGGGACAGCGCGATGACCGGGGCATCCGGAAACTGCGCACGGACCCGCGCGATCTCGGGGTAGGGCTGTTCGGGCTCGTCGAGGTCGAGCAGCACGAGGGCCGGGCGGCTCGATTCACTGGACGTGACCTCGAAGCCAGCCTCCGCCAGCATCGATCGCGGCCCGTCGTCGCGGCCGATCCACAGGATCAGAGGCGTCTCGTTCACCTGACTCCGGGGGCATGGATGGAAAGCAACGGACCCGTGATGGCCAGTTTCCTACCATGCCGCCGCCAGGGCGCCAAGACTTTTCACGGAAGGTCACGAAAGGGATCGTCGACGGCCGTGGCGTGCGACCGTGGGGGCGTCATTCGCCGCCCGTTCTCCCGGGACCGGTCGCGGGAAGATCGCCCAGGATGCCGCTGAGCCGGTGGGCCAGTTCCTGGCGGACCCCGTCGGTCTCGTACACGCCGGCCCGCATGCGTTCCTTGACCTCGGCGATGCGGTCGGCGCGGACGTCGGGGCTCTTGTCGAGAGTGTTCCGGGCAGAGTTCATCAGCTCGCTCATCCGGAGCAGATCCTGCGCTCGCTGCGAGATCTGCACCTTTTCGGTGGCCTCTGCGCCCGTGGGCGCACCCTCGGCCCCGCTCGCGGGAGCCTTCGACGGATCGTGCGTCGACCGGGTACCGTCGGGCCGATCCGTCGACGTCCGCGACAGGGCGTCGTTCAGGGACTGGGGGCCGGGTCCACCGATGGGATGCGTCGCCATGAGATCCTCACTCCGTCCGCCGGAACCAGAGTCCGGTTCGAAGGGGTTCGGGCCGGAACCTCCGGCCTGTGTCCTTCGACGAGAACTCTAGCAAGTCCGGGTCCATTCGGACACCCCACACTCCCGTCGGAGGAGTCGAGGGGCTCGATCCGGAAGATCCGATCTCGGTGAGCGCCGCACGGGCACCCTCGGATGGGGCCACGGCAACCGCGTCACTGTCACCGGAACATATCGACGCCGCCGGCGGAGAACTTGACCCCTCAGTGTGCGGCCGACACGGCCGCACCGACACCGCTCCAACGGTGCGCGCCCGCGATCGCGGCGGCACGCGAAGCGACCGACCCTGCCGCGGCGCCGTCGGGAAGGCTGCGGAGAACGGCTTCCAGACCACAGCGCGCCGCCGTGACCAGAGTGGGATCCAACGTGTGGGCCGTCGCCACACGTCCCCGGGCCGCGTAGGCGGCCTGGAGCTCGCGACGCACCGGTTCGGTCGCCGCCGCTCGGAGGGCGCCGGGAGGCCCGCCCAGGATCCAGTCGACCCGCAGCCAGCGCCGTGCTCCGAGCGGTCCCCGTGCGACAGCGGCGGTCGCCGGATCGGCCAGGCAGTCCACGAGCGGACCGGGCTCTCCCTGCGCGGCGCGGGCCACGCCGAAGCCGACCTCGCCGATCCCCGACCCGGCGGCCACGGTGCGGAGCCGGTCGTAGAGATCCGCCGCCCGCTCGTACTGGCGCAGCAGCAGCTCGCACTCGGCCGCGAGGACCACGAGGTTCGTGGCCTCGGGAAAGGCATCCACGGCGCTCTCGAGCACCTCGGCCGCCCGGGCATACCGTCCGGCCCGGACCAGGAGCACTCCCAGGCGCTCCCAGGCATCGGGATACGCGGCCACCCCCGGCAGTTCGGCGCGGAGGAAGGACTCCGCGGCCTCGGAACCGTCGAGGGTGTGGATCTGCGAGGCCAGACTGGCCACCGCGCGGGCTCGGTCCGGTCCCGGTTCGAGCTCGTCGAGCGCCCGGGTCAGCAGCTCGCGGGCCTCGACCGTTTCACCGAGTTCGCTGCACTGGATCCCGAGCTCCAGCAGGGCTCGCCCACTGGGATGCGTCTGCAACTTGAGACGGCCGAGGTGACGGTACAGCTGCTTCTTCCGGGCCATCACCGCCTCCGACCGCAGCTTGCCCACGTGGTGGATCGGCACGTCGACGTCGACGGCCTCGATGCCGGCCCGGTCGAGGGATTCGGTCATGCTCTCGTGCACCGGGCCCTCGTAGCGGATGCCGGGGCGGTTCGGCACGAGGCGCATCTGTCGTGCCTCGATCCAGCCGACGGCCTCGAGCCCCCACACCGAGGGCATCGGCCCGGCGACGAAGCGAGACCAGTGCGTGCTCGACACGTAGTTGCGCTGCGGGAATCGATAGGCACGGTCGGCCCCGTCGGCCGTCAACCGGGCGAGGCCGGGAACGTCGGCGGGATCGATCCACTCGTCGGCATCGAGGATCAGGATCCACTCGGCGCTGGCGAGACCCATCGACGCGTTGCGAGCCGCCGAGAAGTCGTCGTTCCACTCGACGCGATCGACCAGGGCCCCGTGGCGCCGCGCCACGTCGAGCGACCCGTCGCGGCTGCCGGTGTCGACCACCACGATCTGTTCGGCCCACGCACGCACGGAGTCGAGCGCCACGCCCAGCACCTCGGCCTCGTCGCGGACGATCATGCACACCGAGATCGGAAGTCCCACGTTCCTGCCTCCGGCGCGGGTCAGGCGGAGTCGAAACCCCAGACGGCGAATCCGGTGGCCGCGGGCCGCGGCGCACCGTCGAAGGCGTGGATCATGGCCGTGGGAACCACCGACCCTGGCATGGCCGCGGCCGCGCCCCTGCGGTAGGCGTCGGTCCCGGCCGGAAGGAGGACCGACCGCGCACCCGCGCCGACGGCCGCGCCCCACAGGACGTGGACCGCCCCCACCTCGCCGCCGTAGTCGTGCACGTAACCGGGGAAGTCGTCGCCCTTGCCCAGGCTGGCGTAGGCGACCACCTCGCCCCCCCGCTCGAGGACCCAGCTCCGCGAGGTCGACGGATCGAGATACGCGGCCACGTCGGCCTCGGTCCGCTCGGCGTGCAGGGGGTGCCCGCTGTACAGCCCCGCCACCGTGGATGCGTCGTCGGGAGTGGCGGGGCGCACCGTGTCGCCGGCGGCCGGGCGCGGCCACTCGACGGTGTCGAGACGTCCGTGGACCTCCGCCCCGGCCGGCCGGAAGCCGCGCCGTGCGTAGATCTCGGGCCGATCGGTCCACAGGGCGGCCCAGTCGACACCCTCGCGACGGAGGTGCTCGAGGACGACGCTCTGCAACCGACCGCTGAGGCCCTGACCGCGGTGATCCGGTGCCGTGGCGAAACAGCCCACGCAGGCGACCACGATCCGACCAGCGGTGGTCATCCACGGCCGCACCAGGGCGGTGGCCGCGCACACCCGTCGGCCGTCGACCGATCCCTCGAAATGGTGGCGCGCGTTGTCCGCCGCGAGCGCGGTGGGGAACTCCCGGCGCAGGCTCCGCCCCTCCGGACGCCCGAAACAGGCGTCGACGAAGGCGACGAAATCGCCGTTCTCCTCGGGTCGCGCGGTGGTCCAGGCGACCTCGTGTGCACTCGCGACGGTCATGACGTCCCCGTCGCTCTCAAGTCCCGTACCAGACCGGCAATTTTCTGCTCAAGTCGCGGCGACCCGTTCCGATACCGGCATCGAGACGCGACTCCACGGCGGACGGGGAAGGGATCCCCGGAGCCCGGACGAGCGTCTCTTCGAGAACCGCAACGATGACTGTCCCGCCTTCAAGGAGGAAGCCATGGGACTCCGCGTGAACACCAACCTCGCTTCGATCAACGCCCAGCGTAACCTGATGAACACGGGCGTGAAGCTGGGGAAGTCGCTCGAGAAGCTGTCGTCCGGTCTGCGCATCAACCGCGCCGGTGACGACGCCGCCGGTCTGGCGATCTCCGAGAGCCTGAAGTCCGAGATCCGCGCTCTGCAGCAGGCGAGCCGGAACGCGAACGACGGCATCTCGATGGTGCAGACCGCCGAGGGCTCGCTCGACGAGATCTCCGGCATCGCGATCCGCCTGCGGGAGCTGGCCGAGCAGGCCGCGAACGGCACCCTGGGTCAGAACGAGCGCCAGTTCCTGGACGACGAGTTCCAGGCCCTGACCTCGGAGATCGATCGTATCGCCGCGACCACCGAGTTCAACGGCACCAAGTTGATCGACGGTTCTGGCGGCGACGTGGCGATCCAGGTCGGCACCGGCAGCACGGCCGACGACCGGATCAACCTCGACTTCGGCACCACGGTCGACGCGGCCGAGCTGAGCCTCACCACGGCCACGCTGACGGGCGCCGACGGGGCGAACGCCCGGGACGCGATCGATTCCCTGGACAGTGCCCTGACCACGATCACCCAGACCCGTGCGAGCTTCGGTGCGGTCCAGAACCGCCTCGAGTCGACGGTCCGGAACCTCGGCGTCGCCGTGGAGAACCTCTCCGCTGCGAACTCCCGGATCCGCGACGTGGACGTGGCCGAGGAGTCGGCGAACCTGACCTCGCTGCAGATCCTGCAGCAGGCCGGTGTTTCCGTCCTCGCTCAGGCCAATCTCGCTCCCCAGTCCGCGCTCAGTCTCCTCGGCTAGGCCCCGAGTGGACGGTCGTAGACCCGCGGTTCGACCGGGCCCCCGTGACGGGGGCCCGGCCCGCCGCGAAGGTCGTGGGAGGCCAACATGGATACGCTACGTGTCGATACAGCGATCGCCGGCCCCGCCCTCGAGTTCCCCGCGGCTCGACCCGCACCCGCTGCCCGCCCGGTCCCCGCACGCTCCACCGAGGCCGAGACGACCGATGGTCCGGAATCTGCACCTCGACGCCCGAGGTCCGACGTCGAGTCCCCCGACGGCCGTCACGAGACGGGCCGGTCGGGTACGACGAACGGATCCGACGACACCGAGGTACGCGCGGCTCTGCGCGAGACCGCCGAGGAGCTGAAGAGCGAACTGAAGACGTTGGTCGGTCACTCCCTGGACATCTCGTTCGAGGAGGAGAACCGGCGCTACGTCGTCCAGATCCGCGACAGCGAGAGTGGCGAGCTCATCCGGCAGATTCCGCCGGAGCACCTGCTCGAGGCCAGCCGGCGTCTGAACGAGCTGCGAGGACTGCTCTTCGACGACTGGAGCTGAGCTCCACCGCCCGATCCGCCGCCGCGCGGTCGAAAGGAGATCCGGAATGTCCGCGATCCAGTTCAGTGGCGTTGCGTCGGGGCTGGACACGGCCAAGATCGTGCAGGAACTGGTGGCGCTTCGCCGCCGTCCCATCCAGCGTTACGAGCAGGAGAAGTCCGACCTCGACCGCAGTCTCCGCGCGCTCGGCGACCTGAACACTGCGCTCGAGAAGCTGCGCGGTCTCGCCGAGGGCCTGGACACCGAGGGCGAGTTCACCAGCCGCGCCGCGCGGGCGGGTAACGAGGACGTCTTCACCGCGACCGCGGACTCGGCCTCGCCGGTCGGGACCTTCGAGGTGACGGTCGACCAGCTCGCCCAGACGCACCGCACGGTCAGCCAGGCCTACACCAGCGTGAACGACGACGTCGGAGCCGGGAACTTCTCGTTCACGCTCGGCGGCGAGACCACCACCGTGACCCTCGACGCCGGGGCCTCGTCGCTGTCCGACCTCAAGCTGGCGATCAACGAGGCCGACGCCGGGGTCACCGCCTCGGTGGTCAACGACGGCAGCGGCTATCGTCTGATGCTCAGCGCCGACGAGTCGGGCGCGGCGAATCAGTTCACCACCGACGCCAGCGGCCTGACCGGAGGCACCGGTCCGGCGTTCACCGTGTCGACGACCGGGACGGACGCGCAGCTCACCATCGACCAGTCGATCACGGTGACCAGTCCCGACAACTCGGTCGAGGGCGCGCTCGAGGGCACCGTTCTCGAGCTGAAGTCCGTCGGCACGAGCGAGGTGACGATCGAGGGCGACACCACCGCCCTGGCCGAGAAGCTCAAGGAATTCGCCGGCGCCTACAACGAACTCAAGGACCTCGTCGAGGCCCAGTCCGCACAGGGCGGGTCGATGCAGGGCAGCTCGTTGCTGCGCGGCGTGCGCAGCACCCTGAGCCGGATCATGACCACCTCGGTCTCGACCGGCGAGGCCGACGGCGATCGCATCGTGGCGGCCAACATCGGCCTGTCGCTCGATCGCAACGGCACGATGTCGCTCGACGAGAACAAGCTGGCCGAAGCCGTCGAGGCCGACTACGGCGCAGTGCTCGACCTCTTCACGCAAGCACCGACCGAGACCACCGGCGGAGGCATCGCCCACCAGCTGAGCGCCACGATCGACTCGTTCACCCGCGGCTCGGGCGACAGCCGCGGATTGATCGATCTGCGCAGTGAGAGCATCAACTCGGAGATCGACCGCATCGAGGATCGCATCGAACGCGAGCAGCGGTCGGTCGATCTGTACGAATCGACGCTCACCAGAAAGTTCACGGCGATGGAACAGACCATCGCCCGCCTCCAGCAACAGCAGGGCTTCTTGGGCGGGCTGTGATCCGCCACCCTCGTGCATCCGAACGGAGCCGATGATCCATGGACAATCAGCGCGCAGTCCAGCAGTACACCGCCACCGCCGTCGAGACCGGATCGCCGGCACGCCTCGTGGCCATGCTCTACCAGGGAGCTCTGAAGTACATCGGCGAGGCCGAAGAGGCGATCGCGGCCGGTGACACGGCGCGCAAGGGCGACCGGATCAACCGCGCCATGCGGATCGTGCAGGAGCTCGGCAACGCCCTCGACGAGAGCGTGGCCCCCGAGCTCGTGACGCAGCTCACGCTGCTGTACGAGTACGTCGAGTACGAACTGCTGCAGGCCAGCACGTACAACCAGCGTTCCCACCTCGAGCACTGCCGTCGGGTGCTGAAGCGCCTGGCGTCGTCGTGGGAGGAGCTGGCGGACCGCAACGTGCAGCCCGCCACGTCCGCGAACACCGGCGCTCCGACCGACACCGGCCCTGCGCAGCCCCGCTCCACCACCGACGACGTTTCCGGGGAACCCGTTCCCAGTCTGTCGATCTCGGCATGACTCCTACCCTCTCCGCAACCGACGCAGCGACCGTGGACGCGGCGATCGACCGCGTCCGGGCGCACACCAGGGCCCTGCGGGAACTCGTCGACGACGGACGCCTGCATCTGCTCGAGGACGAGCTCGTGGCCCGAGAAACCGCTCTGGTGGCCTTGAGGGAACGGCTGGGCGAAATCCCGGAACCGAGGCCCGCGAACGTGGTCCGCGCGCTCGATCGGCTCCGTACGGAGAACCAGGAGCTGCTGGAGTGGATGCGGACCGAGAAGCAGGAGGTCGGACGCGCCCTGGCCTCGATGCGGGCCGGTCGGGTGGATCCCTACGGAGAGGGAGCCCAGGCTCCGGTGATGCTCGACCGCAGGAGCTGAGCCCTTCAGCCCTGTTCGTCGCGGCCCTTCTTGCGCAGTCGGCGCAGCTCCTCGAGCGAATCCAGATCACTGCGGGCGGCCTCGTCGGTCGCCCGCTTGATCTGCTCGAAGACCTCGTAGCGGTGGACGGGGATCTCGCGTGGAGCGTCGATGCCCAGCTGCACCTGGTCGCCCCGGACCTCGAGGACGGTCACGGTGATGCCGTCGCCGATGACGATCTTCTCGTTGCGCTTGCGACTCAGGACGAGCACCACGACCTCCCTGTCGATGGCGCGCGGTGGAGCGGCCGGTCAGCCCGACACGGGTTCCGCCGTCACGGATTGGGCCCCGGGAGTCCGCGAGGCCTGGGCGAAGGCGATCGGATCCACGAGAGCTCGGACGTCGAGATCGGGCCGATCGAGGACGACCTGACGGCCCCGCCGATTGGCCAGGTTGACCACCAGCGGCGCCCGCAGGTTGCCGGTCACCATGATGCCACCCCGATGGATCGTCGTCACCACCAGCATGACGGCATCGTCCAGCGACTCCAGTTCGAGGTCGGCCACGTCGGCGCGCGGGACCTCGACCCGGTAATCCTGCACGAAGATGCCCGGATCGGCCACCGGCAGTCCGAAATCGGGGTCGTCCACGTTCTGCAGCCAGGCGAGCGGCACGTCGCGATCGAACTCCAGGATCACGAACCGGCTCCGCGACGGCAGGCCCACCAGGCCCGACGGGAACTCGATCAGGCTGGCGTCGTCGACCTCGAAGGTCCCGATCCGTTGACTCTCGATACGCATCCGCGTCCCCCTACAGGTAGTCCAGCAAGGACATCTGGAAGATTCCCGCCGCCGACGACAGTGCAGCCTGATAGGTGGTCTCGGCGAAGGTCAGCCGGGTGGCCACGTTCACCAGATCGACCTCCTCGATCCGCGATCGTTCCACCGTCAGCGTCTGCTCGCGCTCCATGAGCACGGTCTCCTGGTTGTCGAGCGTGTTCTGGCGCCCACCGATCTGCACGTTCAGCCCGAGCAGGTGGTCGTGGACGTCCTTGATCTCGACCAGGCTCTGTCGCAGGGCCTCGGTGTCGTCGTTCTCGAGGGCGTCGATCACGTCCTGGAAGACCTGGAACGAGCGCGTGGGGCTGGCCTCGCCCGACAGGCCCAGGAGTCCGGCGGTGTCGTCACCCGGAGGGCTCTCCGAGCGGAACGAGGCCTCGCGGTCGAGCGACAGCGAGATCGACCCGTCGTTGATGAGCAGGTCCATGTCCGGGATCAGCGACTGGATCTCGGCCCGCACCTCGCCCAGGTTGTTCGCGCCGGAGAGGTCGATGTCGGTCACGACGTCGTCGATCACGATCCTCAGCGTGCCGAGCGGCAACTCGCCGTCGAAGGTGCGCATCTCGGTGAAGTCCACCGAGGCGTCGAGGCGCGGCTGGATCGCGTCGCCGACGAGCAGGGTCCCCGTGGTCGTCCCGCGCAGGCCGAGATCACCGGCGGTCGTGCCACCAGGGGTCTCGCCCACTGCGATCGGCTCGGGGCCGACGATCTGCAGGCCGGTTTCGTCGGGGTTGATCGAGGCGGTGAACGCACCCCCCCCGGCGGCGTTGATGCGGTCGATCACGTCCTGCACCGTGGCCGAACCCGTGAGATCGACGACGACGGGCGGATCGACCCCGGCGGTGATCTCGATCGAGCCGAGATCCACCCCCGAACCGGCGTTGAGATCGGCCAGCGGGGTGGCGCCCCGCACCCGCGGTCGCAGCTCCGTGGTGCCGGCCATGACCGCCGAATCGGTGCCCATGAACTCGTCGCCCGACACGCTCGTGGCCAGCTCCAGCGAGGGCCCGACCTGCACCGAGGGATCGCGGTCGTCGCCGTTGTAGGCGACCTGGTCGCCCACCAGCGAGAAGGGCGCGCGGTTGTTCCGGAACCCTCCGAACAGGTAGGCGCCTTCGATCTGCTGGTTCGCGAAGGCCATGAACGACTCGCGCATGCCCCGGACCTGCTCCGCCACGTTGGCCCTGGTGTCGGCGTTCGTGATCCCCTCGCTCACCTGGCTCTGCACGAGCTCGCGCAGTCCCGAGATCTCGCCGGCCATGCGCTGCAGCGAACTGTCCACGGCCTCGAGTTTCGAGCGCGCGTTGGTGAGATTCTTCAGGTACTGGTCGTTGTACGACTGCAGGGCGTCGAAGCGCTTGAGCCGGCCGATGTCACGCGGCGAATCGGCGAAGTTGTTGATGCTCTTCCCGCTCGACACCTGCAGGCGATACATGTTCATGCGATCGTAGTTGCGGCTGATCTCGAAGATCAGGCTGCGCGCAATCGACTGGTTGGTGACCCGCACGGCTTCGACTCCCGGGCTAGATGATGCCGACGAGGGTGGCCAGCATCTCGTCCACGGCGCGCACCACGCGCGCATTGGCCTCGTAGGAGCGCTGATAGACCACGAGGTTCGCGAGCTCCTCGTCGATGTTCACACCCTTCTCGGCCTCGAGGCGTGAACGGGCGGACTCCACGATGTCCTCCTGACCCGACCGGAGCGAGTCGTACAGGCCGCGGTCGTTCGCCACGTTGCCGATGAAGGTGTAGTACATGTCGTCGAGGGAGCGGTCGTGTCCGTCGACCACCTCGGTTCCGAGATTGGCGATGTCCTTGGCCAGGGTGTTGTCGCCGGGCGTCCCGTCGCGACCGGCCGCGACCAGTCGGTTGTTGTTCGCCACCGCCTCGTTGATCGCCATGGTCGCCGCCGAGTCCCCGGTGAACAGCGACACCCCCACGCCTTCGGCCGTCACGCCGCTCTCGTGGAGGTCGTTGACGCGCCGGATGATCTCCGACGCCAGTTCGTCGAGCTTCGCGCGGATCCCCGGCACCATGTCGTTCGACATGCGCTGGTAGCCGGCCAGCGCACCGGCCTGGAAGGGCACGACCACGGGATTCTTCCCTCCGAAGACCGCCTCCTGGATCCGGCTACCGTCGGCGGTCGTGC
The DNA here is from genome assembly GCA_964593155.1 of uncultured bacterium. Lineage (GTDB taxonomy): Bacteria > Krumholzibacteriota > Krumholzibacteriia > JAJRXK01 > JAJRXK01 > JAJRXK01. The sequence continues at coordinate 21,947 of CAZQHE010000032.1, forward strand.
TCTCCTGCACGCGCAGTTCGTTGACGTGCGAACGGGTGACCACCGCCCGGCCCTCGATCAGGACGTCGACACTGCCGTCGCCGCGCTCCACCGTGGTGAAGCGTGTGGACTCGGCCAGGGCGTCGAGCACCTGCTGACGCTGGTCCATGAGGTCGTTCGGACGCTGGTCACCCGACGACTCGGCCACGATCCGCCCGTTCAGTTCCGCCACGCGGTTCAGCATGGCGTTCACGTCGGTCACGTAGGCGTCGAAGGTGTCGCGGTTGTCGCGCTCGAGCTGCGCCAGCGACGAGTCGATCTGGTTGAACTGACGCGCGAGATTCGACGTGGCCCCCACCACGGCCTCGCGTGCGCCGTCGGAGTTGGTGTCGAGCGACAGTCCCTGCCAGGCCTCGAAGAACTCGTTCATGGCCGTGCGAACACGGTCGTTGTCCAGGCCGCCGAGGATCTCCTCGACCGACCGGAGCGTGTCGTCCATGGCGGCGTAGTCACCGAGCAGGGCGCTCTGGTCGACGAGCTGCTGCTGCAGGAAGTCGTTCTGCGCCCGCTCCACCCCGAGCGAGGTCGCCCCGCGGCCGATCGATCCGTAGGTGACCTGCAGCGGATCCTGCGAACCGATCCGCAGGAACTGGCGCGAATAGCCCGGCGTGTTCGCGTTGGCGATGTTGTGGTTGACCACCTGCGTGGCCAACTGGCTCACGAACATGCCGCTGACGGCCACGTCCAGTGCGCCGATGAGTCCGATGCCGGACATCAGGCCCTCCCGTCGACCGCGCCGCGCAGCGCCGGATCCCCGGCCCCGCCGTCGGCGTCGTAGGTCGCGCCCGGATCCTCGGAGGCGCCCAGGAGCAGGCGCATTTCCTCACCGACGGAATCCAGGGAGAAACGGGACAGCTGGTAGTTCTGGAGGTTCTTGCGACCCAGGAGTTCCGTCACCCGGGCGAGGGCGTCCTCCAGCGCCTGGACCCGCTCTCGCCAGGGGGTATCGGCCCGTTCGGTCGCGACCTTGAGGCCTTTCCGCCCCCGCTCGGTGATGCCCAGGTTCTCCAGGGCCTCGGTGCGCCGCGCGTGCGCCGCCCGCAGGTCGGCCAGGGTGAGGTCGATGGCCCGGACGTTGGCGTGGATCCTCCGCTCGTCCCGGTGGATCAGGTAGCGGCGCTGCCGGTGCGAGAGCCGGACGAGGCGGCTCAGGCCCTCCAGTTCGCGCTCCAGGTGGTTCACCAGGTCGGCCCAGTGCGTGTCGTTCGTCGCGTTCATCGTTCGCCTCCGAGGACTTCGGGACGGGCAGCCGCGGCGGCATCGCCGTAGGCTTCGTAGCCCCGCTTCGCGGCCTGAAGGCGCGATGCGGCGTCGCGCAGCGATTCCAGGCCCGCGTCGGGGTCCTGGCCACCGCCGAGCTGCTCCACGATCATGCGCGCGAAGCCCAGGCCGCCCTGCTCGGACATGGCCTTCGCGTATTCCTGGTCGAGCATCTGCTCGTAGGTCTCCACGTGTTTGGTGTCGCCGAACAGGTCGCTGCGCGGCACGCTCTCGCGCATCGCCTTGATCATGGTGTTCAGCAGCAGCGATTCGAACTGCTGCGCCGCCTCCACGAGTTCGGGCGAGACTTCGGGCTTCGACGGCGCCGAACGTGGGAACGCGGCGCCGATCGCGGGTACGTCGCTCATCACATCACCTCGAGTTCGGCCTGCAGGGAGCCGGCCGCGCGCAGGGCCTGCAGCATGGCGATGATGTCGCGGGGCGAGGCCCCCATGCCGTTGAGCACGTCTACGATGTCCTGCACGGTGACCGTGTCGGGCAGCCGCAGCACGTGGGCCTCGGCGTCGTTCACGAAGGTCTGCACGTCGGGCACGACGACCGTCTCGCCCGACTCGTTGAAGCTGTTCGGCTGGCTCACGCGGTAGCGCGTCCGGATCTCGATGTTCAGGCTGCCGTGGGCCACCGCGGCCTCGCGCAGGCGCACCCCGCCGCCGACGACGATCGTCCCGGTGCGTTCGTTGACGACCACCCGGGCCTTGGCGTCGGTGGCCGCGCGGATCTCGCCGAGCTCGGCCATGAATCCCACCGGATCGTCCACCCAGCCATCGGGCAGGTAGACCCGGACGAAGCCGGCGTCCTCCGCCCGGGCGGCCGACGGGAATCGATCGTTGATGGCCCTGGCCACGTTGCTGGCGGTGGACCGGTCGGGGTGGTTCAGGAGCAGGCCGATGTGGTCGGAGCGCGGCCCACCGGGCAAGGGGCGGTGCACCTGGCCCCCACTGCTCACCAGCCCGACGGTGGCATGGTTCTTCTGCACGCGGTTGTTCGCGCCGCTCTCGACGTTGAACCCACCGATGGACACCTGACCGCTGGCGATCGCGTAGGTCTCGCCATCGGTCACGCCGTTCAGCCCGGCCGCCAGCAGGGTTCCGCCCTCGAGGCTCTTGGCGTCGCCGATCGAACTCACGGTGACGTCGAAGCGGTCGCCCGTCCGGGCGCGCGAACGAACGCTGGCCGTGATCTGCACCATGGCCACGTTCCTGGTGCGCAGGCCGTTCGGATCGACCGTCACGCCCAGGCGTTCGAGGTTGCGGACCAGGGCCTCGATCGAGGCCTCGAAGCCGTTGCCGTCGCCGGTGCCGGCCAGACCGATCACGAGCCCGGTGCCGATGAGCGGCACCATGACTTCGTCGTCGAAGCGCACGATGTCCTTGATCCGTTCGGGCCCACGCGCCGTCGACGGCGCGGCCGGGATCGACACGGTCAGGACCACGAGGGCGACGAGCGTCTTGCGGAGCAGCGTCATGGTCGACCTCTCTAGAACAGGAAGTTCGCGATGCGCGTGAGCAGGCCCGGCGAGTGCGCATCGGCCACCGGGCCATCGCCCGCGTAACTGATCACGGCATCGGCGATCAGCGTCGACTCGACCGTGTTGTCGGCGCGCACGTCCTGGGGCCGCACGATCCCGGTGAGCTGGATGATCTGCACCTCGCCGTTGATCTCGACGGTCCGCTCGCCGGCCAGGCGCAGGTTGCCGTTGCGCAACTGCTCGACCACGCGAGTGCTCATCTGCGTGTTCAACGACCCCGTCCGCGAGCTCTTGCCGTCGCCGGCGAACTTGTTCTCGACGTCCAGGCCCCAGTCGGTGATCTGGTTCAGGAGACCCAGACCCGGACCGCCGCTGATCTCGGACTTCGTGTTCGCGTCGGTTTTCGCCGTGGTGCTCGCCTGGGCGTTCTCCACCACCAGCACGGTGACGATGTCGCCCACGCGGAACGCCTTCTGGTTCGAGACCCCACCGACCGAACGGTCGAGGTCGAGATAGGGATCGCCCGCGTCCGCCAGGGCGGGGGCACAGGACAGCACGAGCAGAAGGGTCCACAGACCCACGACGAAACGCGTCATGATCGTCCTTCCTCGTTCGATGCCACCGAACCCCCGGCCGAGGACTCGACCGGAGGATCGGGAAGATGGTCGGCCACGCGTCCGGGGCCGATGACCACGACCCGGCGCAGGCGGTTGTCGAAGGGGCTCTCCACGGTGATCCACTCGCCCACGGCGCCGTCGTTGCGCGCGCGGGCGCGGACCTGCACGCGCAGACCGGAGCGCTCGACGATCCAGTGCACGTTCTCGCCACGGTGGACGACGGGCGTGGCCCGCACGTCGTCGCGGCGCAGCACCTGCCCGCCGGCGATCGACCGGATCACCGACCAGCGGCCGTCGGTCTCGTCGGGGGTGACGCGGCGGTCGAAGACGCGGTCGTCGTCGGTCCAGATCGTGTCGGCCACCGCGTTCGCACCGCGCAGTGCACTGTCGGCGGCCAGGGCGCGGCCAGCGCGCACGACGACCACGCGCACGGACCGGTTGACGGTGACGTAGGCACGGCGTCCGTGCATGGAGCCGTCGTCGACGCGCACCGCCACCGCCCCACGACCGACCCGCGGGCCGTCGTCCTCGAGACGCACCGACGCCCCCGTCTGCGGAACACGCAGCGAGGGAACGCGCAGGATCTCGACCTCGTGGTCGAGGGCACCGGGCGGCGGCGGTTTCGACTCCAGGAGGGCACGTACCCGCGCCGCGAAGCGATCGGGAGCCAGTTGCGCTCCCGGCCGGACGACCCGAACGGTGTCACTGCCCGAAAGGCGCGGGACGGGACCGGCGCCACGGCGGACGAGTTCGCGCAGCAGCTCCTGCTTCGTCCACGTGCGCTCGTGACCCGGGGCGGGTGAGGCACACACGACGCGCCGGCCCAGGTCGGCGTCGATCGGACCGGCGGCGAGATCCATCCAGCGCACCTGCGCCCCGTGGACGACGGCCCGGTCCACCAGACGGATCGACGGCGCCGACGACGCACCGGCCTCGACGGCCAGCACGACGAGAAGGACGATCCACACTGCCCGCACGTGCTACCTCCGCAGCTGGTTCACCGTCGACAGGATGTCGTCGGCGGTCTGGATGGTGCGCGAGTTCAGCTCGTAGGCCCGCTGCGCGGTGATCATGTCGACGAGCTCGGTGGCGACGTCGACGTTGCTCATCTCCAGCGCACCCTGCTGCAGACTGCCGTAGCCCTCCTCACCGGGGTTGCCCGGCAGGGCCACGCCGCTGTTCGGGGTCGCCATCAGGACGTTCTCGCCCTTCTGGCTCATGCCCGATGGATTGTTGAAGCGCGCGATCTGGATCTGGCCGATCTGCTGGGCGGTGCCGCTGTCGCCGGCGAGCACGACCTCGACACGGCCGTCGGTCGACACGCCGATCGAGACCGCGTCCTCGGGCACGTTGATCGCGGGCTCGAGCAGGTAACCGCTGCTGGTGACCACGTTACGGTCGCGGTCGAGCTTGAAGCTGCCGTCGCGCGTGTAGCCGATGTCACCGTCGGGCATCTGGACCTGGAAGAATCCGTCGCCCTGGATGAACAGGTCGAGTTCGTTGCCGGTGACGTTGACCGTCCCTTCGGACTGCATGCGCACCGCCGACACGATCTTCACGCCGTGGCCGACCTCCACCCGCGTCGGGGGCGCGGTGCCGTCGGCGCGCTCGGCCTGGGCCGGCGACAGGTTCTCGTACAGGAGGTCCTGGAACTCCATGCGCGACTTCTTGAAGCCGGCGGTGTTCACGTTCGCGAGGTTGTTCGCGATCGTGTCGATCCGCGACTGCTGCGCGTGCATGCCGCTGGCGGCGGTGTTCATGGATCTCAGCACGGTCTCGTCCTCTCGGTCCGGGCGAAGGGCATCAGCCCATCTTCGGGATCTCGGTGGTGGCCTTGCGCAGCGTGTTGTCGGCGGTGGTCAGCACGCGCTGGCCGGCCTCGAAGATCCGCTGCGCGGTGATCATGCTCACCAGTTCGGACACGGCGTTGGTGTTGCTGCCCTCGAGGAAGCCGGCCTGCACGCGGGCCGTACCTTCTTCGACCGGCCGCGGTGGCTCGGCGCCCGGGGCCACGGCGAAGGCCGTCGCCCCGTCGGGCGTGAAGTCCATGGCGTTCTCCGGACGCACGATCCGCAGCCGACCGACCTCGTCGCCGTTCGCGCGGACGGTGCCGTCGAGCGCGATCTCGACCATCGAAGCGGGCGGGATCTCGATCGGTCCGCCCTCGCCGAGCACGGCGTCCCCACCGCGCGTGGCCAGACGGTCGCCGGAATCGATCGTGAAGCTCCCGTTGCGCGTGTAGCGCTCGCCGTTCTCGGTCCGGATCGCGAAGAAGCCCTCGCCGTCGATGGCGACGTCGAGTTCGTTGCCCGTCTGCTTCATCGGTCCGGGGCTCAGATCCGGCGCCGACGTGATCTGCAGCGTGCGGCCGGGCATCATGACGTCGACCGTTCCCTGCGCCGGATCGAAGCCCTGGAAACCAGGGGCCTCGGGGTCGGCGGCCTGGAAGGTCGTCAGCATGCGTTTGAAGCCCGGCGTGGTCGCGTTGGCCAGGTTGTTGGCCACGATCTCGAGCTTGTTCTGCTGGGCGAGGAGTCCGGTCTCGGACACCTTGAGTGATTGCAGCACGGCACACCTCCGCCGCGGCGTACCGCAACGCCTGTGCCACTGCCCGGAAAGCATCCACCGGGGGATCGGCCACCGGCGCCGGGACTTGAGAGGAAACCGGTGTGCACTCCGCGGAGCACGAAGTGCCATCGCGGCCGGCACGACTTGCCCGGTGTCTCCGGAGCTCAGTAGGTGGGGATGACGGTCGCCACGCGACCCTGCACACCGACCGGCGGGATCTCGAACCAGAAGGTGGCGCCGTCGCCGGGTCGGCTCTCGACACCGACGGTACCGCCGTGGCCCTCGACGATGCGACGCACGATCATCAGACCGAGCCCGATGCCCTTGCCGTCGCCGCGGTCGCGGCGCGCGCGCTGGTAGCGTTCGAAGATCAGTTCCTGGTCCTCGGCGGCGACGCCAGGGCCGTGATCACGCACGCTGACGCGGACTCCGCGGGCATTGGCGGTGGCATGGATCTCGACGTCGCCGTTCTCTCCGCCGTACTTCAGGGCGTTGCTCACCAGGTTCTGCAGGACCTGACGGAGCCGGTGCGCGTCGCCCTCGACCTCCACCCCGGCCGCGTCGGGATCGACTTCGATCGACACGTTCACGTCGCGGTCGCGGGCGAGCATCTCGACGTCACGCTCCATCTCGGCCAGCAGTGCCGACAGGTCGAGCGGGGCCGGTTCCAGGCGCAGGAACCCGGCGTCGAGCATCGAGAAATCGAGGAAGTCGTGGAGCAACCGGGAAACGTCTTCCACCTTCTCCTTGATCCGCTCGACGATCTCGTCGATCGGCACGCCCGGATCGTCGCCGTCGAGCAACTGCAGGTAGCCCTGGATCACGCTGATCGGACTGCGCAGATCATGGGCGATCATCGAATGGAAATCTGCCTGTACCCGCTCCTGGTCGCGCTGCTCGGTCACGTCGCGCAGGACGGCGCCCAGCGCGGGCCGGCCGTCGGCCGCAATGGGAAGGCGGGCGCAGCGCATCTCGACCGCCCGCTCGATGCCTCCGATCGACACCGACAGGTCCTCGTCGATCACCCCGTCGGTGGTGAGCACGCGCTCGATCGTGTCGCGCGGCACCCCCATCACCGACAGGATCTTCGTCAGGGACCGTTCACGCAGGATGTCGGGGTCGAGGTCGAGCATGCGGCAGATGCCCTCGTTGAAGACCTCGGCCCGGCCGGTGCCGTCCATCACCACGAGCGCGTCGTTCAACTGGTCGGTGAGCGAACGCATCCGCTGGAAGCGCGCCACCATGCGCCGCTGGCGGCGACCGGTGCGGACCAGGCGCTGGATCCGCGCGTCGATCTCGTCGCTGCGCACGGCCGGATCGATCACGTCGTCGGCGCCGGCGCGCCACGCGCAGGTCCGCAGCCAGCGTTCCCGCTCGGGCAGCAGGACCGCGATGGGGATCCAGCCGGTGGGGCCGCGTTCGTGCAGGCGCTCGATCACGGCCAGGTCGTCCTCGTCGACGCTCAGCCCCGGATCGAGGACGAGCACGTCGATGTCGAGCTCCAGGAGGTCGCGCAGCGCCGTGCCGATCCCCGCCACCGGGTGCACGCGGTGGCCCAGCTCCTCCAGCCGCGCGGGGAACTCGACGTCCGAGCGCTCGTCGCCGCTCAGGACGAGGATGTGGGCGTAGAGGTGGTCCTGCATGGCCATTCCCCGGACCGAACCCACCACGGGTTCTCACGGGGAAGGATCGGCCACCGAGCGGGAAGACTTGAGCCCGGTCCGGAACTCAGGGGGCCAGTCGCGATTCGACGTAGCGCTCGAGGTTGTGCAGGCTCTCGGCGTCGATCGTCGTGAAGAACACCGCCACCTCGTAGGCGTCGACGTCGTCGGACGGCAGATCGGGCTGGACGCGGGCGATGATCCCCTCGCACTCCACGGGTCGGGTCTCGCCCTCTTCGAGTTCGACGTCGAAGCTCAGGGCGAGCTTCGTCATGGGCTCGATGTAGGCGGGGGTCCGGAAGTACACGCCCGTCGAGCTGACGTTGATCGTCTCGACGTCGCCCTCGCCCTGGGGAAGGTCGAGGTGCAGGTTCAACGCCAGGGTGGCGTCGACGCGCCGCGCACGCCGCCGTTCCTGCTTCACCGCGTCGTCGCTCATGCGTCGCCCTCCCGCGTTCGCTCCGGCGGTTCGGCCCGCGAGGCCGCGGGCCCGTCGGACCGGAGGCGGAGATCGCCCACCCAGGTCCGTCCGTTCGCCACGTCGACATATTCAAGCAAGACGCGGACCCTTTGTCCAAGGCGAAACCGACGGCCCGTCCGCGCCCCCACCAGGGCGTGCCCACGGGGGTCCAGATCGAACCAGTCCTTTCCCAGGCGTTCCACGCCCACGAAGCCGTCCAGGCCGGTGTCCTCGAGTTCGACGAACAGTCCGCTCGCCAGGATCGACACGATCCGGCCGTCGAGGTGCTCACCCTCGCGGTGCTTGATCGCGTCGGCCGCGCAGATGTCGGCACAGTCGCGCTCGATGCGTTGCGCTTCGCGCTCCGTCTCGCTGCAGTGGTCGGCCAGACGCTCGGCGTCGGCCCGGTCGGCCGGGCGGGCCAGACGCGCGACGCTCAGCGTACGGGCGCGGTCGAGGGCGTCGTCCATCCAACCGCCGTCGCCGCCGGCGTTCACGAGGCGGTGGAGCCAGCGCTGGTTGTGCAGGTCGGGGTAGCGCCGGATCGGCGACGTGAAATGGGTGTACTGCTCGAAGGCCAGGCCGAAGTGGCGGTCCCACCCCGCGTGGTAGCGGGCCTTCATCAGCGAGCGCAGGGCCAGCAGGTGGAACAGGGGCGCCTCGTCGAGGCCCTGCACGCGCTCGAACAGTTCGGCGTAGTCCGAACTCCGGACCGGCTCCTCGGGCATCCAGTGCACGTCGAAGGCGCGCAGCAGCTCGATCAGGTCGTCGACCTTGCGTTCGTCGGGTTCCTCGTGGATCCGCCACAGCAGGGGCAGCTCGGCGGTGCGCAGGACCTCGGCGACGGCGCGGTTCGCCTCGAGCATGAACTCCTCGATCAGCCAGTGGCTGCGCAGCGTCGGCCGCAGGTGCACCTCGGCCACGTGTCCGTCGTCGGCGAAGCGGAACTCGCGCTCGGGCCGCTGCACGAACAGGCTGCCGAGTTCGCGCCGCCGATCGCGCAACGTGGTGGCCAGGCGGTGCATCGAGCGCACGTCGTTGCCCAGCCGCGGCAGATCGCATCCGTCCTCGACCCGGTCCGGGGGAGGCTCGGCCGCTTCGTCGCCGAGCATCGATTCGGCGTGTTCGTAGGCCAGGCTCGCGCGGCTCCGGATGCGGGCGAGGCCCAGTTCGACCTTCCGACGGGCCCCGGACCGATCGTAGTGCAGAAAGACCGACACCGCGTCGCGCTCCACTCCGTGGTGCAGGGAGCATTCCCCGGAGCTGAGCGCCTCGGGCAGCATGGGAAGCACGCGCCCCGGCGGGTACACGCTCGTCGCGCGCTCCCGGGCCTCGTCGTCGAGGAGCGTGTCGACCGGTACGTAGGCGGCCACGTCGGCGATGTGCACGCCGAGAACGAAACCACGATCGGTCTCCTCGATCGAGACCGCATCGTCGTGGTCCTTGGCGTCGAGGGGATCGATGGTGAAGACGAAGGTGTCGACGAGCGAGCGTCGCTTCTCGGTGCGGTCGATCGGGGCGATCGCCTGCTCCTCGGCCTCGGCCCCGAAGCCGCGCGGCCACCCCGCGCGCGCGATGCGCAGGCTCATGGCCGCCTGCGGGTGGTGCTCGGGCCCGAGAACCTCGACGTCGACCAGGCGCGGCCGCTCGCGGGAGGGGTCGTAGGCCGGCAGCCAGCCCTGCGCCAGCGATCCGTCGTCGTCGGCCTCGAAGTCCGTGGTGGCGTCGTCGTGGACGAAGCAGCCCCCGCGCAGGCCGGGGATGGGCGCCTCGGGCGAGAGCACCCAGTGGTCACCGATCCGCTGCAGCGTGCCGAACACCCGGCGCGGTGCCGCTCGCAGCACCCGGTCGATCGCGGCCAGCTTCTCGCGTCCCTCGCGCACCCGCCGGATCCGGACCGTGTCGCCCGGAACGACCTCTTCCTGCGCCGTGGTCACCAGCGGCAACCGCTCGTCACCACCCAGCCGGACGTGGGTCGCCCGCTGGCCGACCCCCTCGACCGTCCCCTCGAGGAAGCGCGCCACCGCCAGCGAACCATAACGGCGACGGGGCAGGGTGCCGATGCGCCCTGCCCTCGCCAGTTCCACCACTTCGCTGCGGAGTTCGCGGTAGCGCGAATGCGGGACTCCGAGGGCCCTCTGGATCTCCTTGACCTTGAACCCTCGATCGGGCTCGGAGGCGAAGAGGTCCAGGATCTCGGCCCGGAGATCGCCGGAGGACCGCCGCCCCCTGCGTCGGCGGCCGCTCATGCCGGTCCTCGGGTGCGGACCGGCCTCGAACGGGTCGTGGTCCGCATGCGCACTCCGGGCTACTTGCCCTTCTTCTTGTGCCGGTTCTTCCGCAGGCGCTTCTTGCGCTTGTGCGTGTTGATCTTCTTGCGCTTGCGCTTCTTGCCACTCGGCATCGCGTACCTCCCGGGCCCGGTGCCCGACCGCTTGTTCCCACTGAAACGCCGCCCCGCGGGGCGGCGATCACGGCGGCCGCGGCACGGCCGCGATCCGACGTTCTCGCTGATGCTCTACTGCATCGGCCCGCCCGATCCCGCCGACGCGGCGTCCTCCGGCCCGGAGGAGTCGCTCGCCGTGGCGTCCGGATCGATCAGGGCCTTCAGTTCGTTCGAGGCCTTGAAGTAGGGAACGAGCTTCGCCGGCACCTCGACCGCGGCCCCCGTGCGGGGGTTCCGGGCCTTGCGCGAGCGCCGCTCCTTCACCTTGAAGCTGCCGAAGCCCCTGAGTTCGACCTTGTCGCCCTCACAGAGCGCTCGACTGATGTTCTCGAGGATGAGATCCACGACGACGCCGGTGTCCTTCTTCGAAAGACCGGTGCCCTCGGAGATGGCCTCGACGAGATCGGCCTTGGTCATCGGTATCCTTCCGGTGTCCTCGATGCGTCATCGGGCGCCCGCACCTGCGGGGTGCCTCCGTCGATGACGGTCGATCCGGCGGGCCGATCACCGTGCCGAAGCGGTGAACTTAACACACTCCCGCCCCGATCGCCGCCCCGGTGAACGGCTCCGGCGTGCTCCGACGCCTCCGGGAGTAGAGATCGTAGTCCCGGAGCGCCGCAAGTCAATGATGAAATTGAGGTTGCCGCATTCGGGGCTCGGCGGCGCCGGTGAGGCCGCGAGCGCCGGGAACGCGAAGGCGGCGCCCGTCACCGGACGCCGCCCCGAATTCAAGCGCCACCCGCTCATGCCGCGTGCCGGAGACTCTGGGATGCCACTATGGCGGAGCTCCCGGCAAGGCGCGCGCGTTCGCAGGCGACGCTGTCGGAAGCTCTATCAAACACCGTGCCCGGATCGATCCACAGGGGCCGTCGGTCGTCCTCCGTGCGGCGAAACGCTCCCTGCCGGGGGTCTACGAGGGTCTCCGCCCCCCGCTGTCCGCATACGACGGAATGCAGTCTGCGCCGGGCGTCCGGCAGACTGCGCGACCTCACCGGGTGCGGAAGGGAGCCAGCGTCCGGTCACGGGGATCGAGCAGCACGGCACCGAGCCCGGCCGCTGCGAGCAGTTCGAGCCAGGTCCGACGGGCCTCCGCGGGATCGGCTGCTCCGTGGCCGACGTTGCCGAGACCGACGAGGGTGGGGATCTCGGGATGGTCGTGTGCCCAGGCCGCCACGAACTCGAGCAGTCCCCGGCCGGCGGCGACGTCGGTGCCCCAGGGCAGGGCGACTGCATCGATCAGCAGCGAGCTGGGGTCGAGGCCGGCTCTGGCGAAGCGCTCGACGGCGTCCTCGGCCCACGCGCGGCGATCCTCCGCTCCGGCCGGCAGCGTCCGGCCGTGGCGGAGCTGGACCACCAGCCGACTGCCGGGTCTCTGCAGCACGTCGACCAGGGTCTCGTCGAACACGGCGTCGGCCGGCCAGGAGTTGAGCACGACCGGGGCCCGTCGCCCGCGGGCGCACCGCAACAGCGCAGCCGGATCGGGCCCGTCGAGCGACAGCGGCAGATCGGTCACCGCCTCCACCACCTCGGCCATCCACAGCAGGACGTCGGCCTCGGCACTACCCATCGACGACGCGTTGACATCGATCGCATCGGCTCCGGCCGCCGCCAGCGCGCGGGCCCGCACCTCGAGCCACCGCCGGTCGCCCGATGCGACCGCGCCCCCGACCTCGGCATCGGTGGTGGTGAGCGGATCGGCGATCACGAACACGGGTCAGCGGGCGCGTTGCGCGGCCGTGCGCGCGAAGACCGCGCGCAGCAGCTCGTCGTGGGCCGGGGTCCATCGCACGTCGCGGCGCGCCATGACGGTGCGCGCCGTGCGCAGGGCTTCATCGAGGCGGTACTCGCGGATCCCGTCGGCACCGCCCCACCCGAAGGCCGGGAAGAAGCGCGGCGCGAAACCACCCCCGAACACGTTGCCGGCCACACCGACCACGCCACCAGTTGTCAACATCGTGTCGATCCCAGTCTTGACGTGATCGGCGAGGTGCTGGCCGACGAACGACAGGCCGGTGTCGACGGGCCCGTCGCCGAGATCCACCCGGACCGGTCCGTAGTTGTTCTTGAGGTCGCTGCCGTTCGTGTCGGCCCCGAGGTTCACCCAGCTGCCGACCAGCGCGTGGCCCAGGAATCCGTCGTGCTGCTTGTTGCTGAGGTCGTGGACCACCGATTCCTCGATCTCGCCCCCCACTTTGCAGAAGGCTCCGACCGAGGTGCCTTCGCGCAGCTTCGCGCCCGGGTTCACGACCGAGCCCGGGCCCACGTAGGCGGGCCCGACCACGACCGCCGTCGGATGGACCACGCATCCGGGCCCGAGGACCACGGGTCCGGCCTCGGCGTCGATCGCGGCTCCGGGACGCACGCGCGCGCCCTCGGCCACGAGGATCTGCTCCGGACCGATCAGCGTCGCTGCCGGGAACGCGGTCGCGAGCTCGCCGGCATCGATCCACGCGGCCGCTGCCGACCAGCGGGCCCGCGGACTCGAGTCCTCGAACTCCACGCCCACGATGCGGCGCGCCGGCGCGCCCCGCGTGGCCAGCCAGGCGGCGTCGCCGACCAGGTGCTCGTCGTTGGCGGCGACGACGTCCCAGGGCCGTGCGAAGAAGCCCAGCCCGGGCGGGGCGCCCGACGTGGCGTCGTCCCGGAGCGCCGCGCGCGCAGCGATCTCGTTCGCCGGCAGGCGCGCCATCCACAGGCGTCCGTCGACCCGGATCTCGCTTCCCGGTTCCAGCGAGCCGATGGTGCTTGCCAGGGCGTCGACCGACCCGGTCAGCTGTCCGTTGACCGCGATCACCTCGACGTCGCCGCCGTCGAAGACCGGGAGCAGTTCTCGCGTGATGTCGACCAGCTCCGCCCGCACGGACGCATAGACCTGGCCCTCCGAGGCAATTGCCTCGACACGTTCACGCAGATTCAGAATCCCGCACCGGAGCTCGAAGGCCGGACGTGTGTGGACGATCGGACCGAGCTCCACGGCCCGATCGTCCTCGAACAGGACGATCGGAAGCTGGGTCGGCACGTTCATGCGGTGCTGCTCGCCGTCTGGAGGTCGACGGAAGAGCCTCGGAGGAGGGAGTTGGTGGAGCCAAGGGGGATCGAACCCCTGACCTCATGACTGCCAGTCATGCGC
>CAZQHE010000033.1:0-27578 GCA_964593155.1 uncultured bacterium
GAGCTTGTGCAGGTAGTGTTTCTTCACTGGCTGGGCCCGGGCCGCGCGCGCCCGCGGGATCGCCTGCCACGTGGTCATGCCCACGAACGCCCCGGCGGTGAAGCGGGCGGCCACCGAGGGCTACGGAGCGACGATCCATCCCTGCGAGCCCACGCTCGCCGCGCGCGAGGAGGGCGCCCGGCGGGTGATGGAGGAGACGGGCGCCACCCTGATCCCACCCTTCGATCATTCGGACGTGATCGCGGGGCAGGGGACGGTGGCCCTGGAACTGCTGGAGCAGATCGAGGACCTCGACGCGGTCATCGCCCCCGTGGGCGGCGGCGGACTCCTCGCCGGCATCACGCTGGCCCTGCGCGAGGCCGCCCCGCACGTGCGGGTGTTCGCGGCCGAGCCCACCGGCGCCGACGACGCCTGGCGCAGCAAGCAGCGGGGCGAACGCGTGCCCATGATCGACCCTCGCACGATCGCCGACGGGCTGCGGACCAGTCTGGGCGACTTGACCTGGCCCGTTCTCCGCGACCACGTCGAGGCCGTGCTGCGCGTGTCCGAGGACGAGATCGTCGGCTCGATGCGCGCCCTGTTCGAGCGGGCGAAGCTCGTGGTCGAACCCAGTGGTGCGGTGTCGCTGGCGGCTGCGCTCGGCGACGAGTTCCGCGCCGAGACCTCGCTGCGGCGTGTCGCCGTGATCTTGAGCGGTGGCAACGTCGATCCCGCCCGTGCCTACGAACTCCTGGCCCGCTGAGACGAACGAGGCCGGCCCCGAGGGAAGAGGGGCCGGCCTCGCGATGCGCGCAAGGAGGAGTTGCTGCTACTTGAGCAGCATCACGCGCAGGACGTCGGTCTTCGACGGCGTGACCATGCGCACCAGGTAGGTGCCGCTCGCCACGATCCGGTCGCGGTCGTCGGTGCCGTTCCACTGCACGCGGCCGGTGCCGACGGGCTGGTGACCGAGGTCCATCGAACGAACCAGGCGGCCGGCCAGGTCGTAGATCTTCAGCTGCACCCGACCGGGCTGCGACAGCGCGTACTCGATCGTGGTCTGCGGGTTGAAGGGGTTCGGCCAGGCCTTCACCAGACGCGTCTCGCGGACGGTCGGGGTGAAGGCGATCTCGACCGCGTCACTCTCCACCCGGTACTCGCCGAGTTCGACGCCCACGCGGTACGCGTAGGTGCCGGCGCGCAGCACCGAGGTGTCGACCCACTCGCCGCGCGCCGAGGGTGTGTCGACGGTGCCGACCTCGACGAAGCGGCCGTCGTCGGTGCGGCGCTCGACGACCAGACGGTCGATGCGCGCGGCACCGGTCACCGTCCAGGCCAGACCGATCCCGTCGTCGCGGGCCGACAGGTCGATCGAACTCGACACGGCCGAAACGGGCGAACTGGCCTGGATCTCGACGACCAGGTCGTTGAAGTCGTTGTCGGTCCTGCCGACCTGGTAGCTCGGGGTGATCTCGGCGCCCGAGTCGACGTCCTCCCAGGCGATCACGTAGGTCGGTACGCCGCCCCGCAGCGCCGTGATGTCGTAGATCAGCGCCTGCGGGTCGCCGCCGTCCGGCGCGTGCACGGCGCCGCTGCCGTCGGGGCCGACGTCGTTGTACCTGCGGTTGGTGAAGAACAGTTCGGGCTCGGGGGCGTTGATCGCGTCCTCGGTGCCGTTCGGGTTCAGGTAGAGCCCGAAGCGGGTCGGACCGCTCAGGCCGACGAAGGTCGTCCCGCCCTCGCCCGCCGGACCGTCGAAGATCACGCCGTCGTCGACGCCGTCGATCACCGGCGGCGTGAAGTCCTCGGCGTACCAGCCCAGGACGTTGCGACCGGCGGCGTCGGCGATCTCGCGGATCACCCAGCCGTCGACGGAGTCGTCGAGCCAGTAGGGCACGACGGCGTCGCCGCAGGCGTAGCCCTCGTAGTCGGTGGCGGCGTCGATGACGCCCGCGCCGTACTCGGCGTCGAGCACCTCCTGCAACGACACGCCGTCCCACGAGGTCCCGAAGACCACCTCGAAGGTCTCGCAGTCGCCGTCGACGCTGCGGCCGAACACGTTGATCGCCAGGTCGCCGGTGGCGCCGACGAAGGCCACGGTGGGATCACGCGGGTCGAAGGCGATCCAGCGCGGGTCGTCGCCGGCGTCGATGGTCCGCAGCAGGTTCAGCTCGACCACGGGCAGGCCCTCGAGTACCGACACCGAGCCGGCGACGTCGATCGAGTAGGCCAGGACGAGGTCGGTCTCCTCGGTGATCACGTAGAGCACCGAACCGTCGGGGGAGATCGACGCCCCGCTGGTGCTCTGTCCCGTCTCGAAGCGCGCGACCACGGTGCCGAAGCCGGCACCCGAGACGTCGACCAGCAGCACCTCGTCACTCTCGGTGAGCAGGATCAGCAGGGTGCCGTCGGGGGAGATCGACGCCCCGCTGGTGCTCTGCCCCGTCTCGAAGCGGGCGACCACGCCGAAGTCGGTGGGTCCGAGATCGACGGTGAGGAAACCGTCGTCGGTTCCCAGGTAGAGCACGCCCCCGTCGGGGGAGATCGACGCGCCGCTGGTGCTCTGTCCCGTCTCGAAGCGGGCGACCACGGTGTTGTAGCCGGCGCTGGTGACGTCGACGTCGATCACCTCGACCGCCTGCGCGTCGGGCGTGACCACGTAGATGCGGTCGCCGGTGGGCGAGGCCACGATCTCCTGGGGAGAGTCGTCGAGGGGAACGATGTCGACGACGGTGTCGGTGGCGGTGTCGATCACCGAGACGTCGTTCGAGCCTCGGTTGGCCACGTACACGAAGGCGCCGGACACGTCGCTCACCGCACCGATGGGCTCTTCGCCCACGGGGATCGGTGTGCCGTTCTCCAGGCCGATCAGGTCGATCGGGGTGACCTGATCGTTCGCCGTGCTCACGGCGTAACCCCGGGTGCCGTCGGGCAGGACGGCCATCGACTGCGTCGCCTGTCCGAGATCCACGGTGTCGTCGATCTCGTCGATCGGCACGGTGGTGGGTTGGAGCACGGTGAACCCGAGCGACGCCGTGGGCTGGCCGTCCACGGTGACCGTGAGCGGACCGGTGGTGGCTCCCCCGGGCACCACGAACTGCAACGAATTGATCGAGGCATCGGTGGGCGTGACCACCTGACCGTTCACGTCGATCGTGTTGTTCGCGGCAACCGGATCGAATCCGGTGCCGGCGACGGAGATCTGCGCGCCCACGGTTCCGGCCGGGGGCGTCAGGCCCACCAGCGTGGGAGCCGACGCGGCCGCGGTGGTGAACGTGGCGGTGTCGGGATCGGTGAGCACTTGCCCGTCGAGGTCGGTGATCGCGTTCGTCACCTCGACCTGGTGGTCGGTGGCGTAGGCCAGCGGTTGGCTCGGGATCAACGACACGCGCCGGTCGCCGTCGGAGAAGCCGACGAAGCCCTCGACCGGATCACCCGTCGTCGCGTCGCGCACGACGAAGCTCGTCTCGGTCACCGTGCTGCGGTCGACCGCGCGGCTGAACACCGCCTGCACGCTCGTCGTCACGCTCACGTCGGGCGTGGTGGTCAGGGGCAGGATCTCGACCAGGCTCAGCGGGATCGTCTCGGGGTCGACCACCGAGGAGGCACCGATCAGGCGGTCGCCACCGAACTGCAATCGCAGGCGCAGTCCGTTGGACTGGGTCGTGGGATCGGGGTCGGGGTTCGGGCCGAGGGTCCAGTCGATCGCGATCTCGCCGTTCTCGTCGGACACGTAGTAGCGATCGGTCTGGCCGCCGTCGACGGTGCCACCGCCGTCGACGAGCACGCGGACCGGCACCTCGGGCACGCCGCCGCCACCCTCGTCGACGACGAGCACGCGCACCGGAGCGGGCAGCCGTTCCCCGGCCACGCCGACCTGGTCGTCGCCCGAGAGCACCACCGTGCCGATGGCCGCGCCGCCGAGGCTGTAGTCGAAGCTGCGGACCACCGAATCGGTCTGTTCCACGCCGTAGAAGCGATCGCCGTCGGGCGCCCATACACCGGCGAAGGAGAACAGGCCGAGCGAGGTGATGTCGAAGTTGTTGCGGAACAGGTCGGGGTTGCCGGCCTCGAAGGTCGGTTCGAGATCGAGGTAGGCGACGCGGCGCTCCGGGATGATCACCGTCGCGCGGCGACCGTTCGGGTGCAGATCGAGCTGCGCCCGTCCGGTGGGGCTGGCGACCTCGACCACCTGACTGGTCTGGAAGGACACGTCGGCCGGGCTGTCGGTGAACTGGCCGAGCCAGAGGTTCCACTGACCGCCGAGCCCGCCGTCGCGGGTCAGGGCCCACACGCCGCGGCCGTCCTTGCGGAAGGCGACGTCCTGGACGTTCTGGCCACCGACGTCCGGGAACCCGACCACCGACGTCGCGAAGTTCGGCGAGAAGGGATCGAGATCGATCACCTCGAAGCCACCGCCCTGGGAATCCACGAAGTAGAACCAGCGCCCGTTCGGGTGGAACTCGATGTCCCACGACGCGCTACCGCTGTCGGTCGGGATGAACGCGATGGCCTCGTTCGCCGTCTGGCCGACGAGCGAGACCACACCCAGCCCCTCACGCAGGTTCACGCCGACCACCAGCGTGTTCCCGTCGGGCGAGATGGCCAGCGAACGAAGACTGTCGAACTGGAAGATGCCGTCGCTGATGTCGACGGCGCTCAGGTCGACCACACCGAGGCGCTGCCCGAAGGTCGGGCTGTCGATCCGGGCGTCGTAGTAGTTCAGCACCTTGCGATTGTGCGTGTAGATCTTCGTGCCGTCGGGCGTGAAGGCGCGGGTCGCTCCGAAGTTGCCGTCGCGCGAGTTGGGGTCGAAGGCGCCCATCGGGAAGCTGTCGATCACCTGCAGGAAGGTGGGGCTGTCCTCGCGGACGTCCACGGCGTAGGCCGTGGTGCCGTCGTCCACCAGCACGTAGTCGCCCTGCGGGTGCATCAGCGGGGCAGGGTTCACCGATGCCTGCGTCGGGTCGACGATCGGGACCGAGGGTCCCGCGATCGGCGTGAATCGGGTGCGGTCGAGCTGGTCCTGCGTCCACACGTTCACGAAGGCCGGATTGGAGAACTGCAGATCGGGCTGCGGGTCCACCGCGCGCGTGATCGGGGGCTGCAGCGAGACCACCCGGATCGGTCCGCCGTCGTAGGCGTCCGGCACGCGCGCCCAGATCTGGTCGGCGGTCGCGCTGATCTCACCGGGGCTGCCACTGTTCACGCCGACGACCGTGCCGTCGAAGTCGACCTCGCTGTAGCCGGACGGGAGGTTGAGCGTGGTGTCCCACAGCGCGAAGCTGCGACCGCCCATGGTGATCAGATCGCCGGGTCGGACGAAGGGCGGGAAGATCCGCTCGATCACGGGGCCGAATCCGATCCCGTACAGGCCGAGCGTCTGCGCGCCCTCGCTGATGGTGAACACGCGCTGTCCGTCGGGCGAGACCACGACGTCGATCGGGTCCTCGCTCACCGCGAAGTCTGCGACCACGGTCCGGAAGGTCGGCTCGGTCTCGCGCAGGTCGACCACGGTGACCTCTTCGTCGCGACGGTCGGCGGCATAGGCCAGGCCGCCGGTCGGGCTGACCGCGATGCCGCGCAGCGAAGCCGAGGTGTCGATCACCTGGCTGGGCGTACTCGCGCCCACCGGAACCACGCTCACCTGGCCGTCGAGGTCGCTCACGTAGACCACGTTGCCCTGGGGTGCCTCGACCACGCCGACCGGTCCGGCGGGGATCGACACGACGTCGGGTGTTCCGGGAGCCGCCGTCTCGACGATCTCGAGCGCGTCGTCGGTCAGCAGGTAGGCACGTGTGGCGTCCCGCGAGAAGGCGATCGTCGGTTCGAGGCCGGCTCCGACGGGAGAGACCTCCCCGATCTGCTCGAAGACGGTTTCGGGCCGGGTGGCGTCGAGGTCCCAGATCTGCACCGCGCCCTCGGCGGTGGGGATCCACGCCTCGCGTCCGTCGGGGGTGACGGCCACTCCGAGGGGCGTGGCGCCGGTGGCGACGCTGGCCAGGCCCGTGCCGAAGGTCGGTGACGGGGTGCTGGCGTCGCCGCCGTCGTCGACGTCGATCACGTGCAGCGTTCCGGTCGCCGCGGTCACCGCGTAGGCACGGGTGCCGTCCGGGGCCACGGCCACGCCGTCGAGTCCGCCCGCGAAGGCGCGGCGCAGGGCGTTGCCGAAGGCGGGACTGCTGCCCTCGGTCACCACGGCCTCCAGTCCGAAGTCGGTGGCGGCCAGGGACCAGTCGGCGTCGGGGAGCACGGCCAGGTCGTTGGGCCGGCCGTCGAGGGCGATGTCGGCGATCGGGGTGGCCCGCGCGACGTCGGTGCTGGTCACGCCCTCGGCCGACAGTGGGGCCGGAGCGGCGCCCTGGGAGTTCGTCACGCTCACCGGGAACGTGCCGAGCGGAATTCCCTCGGGGACGGTGGCCACAAGGCTCGTCGTCGTGGCCTGGCTCGCGGGAACCGCGATCCCGTCGAAGGTCACGACGTTCGACGACGGATCGCCGGTGTCGAAGCCCTGGCCGCTGATCACGACCACGGTCCCGGGCACGATCAACTGGGGGGCGATCGAGGCGAGTCCGAGCGGCGGTGCCGCTTCGACCGTGAACTCGGCGGTGAAGGTGCTGGCCAGCGCGTTGCCGAAGAGGTCGGTCACGCCGGGCTCGACGGTGAGCGTGTGCGTCGCGCCGAACTGCAGCGGTACCTCGGGATTGAAGGCCACGACGTCTTTGTCGCCCACGGCGACGACCTGTCCGCCCAGGGCCACCGGTCCACCGGTGTCCTGACGTTCGAGGCGGATGCGGTCGGTTCCGCCGCCGGCGAGGGTGTCGAAATCGATCGGCTCGGAGAACTGCACGAGGATCACGCCGTCGTCGGGGTAGTCCTCGGTGCCATTGGTCGGCGTGCTCGCCAGCACCACGGGAGCGTCGAGGTCGGAGTTGGTGATCACGTCGACGCCGGTCACCGGTGCGCCGGGTGCGAGCGTGACCGAGGTGCGGGCATCGCGGTCGTCGTCGAGCGACTCGGGCGTGCTGTGGAATTCCGACAGGAAGAGGGTCTGCGCGGTGTCGTTCACCAGCTCGTTGATGTACCCCGGAACGACGCCCGAGACGTCCGCACCGCCGTCGAGCGGCGCCACGAACACGTCGTAGTCGCCCGGCGGCAGGCCCGCGAGGGTCCACGATCCGTCGGGGAGCGTGAACTGCACGGCCACCGGCGTGTCGGTGCCGGCGGGCAGCGCGAAGACCGCCGCACCGGGAATTCCCGCGGTGCCGTCGGTGACCACTCCGGACATCTGCGTGGCGTTCGCCACCGACGCGGGGTCGGGGTACGACATGTACGCCAGGACCTCGTCGTCGATCTCGAGCGTGGTGGCGTCGAATCCGGCGGGCAGGGCCGGGAACATGGTCGCCTCGGGCAGGGCGCTGTGGTTCAGACCGAAGAGATGGCCCGCCTCGTGCGTGGCGACCGCGACGATCTCCACCGCCGAGTCCGACGTGCCCGCGCTGAAGGTGCGGTTGGGGTTGAACAGCATGTCGGCGTCGACGATCCGGCCGGGCCGGACGATCTCGCCCTGGAACTCGGTCGGCTCGGTGAACGACGTGGTGATGCCCACCGCGATCACCGCATTGCCGAACAGCGAGAGGAAGTCTTCGTCGCGGAAGGTCACGTGGTTGATCCCGTCCAGACCGTCGGCGTTGCGCTCGGTCGTGGTGCCGAGGTAGCTCGACGACAGCGTGGCGTCGGCGACGCCGTCCCACACGGCGAACCCGTCCTGCACCGCCTGCAGGTCGGCGCCCGGCGTGAAGGGCGTGGTGTCGTCGGCGACGTTCGGCGCGCCGTCTTCGTGGATCACGTACTCCAGTGGCAGATCGGTGGGATCGAGGAACTCGATGTGACGGGCGTGGGCAAAGGGATCGATGCAGCCATCACCGTCGCCGTCGAAGAAGCTGGCGTCGTCGGCGGGGCAGGTGTCGTCGACGTCGGGTACGCCGTCGCCGTCGGTGTCGACCTGGGCGAGGGTGGTGGTGGGCAGCAGGAGGAGCGCGGTGAGCAGCAGGACCCTGTTCATGATCAGCGCTCCTCCCGCACGTTCAGTTCGGCGCGGTCGAGCACGCGGCGCAGCGGCAACCGCAGGGCGCGGTCGGTGTCGGCGGCCGTGCCGATGGTTTCGACACCGAGCGCGGGCCGCACGGCCACCGTCTCGCCCGTCTCGGGGTCGGTGCGCAGACCGAACTTACCCTGCGAGAACCCGGTCACCCGGTACGACCGGTCGAACGCGGGTTCGAGGAACAGCAGCACGCGCTCGCCGTCGCGCCAGCGGGTGATGCCGTGCACGGTCATGCGCACGCCGTCGAGCTCGCCGCCCGCCTGGACCACCGTCAGCCGGCGGGGAGCGTCGCCCTTGTGGGCGCGGTCGACCTCGACGTCGACGGCGGTGAGAATGTGCGTACGGCGTTCGTTCCAGAACGCGCGCTGATCGACGACGCGGCCCTCGACGACGAGCCGCGACTCACGACCGAGTTCGTCGAGGTCGAGGGCGAGGACCTGGGTGGCGTGGGCATCGTGCGGCACGGCGAAGAGACCGATCGCCGTGAGCAGGACGAGACCACGGAGTACACGGGCGCACATGGGCGTTGACTCCTGTCGGGGTCGCAGGGGGTGGACCGAACGGGGCGGACCGGCGGGCAGGCCGGAACCGGGCGCGAAGATCGAAGATCACAGTCTAGCAAGTCAGGAAATCGAGCGGGAAGATTCTTGACGGTCCTACGCCCGGGTGCCGTACTGGCATGCGCCCAGCCCGTCCCGGAGTCGTCCGCCCCGATCGACCGCCTCCCGGAGTGCCGAATCATGCCGAGCCTTCGCCGACCGCTCGCCGTCGCGGTCTTGATTGTTTGTTCGCTTTTCGTTCGCGATGCGACCGCTGATCCGGTCGTGCGTTTCATCGTCCAGGCGGACTCGCTGGCCGGACTCGACGATCCCGCCGTCCTGCGCGACGCGGTCGCCGAGAACGCGGTCCTGGTGGGGGCGGCGGTGGGGCAGCTGCTGGACATCGCCTTCGAGATCGAAGACGAGGATCCGGGCGGCGCGGCGGAGAACGTGGAACTGGCCGCTCGACTGGCCGGACTCCACACCGGCAACGGTGGGTCGCGGGTGCCCGGGCAGCTGGTGGCCGCCCACCGTGATCGCAGCGACGCCGAGCGGGAGACCAGGCGCCGCGCCCGGCAGCTGGAGGCCGAGGCCGCCGAGGCCCGGAGCGCCGGCGATGCCGCGCGCGACGTCGAACTGCTGCGCGAGGCCCAGGCCCTGTACGAGTCGATCGGCGACCGGCGGGCCGTCGCCGTCAACCTGGGCACGCAGGGTGTCGCGCACTGGTACGCCGGCGACTGGGCGGCCGTGGAGTCGGCCTACGAGCAGGCACTCGAGGCCCGTCGTGCGATCGACGACCGGATCCTCGAGGGCCGTACGCTCAACGGCCTGGGCTCGGTCCACTTCCAGCAGAACGAATTCGAGGAGGCCCTGCGCTGGTACCGTCGCGCCATCGCCCTGCGCGAGCGCACCGGTGACCGCGTGGGACTCGCCACGTCGTTGACCTACGCGTCGAACTGCGAGCAGGCGCTGGGCCGGCTCGTCGAGGCGCGCGCCCTGCTCGAACGCGCGGTCCCGGTGCTCGAGGCCAGCGGCAACGACCGCCGACGGCTGGAAGCACTGCACTCGGTCGGCGTGTTGTACCGCAACATGCAACGCACCGCCGATGCCGTGCAGGCCCTGCGCGAAGCGCTCGTGTTGATCGACGTGGCTCCGGAGTTCGAGGCCGGCATCCGCCTGGATCTGGCCGGTGCCCTGCGCGAGCAGGGACGCCTGCGCGAAGCGATCGAGGAGGTCGCCCGCGTCGAGGCACTGGCCGGCGACGAGGTCGACACGCGCTTCGCGTTCCGGCTGAGCACCGAGCGCGGCCAGGCCCTGCTCGCCCTGGGCGACGTCGAGCGCGCGACCGAGGAGCTGGCCAACGCGCGCGATCTGGCCCTGGAACTCGACGTCGCCGGATTCGTGGCGCTCGCCCGCACGAACGTCGCCGTCGCCCGCGCCAGCGTCGACGACCACGAGGGGGCCCTCGAGACGGCCCGCCGCGCCCTGGACCTGGCGCGCGAATCCGGAGCCGTGCTCCAGGAGCTGACCGCGGCCCGCGTGGCCGCCGATGCTCTCGTCGCGCTGGCGCGCTACGACGAGGCGCTCGACCTGACCGGCGCGACTCTCGCGCGCCACCCCGATCTCGAGGCCGATCTCACCGTGGGCCTGCGCGCCACCCGCGGCAACGCGCTCACGTCGACGGGCCGCTACGGGGCCGCCCGCGACGAGCTGCGTGCGGTCCGTGCCGCGCTGCTGCGCAACGGGCGCGCCGAGCTCGAGTGGATTCCCCTGACCGGGATCGGCGACTCGTTCGAGACCCTGGCCCCCGACAGCGCGCGCGCCTACTACGAAGCGGCCTTCGGCGCGCTCGAGCGTCACCGCGCGGCCGCGAGCAGCGGCGCGTTGCGCACCGGTTATCTCGCCGCGCAGCGCGGAACGCTGTACGAGAGCGTGCTCCACTTCTACGCCCAGCAGGCCGAGCGGAGGGACCGCCGCGCCTGGTCGTCCCTGGCCTTCCGCACGGCCGAACGTGCCCGGGCCCGAGGCCTGCTGGAGATGGTCACGCGCTCCTTCGAGGCCGACGACGATCCCGCCATCGCGGCCCTGCTGGACTCGCTCTACACCCTCGATCGGACCGAGCGCACCGACGGCACCGACGCCGAGCGGCGCCGCCGCCTGCAGGAACGCCTGGCGCGTCGCTACGACGCGCGCCTGGCCGAGACCGCGCCGTGGTTGCAGGCCGGCGGCTCGCTGGCCGGCCCCGACGATCTCTCCGCCCGCCTCGACGCCGACACGACGGCCCTGGTGTACGCGGTAGGGCAGGAGGCCTCGTACCTGTGGGTGGTCGATGCCGACGGGCACACCCTTCACGAACTCCCGTCGCGCTCCGCGCTCCAGCGCCGCATCGTGACCCTGCGTGAGGCCTTGCAGGCGCCCGGTTTCGGGGATCGCGCCCTGGCCACCGAGGCCCACGCGCTCTACCGCGCGCTCGTGGAGCCGGCGGCCGGCCGGATCGAGGGCCGCGATCGCCTGTGGATCGTGCCCGACGGCATCCTCTTCGAGATCCCCTTCGAGCTGCTGCTGACCGAGGACGCCGGCGACCGCCCCGACTGGGAGGACGCCCGCTACCTCGCCCGCGAGGTCGCGATCGGCTACGCGCCCTCGGCCACGCTCCTGCTGCAGTTGCGCGAGGAGGGCGCGGCCGCGGCCACCGCCAACGTCCTGGCCGTGGCCGATCCCGACTTCACCACGCTCGCCGCCCGTGTCGGCACCGGCGGCGAGCTGCCTCCCCTGCCGCAGTCGCGGCAGGAGGTCGAGATCCTCCGTGGATTGCGCGGTGACGAGACCGTCGGACTGATCGGCGCCGACGCCACCGAGGAGGCCTTCCGGCGCGGGCTCGAAGCGCACCGTCCGTCGATCGTCCACCTGGCCACGCACGGTCTGGTCGACCGCGAGGAACCCGCGCTGACCAGCGTGGCCCTCGCCCGCGATCCCGACGGTGCCGGCGACGGCTATCTGTACACGCTCGAGATCATGGCCCTGCCGCTCGACACCGAGCTGGTGGTGCTCAGCGCCTGCGACACCGGGCGCGGCAAGCTCGAGCGCGGCGAGGGCACCATCGGTCTCACCCGCGCCTTCCTCGCCGCCGGCGCGCGCCGGGTGGTGTCGAGCCTGTGGCCCGTGGCCGATGCCTCGACCGGCCGGCTCATGGCGCGGTTCTACGAGCAGCTGCTGCGGCGCGACCGGCCGGTGGCCGAGGCGCTGAACCGGGCTCGCGCCGCGCTGTGGTCCGAGCGCGAGACCGCGCACCCCTACTACTGGGCGCCCTTCGTGCTCATGGGATCGGACGCTTCAGTGCCCGATCCGGGACGCGGTTGATCACCCGGTTCACCGCGTAGGTCAGCGCCACCGCGTAGGCCGCCGCCCCGATGCCCAGCAGGGCGTTCAGATAGCTGGGCGAGGCCAGCGCCAGTCGGATGAACATGGTGACCACGGCCAGGCCGAAGTAGCGGAACACCACGTGGTAGGCGGTCGAGTACCGGATCGACACCAGCGCGATCAACACGTCGACGAAGATCAGCAGGGTGTAGAAGATCTCGAAGAAGCCCTCGCCGCCCGTGTGCCCCGTCGCGGCGCGGGTGAGCTGCAGCGCACCCAATCCGACGAAGGCCACCAGCAGGGCGAGCGCGATGCGCTTCTTCATGGTGACGAAGCCCTGCTTCTCGGATTCGTCCTTGCTGATGGGGATGTGCCGCTGCATGGCGTAGTACACCCCGACCAACGCGAAGATCACCAGCGCGCCGGCTGCGTCGGCCGCCATGTGCCGGACCGGTTCGCTGAAGCTCTCGACCACCACCGGTTCGGGCATCTCCTTCAGCTCGCTGAAGCTCTTGCGCAGCAGAACCAGTGAGAAGATCTCGAGCTGTTTGCCGGCCGACAGGCTCACCGAGCCCGACAGCGAGAACACCAGGTCGAGGATCTCCACACCCAGGAGCAGGGTGAGCGCCCAGCCCACGGCGTAGAAGTGGTTGGTCGGCAGGTGCCCCGGCCACGGGTTGAGTCCCTGCCGCTCGATCTCGATCAGGACGAGACCGCCCAGGAAGACGATCACGAGCAGCCAGGCGATGCCGCGGCGGGTGGAGTCGGCGTGCCAGAGGCGTTCGAGGCGGTCGTAGAGCATGGTCGAGAGCATCGGGGCAACGGCGCCGCGACGATTCCCGAAAAATGTGACCGGAATGTTCGCCGTCCGGGAACCCGGACGGATCTCGGTGACGTTGTCGGGCGGGGTGCGGGTCCGTCCTCGGAAGCCCAGCGCGAGGGGGATGACGAGGATCGGAACCGCCCCCTTCCTCGTGCTATGTGGCTCGAAGATTGTGCACTACCCTGCGGGCGGACCGCTGTCCCGGAACCGGGACACGAAGTGTCACCGCACGATGACGATCCGGGACGCACGGCGCGTGTGAACGCCGCCCCGGACGGCGTGGCGGCACGATGCACAATCTTCGAGGCAGAACCCTCGGTGGAGGCCGGCCATGAAGCTGCGATTTCGACGCTCCCTCGTCCTCACCTCGCCCCTGGCCCTGGTGCTGGCGTTCGTCGTGGCCGGTTGCGGGGGTGGAGGCGGTGAAGGGTCCGCCGAGACGGCGGCGCAGACGTCGGCCGACGCCGAGTTCGCCGCCGAGGCGAAGGCGGCCACGAACCGCCTGCAGATCGAACTGAAGAAGGAACTGAGCGCGGCCATGAAGGAGGGCGGGCCGGTGGCGGCGATCGAGGTCTGCCACACGCGGGCGCCCGAGATCGCCCAGGAGGTCGGCACCCAGACCGAACTCTCGGTGGGCCGCGTGTCGCGGAACAACCGTAATCCGGACAACGCCGCGTCCCGGGCCGAGGCCGCCGTGCTGGCCGAATTCGAGACGAGGCCGGCGATGCAGGACACCGTCGTCGCCCACGACGGACAGCGCACCTACATGCGCGCGATCCGGATCGGCGCGCCGCTGTGCCTGAACTGCCACGGTTCGGAGTCGATGCTCGAGCCCCAGTTGAAGGGTCGCCTGGCGGAGCTCTACCCGCAGGATCGGGCCACGGGCTTCGAGGTCGGAGACCTGCGCGGCGCCTTCGTGGTGCGCTGAGCGCCGCATCGCCCCCCTCGACCGGGCCAGATCCACCCAACCTCGGGCCGATCGCATCCGCAGGGATCTCACGAGCGAATCGACGCGCATCGCCCGAAACGCATTCGTCCCCAGTCGAGAGGCCCTCGCATGCGTCCGATCCAGATCGGGGCCGCCGCCCTGGCGCTGAGCCTGTTCCTGCCCGCCGTCTCCCTCGCCGCTTCCTGGACGGGAGAAGAGGTCGACGTCGACGGCGTGACCCATGTCCTGAACCCTGCCGATCCCCTCCTGCCGCCCACGGAGGTCCCGCTGACCGAGATGTGGCGCCTGGGCGGCTACAGTGACGCGCCGGAGGAGTTCTTCGGCGTGATCAGCGACATCGTCGCCGACGAGCAGAACCACTTCTACGTGCTCGACGCGCAGCTGTCGGAGGTGCGAATCTTCGATCAGTCGGGCATGTACCTGCGGACGATCGGGCGCGAGGGCGAAGGGCCGGGCGAGTTCCGTCGGCCGAGCGACCTGAACCTCATGCCTGACGGGTCGGTCAGCGTGATCCAGGCCTGGCCGAGCAAGATGGTCCTCCTCACGCCCGACGGGATTCCGGCGGGCAACTTCGAGATCACCCCGCGTGGCGAGGGCTTTCCCGGTCTGAGCGCCGCGACCACCGTCGGCGACAACGTGGCCATGGTCTACAGCGTGAGCAATCCCGACCGCGAGGCCGGGGAGTTCCGCCGGACCACGCGCCTGGGCATCTTCGACACGTCCGGGGCGGAGGTCGCGGATCTCGTCCACGCGACCTCGGCCATGCAGTTCAACGACCAGCGGCTGGTCGAGACCGACTGGAACAACTTCGAGCGCGCCTGGTCGGCTTCGCGCGAGGGCACGGTGGCCGCGCGCACCGAGTTCACCGACTACCGGATCGACGTGTGGAACGCCGACGGCACGCCACGTCACGTGATCCGACGCGAGTACGCGCCGCACGCCCGCGACGACGCGGCGGTCGAGCGGATCAAGGCGCGCTGGGGTGCGATGATCCGACGTTGGGTGCAGAACCCCGAGTACGACATCGAGCCCCACTGGAATCCGATCGAGTCGGTGCACGCCCGCGAGGACGGCACGATCTGGGTGCGCACGAGCCGCGGCACCTACGACCGTCCCGAGGGGGCGCTCGCGACCTTCGACGTCTTCGATGCGCAGGGTCGCTTCGAGCGCCAGGTGAGCATGCAGGGCGAGTTCGATCCGGTGAACGACGGCATGTTCCTCGCCGGTGGCTATCTGCTGGTTGTGACCGACCTGATGTCGGCGCGGCAGGCCTTCATGGGTGGCGGGCCCGACGAGGGCATGGCCGACGCCGACCCGATGGAGATCATCTGCTACCGGATGGAGCTGGCCCCGCTCGCCCGGGCCGACTGACCGCCGTCGCACCGCCGGCCACCGCGCCTCGAGGATCCCGGGCGGACGCGTGCAAAGCGCTGGGAAGAAATCAGTTGGAACAGTCATCAGCCCCGGGCCGTCACGGTCCGGGGCTCTTTGCAGAGCTTTCGTTGTCGATTCACGCGCTTGGGGGGTACTGTGCCGCCCGGGCCCGCCGCACCACCCACTGCGGCGGGACGGGCCGGCTCCCGACGGACCGAGGGTCGGCCCCGGAAGCTTGGGACGCAGGAGGAACGCCATGGCCGACTCCGCACGCCGCGCCTACGAGCTCGAGACCCGGTGCCTGATGCGCCTGATCGCCCTCTACCTGCGGACCTTCGTTCCCAAGGGGATCGACATCGGTCTGTGGAAGGTGGAGTCGGGCGGCGAGCTCGCGCCCAAGATCCTCTGCCACGACGAAGGCCTGCAGGACATGCTGCTGCGCCTGCCCGTGCGCACGACGGGGGAGGAGAATCCCTTCTTCGCCGACCGGTGGGACATGCTGGCCTACCTGGATCGGGTCGAGGGATTCTGCACGGAGGACGAGATCGAGCGCCTCAGGATCCACACCGAACGCTTCGTGCGCCTGCAGCAGGCGCGCATGGCCTTCGACGTGCAGGCGGTCACCGCCTGAATCCGCATCTCTGCGGCCGGCCCGCGGAGTGACCATGACGCCCCTTCTCCCGGAGACCGATCCTCCGGGACCGGACACGCAACGAGGCGGACCCGACGGGCCCGCCTCGTCTTCGTTCCGGTTCGGTCGACCGAGCGGCTACGGGTGCAGCTTGCCGGGCCGCGTCAGCGGTCCGGTCATCCGCGGCTCCCACTCGGGCGGGGCCTTCACGGTGAGGCTCTGCTCGGCGGTCTCGCCGCCGTGGGTCAGGCGCAGCGTGTAGTCGCCGGCGGTCACGTACAGCGGGTAGCCGAGGCGCACGGCCTCGGACCACGGCCGATCGGCGAGGGTGCGCTCGATCGGCTCGTCGGCCTCGGCGTCCTCGGCCTCGATCCGCGCCTCCTCGGCCGCGACGGCCAGGTCGGGATCGAGACGCAGGTCCCATTCGAACTGGTTCACGCCCCGGAGCAGGTCGACCTCGAAGCGACGCAGCGCGCGGTCGTCGGCGTCGAGGATCTCGACGGTGGCCGCACCGCCGTCGCGCGACCAGGCACGCACGGGGTAGGTGGGATCGTCCTCCTCGGGGCGGTGGAACCACGTGGACGGACGGCCGCGCCAGCCGCGGCGGGCCTGGATCTCGTCGAGGGCGTACACGTGCACCGGCTGCTCGCGCAGTTCGGCGTCGAGCAACTGGATGGGCTCGACGTCGAGCACCCACATGCTGCGGCCGTGGGTGCCGGCCACGAGGTCGTTCTCGCGCGGTTGGACCACCAGGTCGTGCACCGGCACGTTCGGGATCCCACCGCTGAGCGCCATCCACGAGTCGCCGCGGTCGAGGCTCGCGTAGGCGCCGCGGTCGGTGCCCACGTACAGGACGTCCTCGTTCTGCGGGTCCTCGCGGATCACGTTCACCGGTTCGGACGGCAGGCCGTCGGCGATCGAGGTCCACGAGTCGCCGCGGTCGTCGCTGCGATACACGTAGGCGGTCATGTCGTCGTCGCGGTAGCCGTTCAGGCTCACGTACACGCGGGCCTCGTCGTGGGTGCTCGCCTGCACGCGGGTGACCCAGCGGTCACCGACCAGACCGTCGCCGATGTCGGTCCAGCTCACGCCGCCGTCGAGGGTGCGCCAGACCTGGCCGTCGTCGGTGCCCACGTAGATCTCGCCGAAGCGGTGGATCGACTCGTCGAAGGTGGTGATGGTGCCGAAGGGCACGTTACCGCTCTTCGTGGTGCGGGTGAGGTCTTCACTGATCGCCGTCCAGGTCTCTCCCTTGTCCATCGAGCGGAAGAGCTTGTTCGCGCCGAAGTAGACGATGTCCTGGTTGTGCGACGACAGCTGGATCGGCGTCATCCAGTTGTAGCGCAGGGCCGGCTCGTCGATCATGTTGCGCGGCCGTACGCGGTGGCGGCTGCCGTCGGGATCGATGCGCGTGTAGTAACCGAACTGGTAGCCGGTGTAGGTGGTGCCGTCGCGATCGTCGGTCTGCACGTAGAAGCCGTCGCCGCCGTTGATCTTGGTCCAGGCGTGCAGGTCGTCGGACTCGGCGGTGCTCGGACCCTTCCACGTGCCGTTGTCCTGGGTGCCGCCGTAGATGTTGTAGGGCTCGGCGTCGTCGACGTGCACGGTGTAGAACTGACCCACGGGATTGCGGTTCACCTCGATCCACGTGAGGCCGCCGTCCCAGCTCATGGCCAAGCCGCCGTCGTTGCCCACCATGATGCGGTCGTGGTGTTCCTCGTCGATCACCATGGCCTGGTAGTCGACGTGGATCACGCGGTCGTCGAGGCCCTTCCACGTGGCACCGCCGTCGTCGCTGCGCAGGATCGGCACGCCGAGGATGTACACGCGGTCGACGTCGAGGGGCGACACGCGGATCTGCCCGAAGTAGTAGCCATAGGTGTAGACCATGTCGCGGATGGGGTCGTCGTGCATCAGACGCCACGAGCCGCCGCGGTCGTCGCTGCGCCACACCTGCGGTCCTTCGATGTCGGTGTCGAACAGGCTGGCGTTGGCGTCCTCGAGCGAGGCGATCAGGTCGTCGATGGTGACCTCGCCCTCGCGGACCATCTCGGTGAGGTCTTCGCCGCTGATCGACGGGTGCAGGTCGTTGGTGCGCACGAAGCGCTCGACCTCGTCGGGGTCCTGCCGCAGGAAGTCCTCGCGGGTCATGGTGCGCAGGCGCTTGGCGGTGATCGCCGCGCCACCGAGGTCCCATTCCTCCTCGGGAAGCATGGCCTGGTTGTCGAGATAGGCGTAGACGGTGTTCGGTGAATCGGCGCTGACGGCCAGGCCGATGCGTCCGACGTTCTCGCCCTCGGGGAAGCCGCCGTCGAGGCGTTGCCAGGTCTCGCCGTTGTCGTCGGAGCGGTAGATGCCACTGCCGGTGCCGCCTTCGACGAACTCGTACGGACGTCGCGAACGGTCCCACGCCGCGGCGTAGATCACGTCGGGCTCGGTGGGGTGGCGCACGAGGTCGATGAAGCCGGTCATGCCCTCGCCCTCGAGCACGCGTTCCCACGTGTCGCCGCCGTCGGTGCTCAGGTAGATGCCGCGGTCACCGCTCTCGGTGTACAGGCGGCCGGCCGACGCCACGAGAACGCGATCGGAATCGCGCGGGTCGACGAGGATGCGGCCGATGCGGTCGGTGTCGCCGAGTCCCATCCACTCCCAGGACGCACCACCGTCGTCGCTGCGGAACACGCCGAGTCCACCGTAGCTGCTGCGCGACGAGTTGTTCTCGCCGGTGCCGACCCAGATCACGTCGGGCTGCTGGGGGTCGATGGCCACGTCCCCCATGATGATGGTGGCCTGCTCGTCGAAAAGCGGGTCGAAGGACAGTCCGTTGTTCTCGGTGCGCCACAGACCTCCGCTGGCGTAGGCCACGTAGAAGGTGTAGGGCTCGTCGGGATGGACCTCGATGTCGACGAGGCGTCCGCCGAAGACGATCGGTCCGACGTTGCGCCACGGCAGGCCGGTGAACAGCGACTCCTCGTCCATCCGTTGGTGTTGCTGCCAGGCCGCGCGACGCTGCTCGAGCGATGTCGGGTCGTCGGGCTGCGGGCGCCGGGCGTCGGCGTCGGCGGCCGCGAGGCCCACGACGAGCAGTGTGAGCGCGGTCACGATCCATCGTTGTGAAGTCGGTTCGAACACGATCGATTCCTCGTTGGGGTCGGGAGAAGGACACGGGGCCGGCGGTGGGAACCGGGGCGCCGTGGAAGTGTACTCGGAGCACGCCGCACGTCGATGCCCGTTCACGAATCCGGATCGTGCACGCGATTTCGGGATGGTGTAGGCTCGCCGGGCGTCACCCCACGCACCGGCGGTCGGTCACACGTCGGACTGCGGCCTCCTCCCCCCAGGTCCCGGCACGCCTCCCGTGCTCGCGGTCCACCCGAGCGTGGACCAGGACCCCCGTCGCCGGAAAGGTGTACCGACATGATCGTTCGATCCGTCCTGTCGTTCTGCTTCCTGCTCGCGGCACTGCCGGTCTCGGCCGCCGAGACCTCCATCGATTTCACCACCGCCCAGGAACGTGCCGCCGAGCGCGGTGTGCCGATCCTGGTGGACTTCTTCACCGACTGGTGCGTGTACTGCAAGCACTTCGACCGCGATCTCGCCGACGCCTCGACCGGCATCGCCACCGCCCTCGACGACGTGGTCTTCCTGTCGATCGACGCAGAGAAGGGCGAAGGGATCGAGCTGGCGAAGAAGTACCGCGTGAGCGGGTTCCCGACCTACGTGGTCGTGAACGCCCAGGGCGAGTTGATCGACCGCTGGGCCGGCTACGGCGGACCCGAGCACTTCCTGTCGGCCTTCGAGGGGGCCGTGGCCGACACGCGGACGCTGGCGGCGAAGCGCGCGGCCTTCGAGGAAGAACCCACGGCGCCGCTGGCCGCGAAGTTCGCGTCGATCGAGTCCGGAACGGGCGACTACGATGCGGCCATCGCGTTGTACGAACAGGCCCAGGAACTCGATCCCGCCCGCGACCACGGCAGCGAGATCCTCCAGGCGCGGTTCATGAAGCTGCGCCGGGGTGTGGCCGGCTACGACCTCGACGCCTTCGTCGCCGACGCCCGCGCCGCGGCGTTGACCGACGACGCCGATCCCTCGCTGGTGGTCATGACCTCGCAGATGGTCGGGGCCATGGCCCGGCGGACGGGCCGGCCCGAGCTCGAGACGCCCTTCCTCGAGGCCGCGCTCGAGGCGATCGAGCAGGCCGGTCCCGAAGACATCGACCCGCGCGCCCGTACGGCGATCGAGATCGCGGGCCATCTGCGCATCACCGGCGATACGCAGAAGGCCGTGGAGGCGAAGAAGTCGAGTCTGACCGAGGGCTGGCGCGACGACGCCGATCAGCTGAACGCCTTCGCCTGGTGGTGTTTCGAGAACGACGTGAACCTCGAGGAGGCCGAGCAGCTCGCCCGTCGTGGCGTGGAGCTCGCGCGGCCGGGCGAGCAGAAGGCCCAGATCCTCGACACCGCGGCCGAGATCTGCAACGCGCGCGGCGACTGCCGCGATGCCGTCACCCTGATCGAGAGGGCGATCGCCGAGGCTCCGGACGACTCCTACTACCAACAGCAGCTCGAGCGATTCCAGAAGATCCTGGCGAGCACCGAGTGACCTTCCCCGGATGAAAGCCGAACCGGGAACGTGAAAGGCCCCCGCCAGCGGTGGGGGCCTTTCGCGCGCCGGGGGCGAACGGCGGCTCAGCCGTCGAGCAACGTGAGGATCTCGAAGCCGTCGGCGGTGACGGCGATGGTGTGCTCGAACTGGGCCGACAGCTTGCCGTCGGCGGTGATCACGGTCCAGCCGTCGGCGAGCACCTTCGACTTGTCGGTGCCCATGTTGATCATGGGCTCGATGGTGAAGGTCATTCCCTCCTCGAGCCGCACGCCGGTGCCGGGCTTGCCGTAGTGCAGCACCTGCGGATCCTCGTGGAACTCGTAGCCGATGCCGTGACCGCAGTAGTCGCGCACCACCGAGTAGCCGTGGGCCTCGGCGTGGGACTGGATCGCGTGGCCGATGTCGCCGAGGTGGGCGCCCGGGCGCACGACCTCGATCCCACGCATCAGGCACTCGTGGGTCACCCGGACCAGCTCGCGGGCCTCTTCGCCGACGTCGCCGGCGAGGAAGGTGCGGTTGGTGTCGCCGTGGAACTTGTTCAGGTAGGTGGTGACGTCCACGTTGACGATGTCGCCGTCCTCGATCACGTCGTGCTCGTCGGGAATCCCGTGGCAGATCACCTCGTTGCGCGAGATGCAGACCGATTTCGGGAAACCGTGATAGTTCAGCGGCGAAGGATAGGCACCGTGGCCCACGATGAACTCGTGGGCGATGCGGTTGACCTCGGCCGTGCTGACCCCGGGCCGGATGTGTGGCTCGATGTGGTCGAGCGTCCGGGCGGCCAGACGGCACGATTCCCGCATGGTCTCGATCTCTTCGCGCGATTTCGTCGCGATCATCCGTCGGCCTCCCAGGGGTCCGCGGTCGCCCTCCGACCGGCGTTCCGCAATGGATAGGTCCCGGGCGAGGCTTCGTCAATCGCCGCTCGGTCACCCGATCCTGCTCCGACGGTGGTCGAGCGACCGATCGTCGGCTACTGTACTGCGATCCTGCACGCCCTGCCCGGAGGTCTCGCCCGTGCAACCACCCCGCGCGCCCCGTCGGCCGCACCGTCTGGAACACCACGGCGTCGTCCGCACCGACGACTGGTTCTGGCTCAACCAACGCGACGACCCCGACGTCGTCCGCTACCTGGAGGCCGAGAACGCCTACACCGACTCGATCCTCGCCTCGGGCGAGGAGCTGCGCGAGACGCTGTTCCACGAGCTGCGCGAACGGATCCCCCAGGACGACACCTCGGTGCCGGTGAAGATCCGCGACCACTGGTACCTGTCGCGCACCGAGGACGGGAAGGACTATCCCATCCACTACCGGCGCCCGGCCTTCGACGGTCCCGATACCCTGGTGCTCGACGAGAACGCGGTGGCCCGGGGCCTGGACTACTGCGACGTCGGCGCCCGGGCCATCGGCACCGATCAGGACCTGATGGCCTACGCCGTCGACACGGTGGGTCGCCGTCTGTACGAGATCCGCTTCCGTCGGCTGGACACGGGCGAGGACCTGCCCGATCGGATCGAGGGCACGAGCGGCGACATGGCCTGGGCCGAGGACGGCCGCACGATCTTCTACACGCGCAAGGATCCGCAGACCCTGCGGCCCGACCGCGTGTTCCGCCACGTGCTCGGCACCGATCCGGCCGACGACGAGTGCGTGTTCCACGACACCGACGAGACCTACTACGTGAGCCTGGCCAAGACCACGTCGCGTCGCTTCGTGTTGATCGTCTGCGAGACCACGCTGCGCAGCGAGATCCGCTACCTGCGGTCGGACCGGCCCTTCGACGACTGGAGCGTGTTCCTGCCCCGCGAGGGCGAGCACGAGTACGACGTGGACCACTACGGCGACTGGTGGTGGATCACGAGCAACGAGAACGCGCGCAACTTCCGCCTGCTCCGCGCGCCCGTCGACGACCATCGCAAGGAGCGGTGGGAGGAGGTGCTGCCGCACCGCGACGACGTGCTGTTCGGCGGCGTCGTGCTCTTCCGCGAGCACATGGTGGCCGTGGAGCGCCGTGACGCCCTGCGCCGGCTGCGGGTGCTCGACCACGACGGCCGCGAACAACGGGTGCTCGAGTTCCAGGACGCCGTCTACGACGCCGGGCCGGGCGCCAACCTCGAGCCCGACCTGCCCAGCGTGCGGGTGCAGTACAGCTCGATGGGCACCCCGCCCTCGACGCTCGAGTTCGACCTGGCCACCGGCGAGCGGCGGGTGCTGAAGGTGCAGCCCATCGGCAGCGGCTTCGATCCCGCGGCCTACACCACCGAGCGCGTGTGGGCCACCGCACGCGACGGCGCCCGGGTGCCGATCTCGCTCGTGCGCCGGCGCGACACCCCCTGCGACGGCACGGCGCCGTGCGTCCTGTACGGCTACGGCTCGTACGGGATCTCCATCGACGCCGGCTTCTCGCCCGCCCGCATCAGTCTGCTCGATCGCGGCTGGATCTTCGCCATCGCGCACATCCGGGGCGGCAGCGAGATGGGCCGCCACTGGTACGAACAGGGCCGGCAGGAACACAAGTGGAACACGTTCCACGACTTCATCGACGGCGCCGAGGCCCTGCTCGCCGGCAAATACACCGCGACCGACCGGCTCTTCTGCTGGGGCGGTAGCGCCGGCGGCATGCTCGTGGGCTGCGTGGTGAACGAGCGGCCCGACCTGTTCGAGGGCGCGATCGCGCAGGTGCCCTTCGTCGACGTGGTCACCACCATGCTCGACGACTCGATCCCCTTGACCACGGGCGAGTACGACGAGTGGGGCAACCCGCACGAGAAGGACGCCTTCGACCGCATGCTGTCGTACTCGCCCTACGACAACGTGCGTGCGCAGGACTACCCGCACATGCTGGTGATGACGGGACTGCACGACTCGCAGGTGCAGTACTGGGAGCCGGCGAAGTGGGTGGCCAAGCTGCGCACCACGAAGACCGACGACAACCTGCTGCTGCTTCGCACGGACATGAGTGCGGGCCACGGCGGGGCGTCGGGGCGGTACGACCGCTACCGCGAGATCGCGCTGCAGTACGCCTTCCTGATCGAGCGGGCCGAGAGCGTGCTGGCCCGCTGAGGCGGGCCGGCCATCAGAACCGGAACGACAGGCGGCCGGTGACCATCCAGGCCAGGGCCACGTCGTCGGGAATGGTCTCGCTCGTGGGGTTGCCGTTGACGTCCTCCTCGGGCGCTTCGAAGCGCCAGCGGACGACGTCGACGCCCACCCCGGCCTTCACGCGCTTCCAGGCGCCCTCGAGGCCGGCGCCCGCGACCAGGGCGAAGTCGTCGTCGCTCCAGTCGAAGGTGCGGATCTGCGAGTCGGGGCCGAATTCGCCCTGCTGGTCCTGCGCGATGCGGCCGGCGCCGAGCTGGACGACCGGGCCGACGCCGTTCCAGCGCGTGCGAGCGGGCCACCAGCGGAAGGTCAGCAGATCGACGGTGAGGTCGAATTCCGGGACGACCACGGGCTGGCCGTCGTTCAGGTCGCCCGTCTCGAGTTCCTGCCCGTCGATCTCGAAACGCAGCGGGGTCGAGGCCCAGGAACGGGTCCAGCCGAACTCGAGCTCGGGGTGGAGGTCGAAGGCCACCCGCACCGACGTGAACGTGGTGCTCTCGTACTCCATGGTGCGCTCCTCGGGCACGCCGCTGCCGGGGATCTGCTCGAAGCGCACGAAATCGGCGAGCGGCTCGAACCAGGTCGGCGCGGCGCCCACCTCGACACGCGGGCGGTACCAGGCATCGGCTGCCGCCGGCAGGGGCCGGACGGCGGCCAGGACGGCGGCGAGCGCCAGGATCGCCAGGACGGAACGGGATCGCAGGGACATGGAGACCTCGGCTCGGTGGAGCGGTCGGCGAGCCCGGGGAGACTAGGAGCGGGCCCGCGCGGCGGCAACCGCTAGGTGAGATCCGGGGGGACCAGAGGGGAAGACTGCTGCGGCCGCTCCGGAGCGCCCGAATCCCCGTCGCTCACCGGATCTTCATCGTTCGTTCGCCGTGGGCGCGCACCCGTCGTATGGCTTCGCGCGTGTATTCGTGGTACCGTTGCACGGTTTTCGATCGCGACCCATGCGATCCAGCCGCTCCCACTCCTCGGCCCGTGCGTCCGTACCCTTCGCGCGGGTCGCCACCCTCGTACGACCCCTGAGGAGAACTCCCACATGAAGCTCCGCAGTGCGCTCGCTCTGCTCGGACTGCTGGCCCTGACGGTGGCCCCGGCATCCGCGCAGCTGACCGACATCGACGACATCCAGGTCTACACCGACACGGGCGACCCGGCGTCACCCTTCGCCGGATCGACCGTCACCATTCGCGGGACCCTGTTCGCCCTCAAGGGCACCTGGAACAGCGGCACCCACTACCTGCAGGACGCCACCGGCGGCATCAACTTCTTCGATCCCGGTGCTCCCACTTTCCTTCTCGGCCAGGAGATCGAAGTCACGGGCACGATCGGTTCCTTCGGCGGTGAGATCAACATCGAGCCCACCAGCTATACCGTGATCACCAACGGGACCGTTCCCGATCCGATCGAGTACACGGTTGCCGAGTTCGTCGACAACGACGGGAGCGGAACGCTGAATGCGGCCGATTACGAGATCCTCGGGGGCTTCGCCGCCGTCGAGGGGACCGTCGTGTTCCGCCCCGGTGTGGACGCAGATCCCGCGACGGTCTGGGATCAGGGCACCTTCGGTCTGGCCGATGCCAGCGGGGACACGGCCACCGTCTTCATCGACCGCACCACGGGGATCGAAACCGGCGCGATCGATCCGGGTGACGAGTACCGCGTGCTCGGTCCGGTATCGATCTTCAACAACAATCTGCAGATGAAGCCGCGGTTCGTGACCGACCTGATCGAGAACCCGGGCAACCCCTTCCCGCAGATCACCGACGTGGTTCCGAACCCGTGGACGCCCGAGGCCGGCGAGCCGATCACCATCTCGGCGACGGTCACCGACAACGCCACGCTGAGCAGCGTGAACCTCTTCTACCGTGATCGCGGTGCGACGAGCTACACCTCGACGCCCATGGTCAACACCACCGGCGACACCTGGAGCGCTCCGATCCCGGGTACCAGCGCCGCCGGCGTGGAGTACTACATCGAGGCCACCGACGACGCGGCGCAGACCACGAACCTGCCCGGTGGCGCGCCGGACAGCTTCCTCGAGGTCGCCGTCGGAACCACCGCGATCGTCGACATCCAGTCGACCCTGCAGCCGGGAACCGACGCCAGCGCCTTCGTGGGTCAGCTGGTGAACGTCGAGGCCGTGGTCACCGCGGCCCCGGGCGAGCTGCAGGCCGGCGGGACCTCGAACTACGCCGTGGCCGACCCGGCCGGCGGCCCCTGGAGCGGGATCTTCGTGTTCGAGGGCTCGGGCTCGAACACCTTCTTCCAGGGCGACGTGATCCGGATCTCCGGCTTCATCGACGAGTTCAACGGGATCACCGAGATCCTGCCGCAGAGCGGCGCGTCGATCGACTTCGTGTCGTTCGGGGCCGATCTTCCGCCGGTGCCGGTGCTCAGCACGAGCACGCTCGACACCACCGAGGCCTGGGAGAGCGTGATCGTGGCGACGCCGCGCGCGGCCGTGGCCGACACGGTCTTCGGCGGGGCCGAGTGGACGGTGCAGGACGCGGCCAGCGACTCGTCGCTGTACGTCGATCCGGCCCCGGCCGTCACGATCACGGGCGTCGTCGGTCAGGAGATGTACGTGACCGGACTTCTCGACACGCGCTTCGCGCGCAACGAGATCGTGCCGATCAACGACAGCTACATCGTGCTGGCCGACGCGGTGTCGGCTCCGCCCTCCGACCGCAGCCTGACGGCGGAGTTCGAGTCGATCGCCCCGAACCCGTTCAATCCCCGCAGCGAGATCAAGTTCTCCCTGGCCAAGCAGGGTCAGGTGGAGCTGGCGATCTTCGACTCGCGCGGGCGGAAGGTGACCACCCTGGCCGCGGGCGAGCTCCCGGCCGGTGAGCACACGCGCACCTGGACGGGCGTCGATCAGACCGGAACCCCGGTGAGCAGTGGCGTGTACTTCGCGCGCTTGCGCTTCGCCGGTGAGGCCGCCCAGGTCCAGAAGATGACCCTCACCAAGTAGGGACATCACGCTTCCGGAGGCCGCGAGGGCTTTCCTCGCGGCCTCCCTTGAGTCATCATGCGAGCGCCGGCCCGTTGGGGCCGGCGTTCGTCGCGATCCCCCGCCGCGTTGACACGGTGCAGCCCGGCCCCTAAGTTCCGCCCGTTCCCCGCGGGTCCCCGCAGCCCCCGGCTCCTCCCATGCGCCAACGTGTTCTCTTCTGCTGCTTCGCTCTGGGCGTGGTCACCGGTGCCGCCTGCCTGGCGCCGCTGCCGTCGTCCGCCCAGTCCGACGACGACCTGAAGTTCGCGACCGACAAGCGCGTGGTGAGCATCGGCAACGTCGGCCTGGCCTTCTCCACGCGTGGCTACATCGGCGAGATGTTCGGGTCGGGGCAGAGCAACCGGCCCAGTTTCGAGTTCCCGCTGAATTCGGGGGTCGAGCACCTGTGGTCGGCCGGTCTGTGGGTGGGAGCCATCGACGGCTTCACGCGCCAGCCGCTGATGAGCGCCGGCGTGGTCGACGCCACACTCGACGCGCAGTCGGCTTCGCCGTCGGGCTTCGAGTTCTCGCCGCAGACGGTGCGGGTCGAGGGCGGCGACGACGACCAGGTGATCGAGGATCCGCTCGCCGCCCTGCTGATCAGCCGCAACCCGCTGCAGCAGAACTTCCGGCTCGACGCCCTGGCCGACGAGCACTTCATCCTTCGTTACAACGACACCAGCGCCTCGGGTGCCGACGAGAGCGGGATCACCAACCCGCACGTGCCGATGGGTCTGGAGGTCCGCTGCGACGTCCTGGGCTACGCGTCGCGGTTTGCCGATTCCTTCGTGATCCTGCTCTTCGAGGTCACCAACGTCGGCGACCGCTTCCTCGAGAACGTGCACCTGGGCTGGTACATCGAGCCGATCGTCGTGAACCGCGGCAAGCTCGAGTTCCCGGCCAGCGGTGGCGACCTGTTCTTCGGCGACATCCAGGGCTACCTGGGTCCGGAGCGCATCGCCCAGGAGACGGCGAGCGAGTACTTCGACCCCTCCCTGCTCGAGGCCGATCCCGAGGCGCGCGTGGTCTACCGCATCGACGCCGACGGCGACGACGGCGACGCCTCGTCGTGGTCCGGCGTGCGCTTCCTGGGGTCGGACGCTCCGGACAG